>NTKA01000001.1 GCA_002456975.1 Halieaceae bacterium MED-G27
GCTCTGCCGAGGGCTGGATGAGCGCGGGGTTTAGGCGAGCACCGCTCGACGCCGGGCGAACGACCGAGGCTCTGCCGAGGGCTGGATGAGCGCGGGGTTTAGGCGAGCACCGCTCGACGCCGGGCGAAAGACCGAGGCTCTGCCGAGGGCTGGATGAGCCCGGGGTTTCGACGAGCACCGCTCGACGCCGGGCGAACGACCGAGGCTCTGCCGAGGGCTGGATGAGCCCGGGGTTTCGACGAGCACTGCTCGGCGCCGGGTGAACGACCGAGGCTCTGCCGAGAGCTGGATGAGCCAACTATAAAGGCAGCGTAAGCTGCCTTTTTTATGGGCAACGCCTGATGGGCGAAAAGAGCTATCCAGTAATATCAAACACCGCTCGAGTCAGGGCGTTAGAGGTTTGGTAGAGCTCTCGAGGCTTGTGCATGCGATTGCACAGAAACGCGTAACCAACACCCCTCTCAGGATCGCCAAAGGCTACGCTCCCGCCTATGCCGCAATGACCAAATATCCGCGCTGGGTGCTTATCGCGTCCAATCGTGGTCATACCCAAACCGAGGTCAAAGCCTACGCCGTAGCGAATGGCTTCGTTAAAAAGCACGGTATCCGGCCCCTCGGATAACGGTTGCAGGCCAAAATCCAACGTGCTCTTTGTCATCAATCGTTTCCCGTCTCGCTCACAGCCTGTGCTTAAGATACCAAACAGTTTCGCTAGGGCACTCGCGGTGCTGTGCCCATTGGCAGACGGGACTTCAGCTTTGCGCCATTCATCGGAATTCACCTCATTGGCATCACTAGAACGCATGGCAAACGCTACTTTGAAGTCGTCGGTGCGCAAAAAAGCCTTGAGCTTTCGCAGCTGCTCAGAGAGTAAAAAATCGGGGGTCATGGCGATCGCCGTCATCAACCAGCCACCGGGTCTAACGTCTTGAGATATATCCGCACATCGTGAGATGTCTGAGTCCTCTAATCCGATTTTTAAATCGAGACCAAAAGGTTGCGCGATTTCCTCAGCGACGTATTGACCCACCGAGCGGCCATCAACTCGTCGGATAATTTCGCCGGCCAGCCAGCCAAAGGTCAAAGCGTGGTATCCCTGAGAGGTTCCCGGCGCTCGCAACGGTGCTTGTGAAGCCAAAGCGTCGGTCCAAGCTGTCCAGTCCCTGAAGTCATAGTGCGGGACCCCACCCCGAATCCCATGCATCCCCGCTCGGTGACAGAGAAAATCACAGACCTTAGTGTTCTCCTTGCCTTCACACCCATACTCGGGCCAGTAATCTGACACCGGTCTGTCGATATCGAGCTTGCCCTCGTCGATTAACATGAGAATACAAGTCGCGATGATGGCCTTGGTAGTGGAGTAGATATTGACGAGAGTATCTTCGACCCAAAGCTCATCCGACCCCTGCTTTTTCAATCCACCCCATAAATTGACCACCATCTCACCTTGATACTCGATAGCAACCGAGGCTCCGGTATCGAATCCGCTCGCGATCGCTTGGATGAACTGCTTCTCAACGGCACTAAAACGAGGATCGCAATAGCCCTCGATATGGGGTGTGGTCATGGAATTTATCCGT
Organism: Halieaceae bacterium MED-G27; assembly: GCA_002456975.1. GTDB lineage: Bacteria > Pseudomonadota > Gammaproteobacteria > Pseudomonadales > Halieaceae > Luminiphilus. Next base: position 1,581 of record NTKA01000001.1, read on the forward strand.
CTGTTTTTTCTTAGGATGGGTGCGATTGAATGGGTTATTCAAAAGCCACTACCCGGTTCTACGGCAAATACTAATGGCCGGTTGTATGTGGCGCTCGCTTCTCAATAAATGCAGCGATGCTTTCACGAAAATCATCACTTCTCGCCGCTAAAATCCATTGATCGGAGTCCATATGCATCACAGCATCGCTCAGCGCTAATGCATACTGGTTGATACTCCGTTTGATCATCTGAACTGCAACAGGCGGCAGAGCGGCATATTTTGCGGCCCAAGCAGCTACCGCTGTTTTCAAGTCATCGGGCGCACAGACCTCGTCAATCATTCCCCACTCGCTCAGTATCGAAGCCTCGATGAGATCACCCGACATAATCAGTTGCTTTGCTCGCGACAATCCCAATTGCTCGACAAACAGCGGCACCGCATGCCACATAAGGTTCATACCCACCTTGACCTCGCCCAACCCAAGACGCGTGGTGGAGTCAGCAATACGGAAATCACAAGCAGCGGCAATACAGGCTCCGCCTCCCGTGGCTATCCCTTTCAATTCACAGATGGTTGGCTGATGCATCGATCTGATAGCCTGAAGCATGGTTTGACCTAACTCGGCATCACGACGAGCCCGCAACAGGGATCCATCGGTTTCCATCGAGCCCACCTCTTTGAGATCGGCACCCACCGAAAAGTCTTCACCCTCGGCAGAAAAAATAACGGCTCTTAAATCCTCGCGATCGGACACCCTGGCAGCCACTGCCGTAAGGTCTTGCAACATTTGACGATTTAATGCGTTGCGTCGATCGGCTCTACTCAGGGCGACTTCGGCAACATCGCTATCAATGCGCACTGTGATCAGAGAGGTCCCTAGTTCCAACGCCATGCTGATACTCCTCCAACTTTCGAATGCACTATGCCAGATCCCTGCGTCGTAACCAGCGCGAGAGTCCTATTTTTGGTCAACGAGATACTGGCGTACCCGGTTGCTGATCAGGTCAAGATCGACACCGGCTTCAATGCCATGAAGGCTCGAGCAGACGTTAAACGATGCGGGCGGACTTAGTTGCGCACTCCGATAAAACATCAATAAGTCCCGATCTTCCTCCATGAGCCCCACCAATAAGTCTGTGCTCATGGCAGCAGCCTTGTGTTCAAGGTCAAAATCAGCCATCGGATGAAGTGCTTTGAGTAGTTTGGGTCCAACAACTTGGGGGGCAATGTGGTCCACGTCGATGCGCTGGATGATCGACTGCGTGGTATGGATCAAGAAATCTAAAATCGGTGAGGCTTTGGCAAACATCATGAAGGCGTTATGAGGTTGCCGTTTTACTTCAAGCTTCCCGCGTTTATTGCGTTGCAGCCAACACTCGGCTCCGAGTAATGAGTGCTCAGGCATCGATGGCGACCAATCGCGATCAATAATCAGCGTGTCTGCATCGAGCCAGATGACAGCATCAGCCCCCTGCTCCAGCAAGTTCCGGAGGTGCAGTAAGCGAGCGAGGTCACTCAAAATAGGCCCTCTTCCGGTTAATTTCTCGCGATACCAATCCGGCAAAATATCGAAAAATCGATCGTCTAAGCAGAAATAGTCGAAGGACTTGGAGTTAGCCCAACTCTCTACACCATTGAGACAGGAGGAGACCCATGCAGGCCTCTGAGGCGAGCAAGACTGCAAAACCGTGATAGAAGGCGCGTTTATCAATCGGCTTTGAAGCGCGAACCGGGCTCGGGAGGTGGATTGGCACCGCCGGCGAAGCACTGAGCGACCGCCATCCAGCGCTTGGCGGGTTCCCCATCGACATTAAGAGAGGTATCCAGAATATTCCGGGTTTGGGTGACAACACGCGCAAACTCGACGGCGCTCCCTCGAATGCGGTTGTCATCTTGCCGCTCCCCATACGTCCAGACCTCGCCGCTTGGCGAAAGGAGCTCAACATAGGGTGTGGGTTCTGGCGGGTTTTCGCCGCGAACCTTGAAGGTCCAGCCGTAGGTGTTGATGCCAAGCACGACGATATTTCTGATTCGATCGTCTTCCACTCGGTCGGCACCTAAAACATCAAACACCTCCTGACCATGAGCCCAAGTCTCCATTTGTCGAGCCGAAATCGCAGAGCGTGCACTCATGCTTGGCCCCGCCCAAGGCACACGACTACTGGGATCCATGGCCTGATAGGTGGCGGCTGCCTCCTTAGCAAGTTCATACCACTGCTGACCTAGAGCAGTTCCTGAGAGGCCATCAAAATACTGTTTCTCAAAACTGGGCAACGTGCCGCCCTTGCCCAAATGGTCCGCCACCGGCTGAAAAAAGGCCTGAAATGCCGACTCACCTTCGGCAGCCACTTGCACCGCCTTGTTCCAAAAATGGAGATGCCGGATGACATCGTTGATCGTCCAATCTTTGAACTGAGTGACCCGATCAAAGTCCGCGTCGCTCAAATCGTGAAGCAACGATTCCAGGGTCGCGCTCTCAGCCAGAAAGTCAGTGGCTTGTTGCATCGTTCACTCCCTCCACAAAAGCTGATATGCGGCCGTAGGCCTCGACAAAGTCATTCTTGAAATCGAGCATGACATCGGCCACCGATTGCTCAGCGTTCATCAGACCTACCGCCTGCCCTACCCAATAGGTAGCCAGTGCTGCAGCGCCGTCATGACCAGCTTCTGTCATCTTATCGACCTTGCGCAGCGCAGGCTCCGATACTAAGGTTTGCAGCGGCATTGGCAGCGGCTCGGGCGCCCCATCGCTTTCCCAGGCGTCGGTCCACCCCGAACGAAGTTGCCGGGATGGTTTACCGGTTCTCAAACGCGCTCGCACAGTGTCGCTGGCGGTTGCTTCGAGCATTTTACGTTTTACCGTTGGAGTGGTCTCGGCCTCTGTAGTGGTTAACCAAACACTGCCACACCAGGCTCCAGCGGCGCCCATGGTCATCGCTGCCGCCATTTGCTCGCCGGTCGCAATACCACCAGCTGCAAGTACCGGCACCGATAAGTTGTGTTTTTGAAGCGCCCGACAGACCTCAGGCACCAGCACCATGGTGCTTACGGCACCACAATGACCACCAGCTTCACCACCGGCCGCGATCAGTAAATCAACCCCAGCCCTTGCTTGATTCAAAGCGTGATTAACCGTACCGACTAGGGCCCCAACCTTTATGCCATGCGCGCGCGCAAAGTCGAACATTGCGGGCGGCGGGACGCCTAGTGCATTAACCAGTAACGCTACGGGAAACTCTGCCGCCACCTCGAGCATGGCATTGGTTTTCTGGCCCTGAATATTATGCGTGAACATGAGATCATAATTGCGATCAGCGGCAAGATCTGAGATATCGATACCTTGTGAGCTCAAAATAGAATCCGCAAATTCGAGATGGCTATCTGGAACCATGCTGATGAGTTCGGCGTCGCTGATATTTTGGTCCTTACCCACTGCGGCATTGGGAACAATGAGGTCAAGGCCAAATGGTCTGCCACCACAGTGCGCTTCAATCCATTCGAGGTCGACCCGCAGTTGTTCGGGCGTCAGCTCGACTGCTCCGAATACACCAAAACCACCATTTCGCGAGACAGCCGCCACCACATCGCGACAATGACTGAAGGCGAACAGCGGAAAATCAATATCAAAGGTGTCAGTGAGTGCCGATATCACTCCTCGAGCTCCAACGTCATAATCAAGTCGCCAGCACCAATTTGTTTGCCGGCCTCTGCGCCGATATCGACCACTGTACCGTCTGCTGGTGCGGTAATTTCGTGTTGCATCTTCATGGCCTCAAGCACAGCCAATCGCTGCCCTTTAGAAACCGATTGACCCGCTTCCACTTCGATCGCCAGCAATTGACCATGCATTGGTGCAGCGATATTGCCCCCACCTGCCGCTTCCTCGCTCTCGGGTGGCACACGTGCCGCATCGACCAGCGTGCAAGCTCTATGGTCTGATGCAAGATGGATGGTGGCGGGTGCTTGAGCTAGAAATCGATACCGCGACGCTAGGCCGTTTATCGACAGCTGTGCATTATCCTCATCCATATCGAGCACCTCGACATCTGCAGACTCCTCGCCCATCTGTACGCGATATTGACCTAGGCAAATCGCGTTCAGCCGAACATCGATCGTCGATTCGTCAGCCATATACTGTCGGATATCGACGGTGCCACCGTTCGATGCCCAATCCAACAACTCGGGATGCACTGAGGCCGACTGGGCATGGTGGCTTTCCATCGCGATCACATGCTGAATAGTCGCTGCGGCAGCTAATTCAGTCGTTGCAATAGGCACTGGTGTGAAGGCGTCTCCGTAGTAATCGCCGATAAATGCTGTGGTTGCTTCGCCGCTGACAAAATCGGGTTTGGCCAGCACGTCGATTAAGAAATCGCGATTATTGGCAGGGCCGAATAACACTGATTGCTCGAGTGCTGCTTTTAAGGTCATTCGTGCATCTTCGCGTGTATCACCGTAGGCAATGATCTTTGCCACCATGGCGTCGTAAAACGGAGTGACCTCGTCTCCCGACTCAACCCCTGAATCCACTCTGATACCGGGCATATCGGGGACATCGAAAAGATCGATTGCACCGGTACTCGGCAAAAAGCCGGTGGCGGGGTCTTCAGCGTATAGCCGCACTTCGATGGCGTGTCCGAATAAATCAATATCATCTTGCTCTGCGGGTAGTGTCTCCCCTCTTGCCACCCGAATCTGCCATTCCACAAGGTCGAAGCCTGTGACCAATTCTGTCACTGGGTGCTCCACCTGCAATCGGGTGTTCATCTCAAGAAAGTAAAACGCCCCTGCTGCGTCGAGTAGGAACTCCACGGTTCCAGCACCGACATAATTCACTGCTTTCGCGGCATCGATAGCAGCTTGGCCCATCGCCTCGCGAAGCTCAGGCGTCATCACGGGGCAGGGTGACTCCTCAACAACCTTTTGATGTCTGCGCTGGATAGAGCAATCCCGCTCCCCCAAGTGGACGGTGTTGCCGTGCTTGTCAGCAAACACTTGAATCTCGACGTGACGAGGTCTCAGCACAGCCTTTTCGATAATTAATTCGCTAGATCCAAACGCGTTTTCGGCCTCCGATTGCGCGATGCCGATGGCCGATTCGAGATCTGCTACGTCATCGACTAGTCGCATCCCTCGACCACCACCACCTGCGGCGGCCTTTACCATCACCGGCATGCCGATGGCTTGTGCCTCAGCGACCAATGTCACCACTGCCTGATCCTCACCTTGATAACCGGGAACGCATGGCACGCCCGCTGCTAGCATCGCACGCTTGGCCTTCGCCTTGTCGCCCATGACATCGATCGCTGCATTAGGCGGTCCGATAAACTCAATACCCGCCTCTTCGCAAGCAGCAGCAAAACTCTGATTTTCAGACAAGAAACCATAGCCCGGATGAATACAGTCAGCCCCGGTCTTAGCTGCAGCCGAAAGGATCGCAGCTGTCTGTAAATAGGACTCGCCCACAGGAGCGGGTCCAATACAAACCGACTGATCAGCGACACGCACATGTAGCGCATCAGCGTCAGCCTCGGAGTAGACGGCAACTGTCTTGAGGCCCATTGCCTTGGCGGTACGCATCACTCGAGCGGCGATCTCTCCGCGATTAGCAACCAACAAAGTGGTCAACGTTTTCATTATTGTGACTCCCTAAACCAAAAAGGCCGACGTTTCTCTAAAAATGATGCCACCCCTTCCCTGCCTTCATCACTTTGTAAGCAGGCGCTAAAGTTCTCTGCGGCAAACGCCACTCGCTGGTCACCTTCGACCCCCTGCAAACCTCTTATTAAACGCTTGCACGCAGCGACTGCACCGGGCGCGCATTCGAGCACAGCACCGATAATCTGTTGTTCGGCCTCGTTAAGCAATGATGGGTCATCCACTACCTGATCCAAGACACCGAGGGCTGCTGCCTCTGCCCCATCGAACTTTGCAGCTGTCAGCATCAAACGTCTACCGGTCGAGTAACCACATTTCTGTAACACATAAAACGCGATCTGAGCCGGTGTGATGCCGATGCGAGTCTCTGAAAATCCGAACTTGGCGTCCGATAAGCCCACCGTGACATCGCAACAACAGGCAAGACCCAATCCGCCGGCCATAGCCGCACCCTCAATGACGGCTATGGTCACCTGTGGCAAAGCTTCCAACTGAGCCAGCACCGACCCTATGTTTGAGCTGGTCTTGATGGCATCGTCAGCAGCACCGTTGGCCAATGCCTGAAAGCCTTTGAGGTCACCTCCGGCACAAAAGAAGCCGCCGCGTCCACGCAAGGTGACTCCGCGTATATCGGGGCGATGTGCGATTGCATCAAACACCAAAGCGAGGTCACTGATAACTTCATCGGTCAGCGGATTTCGACGTTCGGGCTGGTTAAACCATACGGTTAACCATTTATTATTCAGCTCGGGCACGACAGAGCAGGTTATTGGAAGGGTTGTCATCACCTATATCCTCGCGATGCCAAAGGCATTAGGTCTCAGTTCACGCTGTCGTCCCTCGAGAACCGTTTCAAGGCAAAACGCCAACACTTTTCTGGTGTCTCTCGGATCGATAATACCGTGATCAAGCACCCTACCCGAGGTATAAAACGCGTCTTCCTGAGCATCGAAATGCGCTTTGATAGCATCCGCCTGCTCTGTCAACACTGTTTCCGAAATCGTCTGACCTTTTCGAGCCGCCCCGACCCTTGCCACCTCGGACATGGTGTCAGCCGCGCTTTGGCCAGCCATGACACCAGTTCTGGCATTTGGCCAAGCAAATAAGAAATCGGGTTGATACGACCAACCGCACATGCCGTAATTGCCCGCACCGAAACTCGCTCCAATGTATAGCGAGATCTTAGGTACTCGCGCGTTGGATACGGCCTGAATCATTTTTGATCCGTGCTTAATCATCCCGGCTTGCTCATACTCAGTGCCTACCATGTAGCCGGTCGTATTATTAAAGAACAAAATGGGCAGGTCAGCGGCGTCGCAAAGCTGGATAAACTGCGCTGCTTTGGTCGCACCATTGGGGTCGATAGGCCCGTTGTTCCCGATGAAACCAAAGGCGATCCCCGTGATCGACGCGTACCCACAAACAGTCGACACCCCATAGCGAGCCTTGAACTCCTCTACGCTCGAGTCATCAACTAGTCGAGCCAACACCTCTCGGAAATCATAGGGCACCTTGGGGTCGGTCGGGATAGCACCTGCCAGCTCATCGCAAGGGTAGCGTGGCGGCTCAAACGCCCGGCGTTTAACTGCGCTCACTCGCTTGTTCCAATCCAGACTGCGAATAACATCTCGGGCTTTTAGACATCCGTGAGCATCGTCTTCAACCAGATACTCGACAACACCAGACACCGAAGCATGCATCTCAGTACCCCCAAGCTCCCGATCATCCGCCTCCTCGCCAGTAGCAGCTTTCACCAGGGCGGCACCGCCCAAGGCAGCCATACCATTGTCTTTGACGCCAATAACGTAATCGGACATGCCAGGCATATAAGCTCCACCCGCAGTGGAACCACCGTGCAAGACCACCATCGTGGGAATACCAGCGGCCGAAAGACGAGCCAATTCCCTGAACACATTGCCAAAGCGAGACCACAACTCCACCTGGTACTTGAGAAGATTCGCACCCGCACTCTCGACCAAGTGGATCAAAGGCAATTTCTGTCGCATACAGACCTCGAGAATCGACGTCGATACTAGTCCAGTTGTCTCGGTCGCTGCCCCAGCCGAGATTCCTGAGTCATCCACCCAGATCATGCAACGGACACCCTCTACAAAACCGATGCCAACGATGACTGATGCGCCAGGAACGCTCGTTTCTCTATTCGTGTCTTCCACACAGAAATTGGCCATCGAGTGGAGCTGGATGAATGGCATCCCTGGATCCAATAAGTGCTCTAATCGCTCTCGAGGCGACAGCTGACCACGCGCTCGGAAAGTTGCTAATCGCTTATTGGAGGCATCGATGCTGCGCTGCTCGAGCGATCGCCAGTGATCGATGAGTTCCAGCATGTCGGATCTGTTTTCCTGAAAACTGTCGGCGGTCGATGCAACAGCGGAGCTTAGGAGCGGCATATCAATTCCTTTTACGCTGGCGCCACATTATCTAGTTTTACGCCCTATTTATCCTACATGGAGCCACAAAAATGATTACGACTCATAAATAATGAGTCATACTCAGCAAAACTATAGGCGCTTAACGACTTAACGGCAAGCCGCAAGGCGGTCGTGAATCCACAACAGAGAACGTCAGCGAAACGAATGGCAGATACCCAACGACAGCGGCTCGAAGCGAGAGAAGAAGCGATTTTGATTGCGGCGACCAGGTTGTTTGGCGAGTCGGGTGTCGATGGCGCACGAATGGCGGAGATCGCGAAACGTGCGGCCGTTGCCGAGGGCACTGTCTACCTTTATTACAAAACGAAGCACGACCTATTGGAAGCCGTGGTCGACCGGTTTTGGCGAGAGCTCACCACCGGTGCGAGGCAAGCCATAACCCCAAGTGAAACGGTTTCAACACAGTTACGCGAGCTGGCAACCTATCATCTCAGGTCTCTTATCGACGACTTCAAGATTGTCGACATCACCTCTCGAGCGCGGCAATGGCATAGCAAACCGAGCCGCGAATTACCGCAAATCAGGGAATATGTCAGAGTTTTCGACGACATCATGCAGCGAGGCATCCAATCAGGCGAGTTGGAGGCAAGCACTCCGATCTGGCAAATACGAGATGTCTTTTATGGCACGCTAGAACACTCTGCCCGAACCCTAGTCATCAGGAACCAACCCATAGACATGGGTGTGATCGATAACCTCTTAGATCTGTTTGATCAGTACCGCGTTGTCTCACTCAATGACACAGATGAACAGGGTTCAAAGCGGGCAGTGCTACAAGCACTGGAGAAAATCGAGCAACAGGTAGCGCGCTGGTGAATTAACCGTATTGCGCGCCCATCACATCGATAAAACGATTGAGCTCTGATTGTGGCAGCTTGTTGATTCCGGCTGCCGCAGACCGCCCGCCACCTGTTTCGAACTGGCGGCATACCTCGTCCGCCCCACTGCGCCGATTCAACGGTGCTCTAACACTCACGAGATAACCACCTGAAATATCGGTGAGCACGGCGTGAGCTCTGTCTGGGAAGGCATTCGCTAAATCATTACCCAGAACTCCACTCACCCGCCGCGCCCATGGCGCATCTGGTAGCGACACAACTGCAAAATCTGGTCTCTCAACGATCCTAGGCGCTCCCGCACCTTTTTCCATATCCGACTCGTAGGCCTGGTCGAGTGTTCCAAATAAAGATGGATCATCAGCTAGTAGCCCTGAGGGAGACTCATGTTGAGACATCCGCAAATACAAATCCTCGGGCATGAAATGGAGATCGTCGGAGGTCGCGCCGTAGGCATTGTAGTTAACCAAAATACCTAGCCGCTTGAGCGTTTCTAGCCCTGTTTTCACTCCAATATTGTCGGCCAACTTAGCAGCCGTCGCATCCAAATTATCGCCGTAGCAACCGACGACAGCCCACTCAGCAAAGCGCCCCCTGAGTCGCCCATTAATCAGAGCACTAGTGCAGACCTCAGGCGCAGTACTAATCAGCGTCTCCAGCGCCTCGTTATCAGGAATCTCTCCCGCAAAGTGGTGATCACAGAAGAACACCGTGCCGCCCGCGGCGACAATACGATTGACTGAGTAACGATTCTTATCAAATGAAATATCCAGCGCTGTTACCCGGTCACCCGGCTGCACCTCTACCTTATCTAACAGTTGAATATCGCGTTTAACCCCAGTGACTAGATGAGCATCAGGTCTGGGCTCATCGAGTCGCATCTGAATCAGTGCGCAAATCCCATCGGCATCGCCGTTAAATGCATCGTAGTCTGTCATCGCTCATCACCTCTTTTGCGGCGATATGAGCTTAGCAGATTTACTTTCTAAGACGGCCACCCGCAGGTGGCCGCACTCGTTATTCAAAAACGATTCTGTTTTGGTTGGTCTCCACGATCTTTGGACCGACGCCTCTGACCTCAAGAAACTGGTCAAGTGATTCAAACGGACCATACATCTCACGAAACTCGACGATACGCCTCGCCAATGCCGGTCCGATACCCTCTAAACCGGCTTCCAGAGTGGCCTGGTCCGCAAGGTTAATGTTGATCATGTCGTCGCTTGAAAAGGCACTCAAAGATGTCATTAAGGCAATCGTCAAAACTACAAATAATGTGGCAATTCGGTAGCGCAGCTCGCGTAACCGGTAGTGATCTTCCATGGGCTTCCCCCTCCTTGTTTATTCGCCGGTATTGGCGATCATCAAGGTACCTGGGCTACTGGTGATCGGGCGACATCGATTCAGTGCGATGAGTAACTGTGCCGTGATATGCCGAATTACGATGACATGAGATCTGCAAGAATCGACTCAACGGTCGCAGCTGGCTGCTCAGACCCGGTAATAGACCTGCCCATCACGAGATAGTTTGACCCCAGAGTCATTGCATCAGTAGGAGTCACTACTCGACGCTGGTCACCCGCACTGTCACCAGCGAGACGAATGCCGGGTGTGATCAAAGAGAAAGCATCGCCACGTTGTCGCCTGATCTGCAAGGCCTCTTGGGCAGAGCAAACAACACCGTCCATACCAGACGCCTGTGAGAGTGACGCAAGGCCTAGCACGCGCTCGGTCAACTCGCCGGGCATATCCAGATCTATCAGATCACTTTGTTGCATGCTGGTCAGAATCGTTACCGCGATGAGCAGCGGTTTATGCTGAGATTGTTCGACGCCCTCTCGAGCAGCCTCCATCATGCGACGACCACCCGAGGCATGAACATTTACCATCCAGACACCGAGGTTGGCAGCCGCTTTGATAGCGCCCATAACCGTATTGGGTATGTCGTGGAACTTCAGATCAAGAAAGACCTCAAAACCTCGCTCGTGCAGTGACGCAATGAGATGAGGACCGGTAGCCGTGAATAACTCCTTGCCCACCTTAACTCGCGTCAGCTTGGGATCTAGCTGATCCACCATCGCAAGGGCATCGGCTGCGCTGGCATAATCAAGGGCAACGATGAGAGGAGAGTCACTGTCTATGATCATAATGATTTGAGGCCTATTAACTAACGCGTTTTATCTATCGTTATATCTATCGTTTCTTGACTCGATCCAGCGTTTCCCACTCTTTACACCCGGGACAACGCCAATAAAAACTCGGCCCATGGAATCCACAAACACCACAACGATAGGCCGACTGCTTAACCGACACGGCTGTTGCTGCCTGAGACACCAAACGCCACTCAGCAGTCGCAAACTTTTCCTCATGGATCGCCGCATAACGAGACAACAAAGGGGTGGACGGCGTTTCTTCCACACCTTCAGTCACCAGCTCCGACGCAAGTTCAATGTCGCCACTAGCGATCAGCTCGTCGATCAGTAAAACGCGTAGCGCTGGGTCTCGACTGTTTCCAGCGATGCCCCGAAGAAAGAGCAGCAACTCAGGCTGAGCATCGATCTCATCGGCATAGCTCGTAGCGTCAGGCCACAACTCGATAACAAAGCTGGGATCTTGCGCCGCCGCTGCCAGCAAGCGATCTAGCGCGGCTCGAGGCTGGCCACGTTTGCCCTCGATAGCGGCAGCAATGACCGACGGCCAAATCGTATCGTCACTCCAGGAATACGCCTCTTTCACTAGCGTATCAGCCAATTCGAGATCACCACCTGCCAGTGCGTCTTCCGCCTCCTCGCAACAGTAGTGTGCACCGGTCTTTTCTAGCTTAGCCTGCTTCTCAACAGACAGCGTCTCGGCACTGATTTTTTCGCGCAAAAGTTGCTTGGCCTTAGCCCAATCCCTTTGCGCTTCAAAGACATCAATTAGCAGGATCCTGGACTCTTGCTTGTGCTCGGTTGACAGCTCCTGTAGGTCTTCCAGTAACTGCTCTGCTCTATCCATTAGCCCCGCAGCAATAAAGTCCCGAGCCAATTCGAGGTGGGCCTGATGCTTCTGTATATCCGGCAAGTTTTCTCGCGACAGTAAACTCTGATGAATTTTGATCGCGTTATCCACCTCACCGCGTTTTCTGAGCAAATTGCCAAACGTGATATGGGTTTCAAAGGTATCAGCATTAACGGCCAGTGCTTCGCTGAAAGCTTTAAGGGCAGACTCCTGTTCACCGTCTAATAAGAAATTCAAGCCCAGATAGTATTGAGCAGGCGGCGCCTCTTGCTCGGCGACATCACGCGAATTACCTCCACGGCCAAGCACCCATCCCGCAGCAACGGCGAGGAACAACAGCAACAAGAGGAGGGGATTTGGATCAGTCATTAGTAGATTTACGGTTAGCGACACCCGCTACCCGCCGGCCAAATCGAGCTCTACCAATTGCCCAGGAGCTAAAGCCCAGCGCAACCGTGGCACCGACAATGAAACTAGCGATCAACCAGATACCCAAAGGCCGGGGTGTCAATGCTATAAACAACAAATCCAGCGGGACTGGCGTCGCGTTTTGGACAGTCAATACAGCGCCAGTCGCTATGGACGCAATAAGCACCAAAGTGACCGATAAACCACGCAACCATCGCAGCATTAGAAGACCGATTTAACGGCTCGATTGACCCGCTCGCGCAGCTCCTTGCCCGGCTTGAAGTGAGGAACATATTTTCCAGTCAAATCAACCGTGTCGCCTGTCTTGGGATTCCGACCTTGACGCGGCTCGCGGTAGTGCAGAGAGAAGCTACCGAAACCTCTGATCTCAATGCGCTCGCCCGAAGACAGCGACTGCGCCATGTGATCGATCATAAGCTTAACCGCCAACTCCACATCCTTAGTAGTGAGCTGCGACTGTTGCGATGCCATTAAATCGATAAGTTCGCTTCTAGTCATGTCAGGTATCCCTTTGAAGTCCCCATTGTCCACAGGGTCTCCTCACCACGCAACCGCATTTGCGAAAACCACGCCGAATAAGATGGGAAGGCCCGAGCCAAGGATGTGACTACCTAACCTGTTTACCTAACCCAGGGATTTAAGAAAGCTCGTAAGGTCTTCTATCGATAACGGTTTGGTCAATACGCCCTGAAATCCCATTGCCTTGAATTCGGCAATTGCGTCGGTATTGGCATTGGCTGTGCAAGCGAATACGCGAGCCCCCTCGCTTTCGCCCGCGTCTTGAGTCACCCAGTCCAACAAGTCGATTCCCGAAAACTCAGGCATTTGAATATCAGTAATGAGCACATCAAAACGCTCTGATCTCAGCTTAGTAATACCCTCTGTCGCTGAACTGACAACCTCATGTGAGACACCCAGCCTGTCCAGCATTGCTGTCATCACCAATTGATTGGTGATGCTGTCTTCAACATAGAGGAAGCGACGCTGCTCAGGTGGTAATGGTGCGGCCTCCTTATCTCGAATCCCTGACAGTAAAGCCTCGGAGCGCTCAACCGCATCACTTTTAGCCAGCCGTATCGAGAAATCAAATACGCTCCCCACACCGACCTCACTGCTGACATTGAGACGGGAAAACATCGCCTCTGAGATGCGCTTCACGATATTGAGGCCCAGTCCGGTACCGGAAAACTTGCGATTTAACCCTTCCGCCGCCTGAAAGTAAGGCTCGTCGATTCGCTTTACGTCCTCGGGAGATATTCCCATACCCGTATCGACCACAGCAAATAAAACTTCAGCATCAATAGGACTATCTTGTAAGGCACTAGCCTCGAAGGTCACCGAACCTGTGTTGGTAAACTTTCTGGCGTTGCCCAACAAATTGATGAGCACCTGTGCAAGACGATTCGGATCGACCATCACCCAAATCGGTGAAGGGAGGTCGTTCTGAATGACGAACTCAACGTCGCTATCGCCGAATAAAGTGTTGATTGTAGAGCCGATTCCAGAAACAAAATGCCGCAGCTCGATCGCCTCCTCCTTGAGAACAACCGACTCTTGCTCCCAACGCTGGAAATCGAGAAGCTCGTTGATAAGCAGTAACAACGTCTTCGCGCCCCGTTTGGCGATGACGAGATATTCTCCGTTCTCTTTGGTTTGCTGCTCCGCTGACATCAAATCCAGAGAAGCAATAATACTGTGAAGCGGTGTTCTTAACTCGTGACTCACACTCGCGGTAAACGAGTCCTTAGCTTCCAGTGCTTTGGTTAACTCGGCAGTTCGCTCTTCAACCGTGTCTTCTAGAGACGCGAGAATTCGGCGATTTTCTCGGTTCTTCAAGCGTAGATTGGTTTTTAGTCGACGCAGACTGGATGCCAGTTGGCCAATCTCGTCGTCACGATTGTGCTTCCGTAGCGCACCCTGATAATCCTCGCGACCCAGCCGATCAGCAATCCCCCCCGCCTCGATAATAGGAAGCAGTACGCGGACCGATAGTTGTCGAGCATAAATAATCTGAAGCGCCAGAAAAATTAGAAATGCCGCATATAGTGGCGTGTTTAGAGCTTCAACTCGTTGTGATATCGAGGTCGTCTCGATCATCACCACCACAGTACCCTCAAGGATCGTTGTGCTGACGGGCTGCCTCGCAACGAGGTAGCGCTCGCTATCGATATCGGCCGTCGTAACATCTGAATCACCGGGAAAAACAGCAAAGAGCTCCGCGTCGTCTTCGAAGCCGCTGATGATGGCAACTGTAAGGTTTCGGGGGTCGTCCCTAACCGAAGAGTTTAGCCCTGCAAGTGCTTCGAGATCCTCTTGCTCGAGCGCTGACGTAACACTCACCGCATAGGCTGCGGCTAAACTGCTAAGCTCGGCCGTGGCGCTGGCTTCGAGCTCTTGGCGTTGACCATTGGGAACAACATAAATTAGGAGGGCGCCAACGATCGCGGTAACAACAGCGGTGAGACCGACGAACTGAAAAAGTAGGGAGCGCGTCACGAGGTCGGAATGACTTGGACACTGCCGCTGACGTTCGGCTCCGTATCGGAAATCACCACACCGACCGCACCCTCATACTCGTTGATCCAGCTAACAATTTGCTCGTCCGAATCAAAATATTTAGGCGCGTTCACTCGACCACCAAAAACCAACCGAAACCATGTCCGTTGCATGATGGTGCCTGATGTCTGGAAAATCATCTCTGCTGTTTTGTCGTAGTTAATGGAATTTCTAGAGGGCAATACAACAGTCGCAGCCTGACCAGAATCCCAGTTACGTCGCTGACCTCTCAACAACGCTTTTGCCGAATCCTCGGAGACTTCCGCACTCGATGGTGCGTTAACAAGGATGTAAACCTGCTCATCAGCCGCACGCGACACGCCACTCGCCCATGCGAGTGCCAGTCCTACGAGGGTGATAAGCAGATACTTCGGCATCTCAGAACCCGAAACTTATCTGGACCTGAATTTCGGTATCGTCGCGATGACCATCTGTGTGCGCATGACGCGATCGCAGCTCCGACTTCACGGAGATATTTTCACGGGCGAACCACTCGAGACCCACCCCCATTCGTTTATCGATTCCAGAAGCGAAGTGAATTTCATCGTCGCCGACATTAACGTAGTAGAGCAGTAGGTATGCCATCAGCGAATCGGTTAGTCGGCGGCCAAGGTACTGAAAAGCCGACTGGTTCCAGTCGCCCGAGTCCGTTCGATTCGCAGACAATTCAGTGAGTGCCCGCCAGTCGCCCGAGTCCCAATAAGCCGACCAGGACAGCATCTCGTAGGGGATATCCGCATTGCCATCGCCCATGGCGTCGTGCATTTCATGGTCATCATCCATGTGGCCATGCCCCATATCATCCATACCATGATGTCCGCCATGGCTATGAAAGGGGTTATTTAAGTGATCAAGAATCTCATCGCGGTAGTAGCTCATCCTCGTCGTGAGTTCAGCATTAGGGGTCCAAGTCAGTGATGCGGTGTAAGACTTAACGCCGCGTGCAAACAAGTCATCCCCTTCAGACTGCCCTGTCCCAAGAACCACATCGTAGCCAAAGCCTGTGATATCGGTGGGCTGGCCGCTGAGGCGTATACCCGCCTCGTGAACTGGAATAAAGCGGCCAAACACCAGTGGTCTGTTAATAGTGGGGTAGAAGAAGCGACCGTGATGGTAGCTGTCATTCCAATAGTTCACGGGCGTGTGCATCTTACCGATACTAATCGCGTGGTCACGGTTGAGCTCATAGCGGAGCCGAATGCGTTCGAGCGTTAGCTGATCCTCACGGTACTCCTGTGCCTGAAACGTACTCTCCGCCAGAAACGAGAGCTTGTCGGACAGATTACCCGTCAAAAACAGCGCAGATTCACCCCACGCAGCTTCGCGATCAGATGCTCTCGCTGCATCAGAATTGGTGAGTTCCATGTGAGAGAAAAAATTGGCGTTGATGTCCTGCGCCTCAGTGTACCCAGCAGTAAAGCCGGCACTAAGCGCTACTAATGGCACCACTACTATTTTTTTCATGATGTCTACTGTACAGCCGTCGGATGTTTCCTCGATGGTAGCAAACAAGTTAAAAAAAAAGCCGGCGAGTGCCGGCTTTTTGGACTAAACGTTACAAAAGCGACAATCACTGCTCATCCATCTGAGCCTTGATCAAATCACCAATAGTACCAGGCGATGCTACGTCGTCCTGCTGCTTGAGAGACTCCACTGCTTCCTTCTCATCATCCACGTCCTTGGCTTTTATGGAGAGACCAATCGAGCGCGTCTTTCGGTCAACCGCTACGATCTTCGCTTCTACCTTGTCACCAACACTGAGGACTGAACGAGCATCCTCGGTGCGATCACGGCTGATATCAGCCACCTTCAGGTAACCCTCGGTCTCTTCATTCAACTTAATGTTGGCGCCCTTGGCATCCACCTCGGTAACCTCACCGATCACAATGGCGCCTTTGTCGTTCTCTGCGAGGTAGACAGTGAACGAATCTTCCTCAAGTTGCTTGATGCCCAAAGAGATTCGCTCGCGCTCAGGATCGATGCTGAGAATAACCGTCTCGATCTCATCGCCCTTCTTGTAATTGCGAACAGCCTCTTCGCCGGTTTCATTCCAGCTGATGTCGCTCAGGTGCACCAGGCCATCGATATTACCATCGAGACCGATGAAGATACCGAAGTCAGTGATTGACTTAATAGATCCCGAAATCTTGTTGCCAATCGCGTGCTCCGCTGCGAATCCATCCCATGGGTTTTGCTGGCACTGCTTGATGCCGAGCGAGATACGACGACGCTCCTGATCAATATCGAGAACCATCACCTCAACTTCGTCCCCTAGCTGAACAATTTTCGACGGGTGTACGTTCTTGTTGGTCCAATCCATTTCTGAAACGTGAACCAGACCTTCTACACCCTCTTCAATCTCAGCAAAGCAACCGTAATCGGTCAGATTGGTAATGCGAGCATTGGTTCGACTACCTTCAGGATAGCGGTTAGTAATTTCTATCCATGGGTCTTCACCCAACTGCTTGAGTCCGAGCGATACACGATTGCGCTCGCGGTCGAACTTCAGCACCTTCACATCCATTTCCTGGCCAACTTCAACCACCTCGCTTGGGTGCTTAATGCGCTTCCAAGCCATATCGGTAATGTGCAGTAGTCCGTCTACGCCACCCAAGTCGACAAAAGCGCCGTAGTCGGTAAGGTTCTTGACCACCCCTTTGACGCTTTGGCCTTCCTGCAAATTTTGGAGCAACTCATCACGCTCAGCGCTGTTAGCTGCTTCCATTACCGCACGACGCGAAACAACGACATTGTTTCGCTTCTGGTCGAGCTTAATCACCTTGAATTCTAGCTCTTTGCCCTCGAGGTGCGCTGTCTCTCGAATGGGACGCACGTCGATCAGCGAGCCAGGCAGGAATGCGCGAATCGAATCGACATCAACAGTGAAACCGCCCTTCACCTTGCCATTGATAACGCCCATGACCACTTCTTGCGCAACGTGTGCGGCCTCAAGCGTCTTCCATGCTTCAGCGCGCTTAGCCTTTTCCCGTGACAACTTGGTTTCACCAAAGCCATCCTCAACGGATTCCAGCGCCACCTGCACTTCGTCACCAACGCTCAGCGTGCATTCGCCACTCGCGTTAGTAAATTGATCTCTCGGAATAACTCCTTCCGACTTGAGCCCGGCGTGAACCGTGACCCACTCGTTATCGATATCGATAACAACACCAGTGACAATAGAGCCCGGCTCCATGTCGACTGTTTTCAAACTTTCTTCGAATAGTTCGGCGAATGATTCGCTCATAGTAGATCCTTTGATATCGCCACCTGAGTGGCTCCAGCATCCCAACTGTGCTGGATCTGTTTTACTTTGCGAACAGCGAGGAGTGGGCCTGTTACCGCTGTGTCACACAATCCCTCTGGAGGTAATGAGCGCCATGGCTCGGTCAAAGACTTGACTGGCTGACAGCTCAGTGCTGTCGATCACAACCGCGTCCTCGGCAGGTCTGAGTGGAGATGCAGATCGAGCACGATCTTTGGCGTCTCTCGCCTCTATGGCCTCCAGAAGGCGCGGCAGACTAACACTGTCGCCCTGTGCCTGCAACTGAAGCTGGCGCCGCAGTGCGCGCGCCTGCGCCGACGCCTCCAGAAACAACTTTAGATCGGCCTCGGGAAAGACCACGGAACCCATGTCTCTGCCGTCGGCAATCAATCCTGGTGCGACCGCCAATTCTCGCTGACGCGCAAGAAGTGCCTGACGTACCTTAGGAAATACAGCGACTGCAGACGCGCCTTCACCGCCGCGGACCGATCGAATGGGGATACTCACATCCGTGCCTTCATGAAAGACGCCAACGCCGTCATCAATTGGCTCAAACGTTACATCTAGCGAAGCTGCGATAGCTTCGAGCCCCAATTCATCATCCCAGGCGACACCGCGTTCACTCGCAACGTGGCCAACTACCCGATACAGCGCCCCACTATCTAATAGGTGAAACCCCAAGCGGTCGGCCAGCCTCCGCGCGAGACTGCCCTTACCCGCACCACTGGGGCCATCGACGCAGATGACTGGTACTAACTGCATTATTTAAAGAGCTTCGGTAATCCGAAGGCCAATACCCTTCGATAGCGACGCAAAGTTTGGGAAGGAAGTAGCGACGTGATCGCAATCGTTGACGATGATGTCACCGTTAGCCCTCAGCGCTGCAATGGAGAAACTCATGGCGATCCGATGATCGTGATAGGTATCGATCTCGCCACCCGTCATCCGCCCACCTTGAATTCGAATACCATCGGGCATCACCTCGTTCGCAATGCCTAACCGAGTAAGCCCTTCAGCCATCGAGGCGATTCGATCGCTTTCCTTTACCCGCAATTCTTCAGCACCCGATAGCACTGTCTCACCATCGGCGCAGGCTGCAGCGATGAACAGCACCGGAAATTCATCAATAGCAAGCGGCACGAGCTCCTCTGGAATTTCGATTCCCTTCAACTTGGCCGATCTCACACTTAAGTCAGCAACAGGTTCGCCGCCAACTGTGCGCTCATTCATTATCTCAATATCGGCACCCATCAGCGTGAGGATAGTGATAACCCCCGAGCGCGTCGGGTTAATGCCAACGTGTTCAAGAATAAGATCTGAGCCCTCACTGATCGATGCAGCGACCAGAAAAAACGCCGCTGAAGAAATATCTGCAGGAATATCCAATTGGGCACCCTGAAGATTGCCACCGCCGCTGAGACTAATAACGCCGTTTTCCGAATCTACTGCGTAACCGAAACCCTGCAACATTCGCTCAGTGTGGTCACGTGTCGGTGCCGGCTCGATGACCGACGTTCTTCCCTCGGCATACAGCCCCGCTAGCAACACACATGACTTCACCTGCGCACTCGCCATTGGCATTACGTAATGTATTCCTTTTAGCGATTGTCCACCTCGAACCGTCAGTGGTGGCCGCTCGTCATGGCTATCGATGACGGCACCCATTTGTTGCAACGGGGTAATAACCCGCCCCATCGGACGTTTCGTGAGTGAAGCGTCACCCGTCATCGTGGCGTCGAAAGATTGTGCAGCAAGGAGCCCACTAATCAGACGAATACTAGTTCCCGAGTTACCCATATCAAGCGTCTCATTGGGCTCCTTGAGCCCATGAAGGCCGACACCTTGAATCCGGACTTGGCCATCGCGCGGTCCGTCGATAGTGACGCCCATGGCCCTAAACGCATTCACTGTACACAACGCGTCTTGACCCTCAAGAAAGCCGGTCGCCTCAGTAATACCCTCCGCTATCGATCCGAGCATGATCGTTCGATGTGAAATCGATTTGTCACCCGGAGCACGCAATCGGCCAGTGATAGAGCCACCAGGCTTAACTTGAAACCGCATTAGTCTGTATCCACCCCTTCAGATTGAACAGGATTTAGAATGTCATCGTGAGCTCTTCGATGCTCTCGACACGCCAAAAAATAGGCCTTTAATGCTTCATCGTCTCCGGCTTCGATTAATCCCCTTAATCGCGCCATTTGCTCGCCGAACTGGTCAATCGATGTCAGGAGTGCCGCCCGATTGGTCTCGGCAATATCGGCCCACATTGTCGGATCGGACCCTGCGATTCGGGTCATGTCCCGCAACGCGCCGCCACCGTGGATGGTCGGCTCTGCGGAATCATCGGCAAGCGCAGCTGTCAAGGCATAGGCGACCATATGCGGCATATGCGAACTCGATGCCAACACCGCATCGTGCTGATCAACCTCCATTCGCCGTAGATATGCCCCGGTCAGCTGCCACATCGCCTCGACTTGCTCCACGGCATCTGTATCAGTTGTCGCCAGTGGCGTCAGAATCACCTCTCGCCCCGAAAATAGTGACGCATCGGACGCTTGTACACCGCTGTGCTCTGATCCTGCTATCGGATGAGCGGGTACGAAACGGTCGTAGGCTTGCTGCGGACCGTTAATCACAAAACCTTTGATGCTCGCCATGTCAGTCACAACGGGGGAGCGTTCGAGACGAGCGCAGCGGGTAACGATGTCAGCAAGCAAGTTCCCGGTGGCCTTAGGAGGTGCACCCACCACCACCATGTCAGCTATCGACAAAACCTCGTCCAAATCCAGGGAGTAGCGATCAATCACGCCAAGCTCAAGACCCAAGGCAAGACTCGGCTCGCGGGGTCCCCAACCAATGAGCTCTCCGTCCCAAGTCGAGGCCTTTAACGCTCTCGCCAGGGAGCCAGAGATGAGACCCAGCCCTAGCACCGCGACCGACTGACATGAAAAGGACACCATCAGATGGGGGCTTTAGGGTAGGAGCCCAACGGCTTCAGCAAAATCGAATTTTCCTCTAGCGCTGCGACCACCTCTCGAATAAGCGGATCCGTTAAATGTCCCTCAAATTCGATAAAGAACATGTAAGTCCACTTTTCTGTTTTGGACGGTCGAGAGTCGATACGGGTCAGACTAATTCCGCGCTCCTCGAAGGGGCGTAACAAACTGAGAAGTGCACCCGGCCGATTTCGACTCGCTATCAGAATCGACGTCTTGTCCTCGCCACTCGCCGGTACACTGTCGCGCCCGATCACAAAGAATCTTGTCGTGTTGTGAGCGATATCTTGAATAGCCTCAGATAACTTTATTAAGCGATAGTTATCGGCGGCCAAATCACCGGCAATGGCTGCGATGCCAGGCTCTGCCTGCGCTCGCACCGCCGCCTCGCCATTGCTCCGGCAGACGTCGCGCGGCACGCCCGGCAGATTGGCATCGAGCCATTCTCGACACTGTCCAAGTGCCTGCTCATGCCCACAAACGGCAGTGATTGACTCCATAGTAGTGTCAGCGCCTGCCAGCAGGTGATGAACAATTGGTAACTCGACTTCTCCTACGATATGGAGCGCCGACTCCAAGAAGCAGTCTAACGTCTGACCAACCATACCCTCGGTTGAGTTCTCCACCGGCACTACAGCCATGTCGCACACCCGGTCTTCGACCTGACGAAAAACATCGCGGATTGTCGGTGCAGATTGGTGGATAGCAGATTGGCCAAAATGTTTGATGGCCGCCGCTTGTGAATAGGTGCCCGAAGGCCCCAAAAAGCCAACGGTCAGTGGGCGCTCCAGCGCCAAACAGCTCGACATGATTTCGCGGAAAATGCGCGCAGCAAAGTCAGCGGGGAGTGGTCCAGGATTGGCCTGCTGAATCGCCCGAAGAATCTGCGCTTCGCGCTCGGGCCGATAAAACAGCGCATCGCCAGACCGGGTCGTTGCCAGCTTTATCTCAGCAACACGGCGTGCACAATCCGCTCGCTGGTTAATCAGCATCAATAATTGACGATCAATATCGTCAATTTCAGCCCTGATTGCTGCTAAGTCCTCGTCACTTGCCATTAGTTAGTCTAACCACTACGCCTGTTGCTGTTCGAAACGATGCATGAAATCACACAATGCTTCAACGGAGGATTTTTCAACCGCGTTGTAAATACTCGCCCGCATACCCCCGACCGAGCGATGCCCCTTCAGATTCAAGAGCGATTCTTGCTCGGCGTGCTCTAAGAACAAGGCGTCCAACTCAGGCCTCGCCAAGGTGAACGGCACGTTCATTAAAGAACGGTACCGGGGCTCTGTAGGATTACTGTAGAAATCAGATTGATCAATTAACGAGTAAAGCATCTCTGCTTTTTGACGGTTGACGGCCTCCATAGCCACTAGGCCACCCCTATGTTCCAACCACTCGAACACAAGACCAGCAAGATAAATAGCGTAAGTAGGCGGCGTGTTGTACATCGACTCATTCTCAGCCGCTAATGTCCAATTCAATGTCGACGGCGCATCCGTTCGCGCTCGCCCCAGCAAGTCATTATGGACGATTGCAATACATAGACCGGCGGGACCGATATTTTTTTGAGCCCCTGCGTAAATGACACCAAACGCATCGACATCGATGGGCCTCGATAAAATAGTTGAGGACATGTCAGCCACTAACGGCGCCTCGGTCACGGGAACAAAATCAAACTCCAAACCCCCGATCGTCTCGTTAGGACAGTAATGGCAGTAAGCGGCACCCGAGGACCAAGACCACATCGCTACGTCAGGTATCGTAGTAAAATTGGATGACTCTGAGCTCGCCACCAAATTGACATCAACATAGCGCGAGGCCTCGGCTCGTGCTTTCTTGGACCACTGCCCGGTCACTAGTTGATCGACGACGTCGCCGGGACCTGCAAGGTTGATGGGAATACTCGAGAACTGCTGTGACGCACCGCCCTGTAAAAAAAGGACACGGTAGGAGTCAGAGATACCCAACAAACGCCGCAACGACTCCTCTGCACGCCGCTTTGTCTCGACAAAAGCCTTACTCCTGTGACTCACTTCCATGACGGAAGCGCCAGACCCCTGCCAGTCGAGCAACTCACTTTGTGCTCTTTCTAATACCTCGGTGGGCATCGCCGCCGGGCCCGCACAAAAATTATGCGCCCGCCTCACTCGTCGGTTGCGTCCGAGCCGCCCTCTTCTTCGGCATTTACTGACTCCGCGGGTGCCGCTTCAACATCGTCTTCTGCGATTCGACTGACGCTGACTAAAGCTTCTCCATCGCGTGTTCTGATAACACGCACACCCTGGGTGTTACGACCTAGCAGACTCACCTCGTCGACTCGAGTGCGAACGGCTGTCCCTTGATTAGAGATCAACATCATCTCGTCGCCATCCCAGACTTGAACAGCGCCCACCAACGAGCCGTTGCGGGCTGAGGTTGACATGGCGATCACACCTTTTCCGCCTCGACCCTTTGCTGGGAACTCCGCGTTTTCGGTGCGCTTGCCGTAACCATTCTCGGTAACGGTCAAAATTCGCCCATCGGTTTTCGGTACTATCAGCGAGATCAGCTTGTGGCCGGTCGGCAAATTAATACCCCGGACACCGCGCGCAGTTCTTCCCATCGCGCGAACCTGTGACTCATTAAAGCGAGTGGCCTTGCCCTCGGTAGAAAACAACATGAGGTCGCTGTCGCCATCGGTCACTGCTGTGCCTACCAACACATCATCCTCGTCGAGCTCGATAGCGCGCAGACCCACGCTTCGCTGGCGAGCAAACTGTGTCGCTGCTGTCTTCTTAACTGTCCCTTTTTCGGTGGCCATAAAGATGAACTTGTCATCATCGTAGCCATCAATCGGCAAAATCGAAGTAATGCGCTCCCCCTCATCGAGTGGCAGCAAGTTCACCATCGGACGACCACGCGAATTACGGCTGGCCAACGGAATATGAAACACCTTCAGCCAGTAGACCTTCCCTAAATTCGAGAAACACAAGACGGTGGCGTGCGTACTCGCAATCAGCAGATGCTCGACGAAGTCCTCGTCTTTTACTGCTGTCGCACTTCGACCGGTGCCACCTCGGCGCTGTGCCTGGTAATCAGTCAGCGACTGCGTTTTCGCATAACCACCATGCGAGATAGTGACCACGCGATCCTCTTCCGTGATCAGATCTTCCACCGTCAGATCGTGCGCCGAATCGGTGATCTCAGTGAGCCGATCATCACCAAAGTCTTCGACTAGCTCTTCAAGCTCTTCACGAATGACCAATCGCAGACGGTCTGGATCACCCAAGATGTCGAGAAGATCTGCAATTTCAGCCACCTTATCCGAGTACTCTTGGAGCAGTTTTTCGTGTTCGAGACCGGTCAAGCGATTCAATCGGAGATCGAGGATGGCTTGGGCCTGAGCCGGAGACAAGTGATATCGGCCATCAATCAGGCCGAAATCGCCCTCCAGATCGTCAGGCCGGCAAGCTGATTCACCGGCGCGCTCGAGCATCGCGCTGACATCCCCAGGGACCCAGCTCGCAGCGACCAAACGCTCTCGAGCTTCTGCCGCCGTCGGCGAGGTCTTGATCGTCTCGATAATCTCATCAATGTTGGCAAGTGCGACTGCGAGACCCTCGAGCACATGGCCACGTTCGCGTGCTTTGCGCAATAAGAAGAGTGTTCGACGGGTCACAACCTCGCGGCGATGGCGGACAAACGCCTCGATAATCTCTTTTAGGTTGAGAACCTTTGGCTGGCCGTCAACAAGGGCGACCATATTAATACCAACAACACTTTGCAGCTGGGTTTGGGCGTACAGATTGTTGAGGACGACATCGCCAACCTCACCCCGCCGCAACTCGATGACAACTCGCAAACCATCCTTGTCCGACTCGTCACGCAGCTCAGTGATACCCTCAATCTTCTTCTCTTTCACCAGCTCTGCAATTCGTTCGAGCAAGCGCGCCTTGTTCAACTGATAGGGAATCTCGTGGATGATGATCGTATCTTTGCCTTTGGCATCGTCGGTAACCACTTCGGCACGGGCGCGGACATAAATTCGGCCTCGGCCTGTGCGATAAGCCTGAACAATGCCGGCACGTCCCGTAATAATGGCGCCCGTCGGAAAATCGGGACCGGGAATGTAACGAATGAGGTCGTCTACCGTGATCTCTGGGTTTTCCAACACCGCGAGACAGCCTGCCACCACTTCGCGCATATTATGAGGAGGAATATTCGTCGCCATACCAACGGCAATACCCGCTGATCCATTAACGAGGAGATTGGGAACCCGCGTCGGCAGCACAACCGGAATGTGCTCGGTACCGTCGTAGTTCTCTGCAAAATCGACTGTTTCTTTTTCCAGGTCGGCGAGCAGGGAATGCGCTAACTTTTCCATTCGGATTTCGGTATAGCGCATCGCCGCTGCCGAATCGCCATCAATCGACCCAAAGTTTCCCTGACCATCAACTAGTGGATATCGGAGTGAAAACGACTGAGCCATTCGGACGATTGTGTCGTAGACCGCGGAGTCGCCGTGCGGGTGATATTTACCGATAACATCGCCCACGACCCGCGCCGATTTCTTGTAAGCCTTGTTCCAGTCGTTGTTGAGCTCATTCATCGCGAATAAAACGCGTCGATGCACAGGTTTCAACCCATCTCTAACGTCTGGTAGGGCCCGCCCCACGATGACGCTCATCGCATAATCCATGTAGGACTGCTTGAGCTCGTCTTCGATATTAATGGGGTGGACTTCTTGTGCTAAGTCTTCTTGCTGATCTGCCATTAGGCCTACTTTTTTTCGAGCAGGAGAACCACTCGATACCTACATTTGATAGTCTGCAAATACTATCAAATTCAGACTGTTAAGGCTAATGCTTGTCGGTCCAAAAACCCTGTTGGAATCCACCATGGAAACAGTCAATTTCGTCGTGCATCCAAGCGAGATCATCACTGTTAACTCGCACTCAGAGATCTTGCGAGATACCAGTGTTGTGGTGCGCGATGGCAAGATCGAATCTCTTCTACCCACGACCGAAGCGCGCGCGCTTAGAGACATCGCACAAGTCGACCTCAGCGATCATGTATTGATGCCGGGCTTGATTAATGCACACGGTCACGCTGCGATGACCTTACTGCGGGGCATTGCCGATGATATGGCCCTATCTCAGTGGTTAAACGACAAAATTTGGCCGCTCGAAAACAAATGGGTAGACCAAGTATTCGTGATGGATGGCACCGAAATCGCAGCCGCCGAAATGATAATGAGCGGTGTCACCACTGCCAGTGATCAGTATTTCTTCCCGGACATCGCCGCGCAGGTTTTCCAGCAAGCGGGCCTGCGCGCGCAGTTGACTTTTCCTATCATCGATGTGGAAACGGCGTGGGGGCGAAGCGGCGCCGATTATTTGGAGAAAGGGCTCGCGCTCGGGGATACCTATCGCGACCACGATCTAGTGACCGTGGGGTTCGGACCACATTCTAACTATGCCGTCGACGAGCCTCTGCTTGAAAGAACTGCGACACTGGCCGCCGAACTTGATGCGCCAGTGCAAATTCACCTTCACGAAACTGCACATGAAGTACTGAGTTCGGTCGAACGTATCGGCGAGCGACCGATTGACCAGCTCGCGAGACTCGGATTGCTATCGCCGAAAACTCAATGCGTTCATATGACCGCTCTTGGCAACCAAGACATCGACACCATCGCCGACCATGGCGCCCACGTTGTGCACTGTCCTAAATCAAACATGAAATTAGCGTCGGGGCTGTGCCCGGTTAGTAAGTTGCTAGACAGGGGTATCAATGTTGCGCTGGGCACTGACGGCGCCGCCAGCAACAACCGACTTAATGCACTGAACGAGATGCAGGCCGCCGCCCTTCTCGCCAAAATTGAAAGCGGTAGTCCGGAAGCACTTCCCGCCCACAAGGCCATTGAAATGGCTACGATCAACGGCGCGAAAGCCTTAGGTATCGACCACATCACCGGCAGTCTCGAAGTGGGCAAAGCTGCGGATATGATCGCCCTCAGCACGCGCGAGCTCGCGATGCTACCGGGTCACAATATCCTGTCCGACGTGGTCTACGCCACTTCGGGCAATGAAGTACGCTGGAGTTGGGTGGCAGGACACAACATTTTACGTGACAGACGGTTGCAAACCTTGGACACCGAGGCAATTTTGCGCAAAGCGGCGAGCTGGCGGGTTAAACTCGCGACGGGCTAACCCCAGCGAGTAATCAAAGTTATGACATCAACCAACGTAGATCCTGAAGAAATTGCCAAGTTCGAAGCGCTTGCATCCCGATGGTGGGACGCCAACAGCGAATTCAAACCCCTGCATGAAATCAACCCCCTGCGGGCGGGCTGGATCGATGAGTACAGCCCTATCCGAGGTAAGGCACTGATCGATGTAGGCTGTGGCGGAGGCCTACTGAGCGAGGCAATGGCGTCAAGAGGCGCCACGGTTACAGGCATCGACATGGGTGAGGCACCGCTATCAGTAGCCAGAATTCACTTGCTGGAATCGCAATTGGATGTTGAGTATCTACAGTCAACTGCAGAGGCATTAGCCAGCGAACGACCAGAAACATACGATGTAGTGACATGCCTTGAAATGCTTGAGCATGTTCCTGACCCCTCGGCAGTCATTCAGGCCTGTGCCGATATGGCAAAGCCTGGCGCCGACTTATATTTCTCGACCATCAACCGAAATCCCAAAGCATGGCTATTCGCCATTGTTGGCGCCGAGTATGTCCTTCAACTCTTGCCCAAGGGCACCCATGAATACGAGAAACTGATCAAGCCTTCTGAGCTTGCGCGCTGGGCGAGAGCCGCAGGTCTCCAAGTAGAAGAAATGATTGGACTCACCTACAACCCCCTGACGAAACGTTACAAGCTGGTCGAAGGCGATGTGTCAGTGAATTATATGATTAAGGCCAGCAAGTCAGCATGACCCGACGGCCATTTGACGCCTTTGTTTTTGACCTTGACGGGACGCTTGTCGACACTGCCAGCGAGCTCGTTGCGGCCTACCAGCGATTATGCGTGGAATACGGCACGGGCGAGCAACCTTATGAGACCGTTCGCAAACTGATCTCTCATGGCTCTGGGCGGCTTGTTACCGAAGCGACGGGCATTGATCAGAGTGATAGCCGCTGGGAGGCTTATCGGCAGCAATACCTCGATTGGTATGAAGAAATCCTGGGGTCAAGCGCCGTGCCTTACCCGGGCACTGTGGACATTGTCGCCGAGATTGCGAAGGCCGGTTTGGTTTGGGGTATTGTTACCAACAAGTTCCGTCGCTTCGCGGAGCCATTAATGAGTCGCTTAGATTACGAGCCAGCCCCCGCAAGTTTGGTCACCCCCTGTGACGTATCGAAAGCCAAACCCCATCCAGAACCAATCTTGCTGTGCTGCCGCGAACTCGGAGTGAGTCCCGAACGAGCGGTTTACATCGGCGATCATCTGCGTGATATCGAAGCTGGCAATGCCGCGGGCTGCACAACGGTGGCCGTAAAATATGGCTACATCGAGGATCATGATCATCCCACAAACTGGGGTGCCGACGTATGCCTTGACACACCCAGTGACTTGAGCGCTTGGATAAGGAGCCATCTGTAATGCCCGTAGCACCGGATAGTTGGGAGCCCGCCGCCAGCGAACTAAGCGGAAAAACGCTGCTGATTACGGGCGCCAGCGAAGGCATTGGGCGCGCGATCTCTCTGGCTTGTGCCGAGGCGGGTGCCGAAGTGCTATTACTGGGACGCAATGAGTCTCGTCTAGAGTCGCTCTATGACACGATTATGCGAACTGGTGCTCCCACACCCGGCATTATCCCCATCGACTTGGGATCGGCGACCTACGACGATTTCGTCAACCTATCATCGACAATAGCGCAATCGATAACGAGGCTGGATGGCCTCGTGCACAACGCTAGTCTTCTTGGCGATAGAAAGCCTATCGCGCAGACTAACGCTTCAGGCTGGCATCAACTCATGCAAGTGAATGTCAATGCCACCTTCATGCTGACGCAAACGCTACTACCTCTCATGGAACTGGCACCCAAAGCATCGATTGTATTTACCAGTTCGGGTGTGGGCAGGCGCGGTCGGGCTTATTGGGGCGGCTACGCGGTCTCAAAGTTTGCCACCGAGGGATTGATGGAAGTGTTAGCCGACGAGCTGGGAGCAACATCAAATATTCGGGTCAATAGCTTAAATCCGGGCGCAGTGAACACGGCTATGCGCCGCGCGGCATACCCTGCCGAAAATCCAGATACCAATCCGAGCCCCGAGGCCCTAGTGAATCACTGGATCTATCTTATGAGTGACGCCAGCGAGGGTGTGCACGGCTGCGCCTTGAGTGCTCAATAGGTGGTTTGCTATCTCGCCTTTTTGCGCACTCGCCTAGCTTGCTTTTCCTTCGCTTTCCTTGAGGGTTGATAGACTTTTTTTGGCTCCATTTGGGCCATAGTGTAGACCACATCGGCATCATGCTGCGTCAGCTCCAACCACTGCCCCTTCTTTAGCTTCGATGGGATAAAAACATCGCCGTAGCGCACCCGCTTCAGCCGGGAAACAGTGACCCCCTGAGACTCCCACAGGCGACGCACTTCACGGTTGCGACCCTCGCTCAACACAACATAAAAAAAGCGGTTGATGCCATCGCTGTCACCACCCTCTTGCACGTCGGTAAAGCGAGCCGGCCCGTCATCGAGTTCGACGCCTGCTTTGAGTCGCTCGATCATGGCGTCATCGACGCGACCCATGACCCGCACCAGATACTCACGCTCTACCTGCGTGGAGGGATGCATCAACGCGTTAGCTAACTCACCATCGGTGGTGAGAAGCATTAGCCCAGAAGTGTTGAAATCGAGGCGCCCTACAGACACCCAACGACCGTTCTTCAACTTTGGCATGGCATCGAAAACGGTCGCGCGCCCCTCTGGATCCTTGCGCGAACACACCTCGCCAACTGGCTTGTGATAAAGCAGCAGCCGCGTATCGATCTCGGAGTCGACGGGTAATGCTCGGCCTTTAAATTTGATTTTGTCACCGGGATGCACTCGGGACCCCAAACGCGCCACTTCACCGTTGACTTTGACATCACCGGCGTCGATCACCTTTTCCAACTCTCTTCGAGAGCCCAGACCCAGTCTCGCCAGCACCTTCTGTAGCTTTTCACCATCTTTCGTGAGTTCAACCTTGGTCTCTACGGCCACCGATGTCGTGGCTGGCTTATTCATGCGACGAGTCCACGTCGGTATCGGCTAAACCCGCGTCCGTCACACTCTCTATCCCACTGTCTTGCGCCTGATCGTCTAGCTCGCTGTTTGAGGGCTCCGCTACCTGGGGATCATGAAATTCCTCAAGCGGCAGCGCACTGGTCATGGTGTCTAAATCTCGAACGTCCGTCAGTGCAGGCAATTGCTCAAGGCTTTTTAGATTAAAGTAATCGAGAAACTCACGGGTTGTTGCGAACATCTCTGGACGACCGGGCACATCCCGATGCCCGACGACCTTAATCCACTCTCGCTCAAGCAAACTCTTGATAATATTGCTTGAGACAGCCACGCCTCTAATATCCTCGATCTCACCGCGAGTAATGGGTTGCCGATAGGCGATTAGAGACAGTGTTTCCAGCAAAGCCCGCGAATATCTCACAGGACGCTCTACCCAAAGCTTGCCGATCCAAGACGATAGGTGCTGCCGCACCTGAAAGCGGTAGCCGCTGGCCACCTCGACCAACTCAAACCCTCTACCCTCGCAACGCTCAGCAATTTGTACCAAAGCGTCGGAGATGGCTTTGGTGGAGGGACGTTCCAGATCGTCAAAAAGCTGACCCAATTGACGCTTGCTGAGTGGCTCACCCGCTGCCAACAACGCCCCCTCAATAATTTCGACTAGCTGTTCTGGCTCCATACCCTATTCACTTCTCGCTTTAACGTGGATGGGACCAAAGCCCTCACTCTGCACAATATCCACCAGAGACTCTTTGATAAGCTCCAGGATGGCGAGGAAGGTTACCACGACCCCGAGCCGTCCCTCTTCGACAGTAAACAGTGAATCGAAACTGCAGTAGTCACTGGATTGCAGCGTTTGCAATATGTCCGCCATGCGTTCTCTGGTTGACAGAGACTCACCCTTGATCTGATGGCTCTCGTAGAGATCGGCACGCTTGAGAACTTCGGCAAAAGCAATCACCAAATCCTGCAACTCAACGGTCGGCAAAGGCTTGGTTCGCTCTAGCGTTGGTGGTTCAGCACTTCCCACCCAGGTATCGCGCTCGACACGCGGTAATGACGCCATATCCTCAGCCGCCTTCTTGAAGCGCTCATATTCTTGTAGGCGACGTACCAAAGTCGCTCGGGGATCTTCTTCCTCGTCTTCGCTTTCAGTCGAGCGAGGCAGTAACATTCGCGACTTAATTTCGGCCAACATGGCGGCCATCAACAAATATTCTGCAGCCAATTCAAATTGCATCGCGTCCATCAGCTCGACGTATTGCATGTACTGCTCAGTAATGGCGGATACATCAATGTCGAGAATATCCAGGTTCTGACGACGAATCAGATACAGCAGCAAGTCCAATGGCCCCTCAAACGCCTCGAGAAATACCTCGAGCGCTCTCGGCGGTATGTAAAGATCCTTGGGTAATTCGGTCACAGCCTCGCCCATCACCACAGCAAAGGGCATCTCACCCTGCTGCGGCTGATTGATCCGACGCTCCACCGCCTTGGAGGCGATTAACGTGCCCGATGTAGCTTCGAGATCATCGGCATCGATGTCGGGTGTCTCGTTATTCATTGGGCACGCCAATCGCTACAGAAAGTCATCACTACTACCCAATCCCTGCCTCAGCAACACGACATCATCTCTGCTCATATCGATAACCGTAGTGGGTTCAAGACCGCAGTACCCGCCATCTATTACCAAGTCTACCTGACGTTCCAGCGTGGTCCGGATGTCATAGGGGTCGCTCAGTGGATAATCATCGCCCGGCATGATCAAAGTGACCGACATCAGCGGTGCCTCGAGCTCATTGAGTAAGGCCTGCGCAATAGCGTTATCGGGCACACGAAGACCGATGGTTTTCCGCTTAGGATTCATGATCCGGCGCGGAACCTCTCGGCTCGCTTCAAATACGAAGGTATAGGGCCCAGGCGTTGCATGTTTTATCTGCCGATACGCCGCGTTATCCACTCTAGCGTAGCGACTCAATTCAGAAAGGTCTTTGCAAATCAGGGTGAAGTTATGGGCTTCAGGTAGTTGTCGTATTTCCTTGATTCGCTCGGCACCCGATTTATTGTCGAGTAAGCAACCGAGCGCATAAGCCGAGTCCGTCGGGTAAACAATCACCCCACCTCGATTGAGAATCTCCACGGCTTGATGAATCAAACGTGTTTGAGGTGTTTCGGGATGAACGGAAAAAAACTGACTCATTTACTAGCCAACCAAGTCTGCCACACCGAATTGTCGAGGTTTAAGGAGTCAACTGCCACCCCTACTGGCGCACCGTAGGTCAAATCTTTGTGGAAATCTGACCCAACAGACACTTTTAAACCCAATGATGACGCCAGGGTCACGAGGCGGCGACGGTCTGCATCGATCTGTCGTCCATTGAGCACCTCAAGACCGGTGCCCCCGCTGGCGACAAAGTCAGTGAGCATGGCGCGCAATTTGACACCGGTCAGCCGGTATTTTAACGGATGGGCCATGATGGCCTCACCGCCTGAGGCAACAATTACCTCCGTGACGTCGGCAAGGCTCGGCCAATAAGCCTTAACATCGCCCACCTTGCCGTTCCCCAGATACCGATCAAACGCTTGGTTCATACCGGTAACGACACCCGCATCTACCATCCACTGCGCAAAATGCGGTCTACCAATTTGACTGCTGGCTGCCACAGCCACCGCACCTTCGAGAGCATTGGGAATGCCGACTCCTGCGAGACGATCCGCAATCGTTTTAGCGCGTTTACGCCGAACCCTCGACAACTGCTCTACCATTGAGGTCATCTCTGGGGCGTCAGGGTCAAAGTTAAGCCCCACGATGTGGATAGTCGACTTTGCCCAACGGCAGGAGAGCTCAACGCCCGGGACCAATCCGACGCGCTTTGCCGATGGCGACTCGCGCACCTGCAGATAACCCGCTAGTGTATCGTGATCTGTGATTGCAAAATGTTGCACCCCGGCATCAACCGCGCGCTTGAGCAGCTGCTCCGGTGATAACGCACCATCGGACGCTGAAGAGTGAGTGTGGAAGTCGACGATCACAATAACTACACTGGAGCCCGCATGGGCCGATAGCTCATTTCACGGTTATGGTAACAGAGCATAGATGAAACAAACCCTCGAATTTTTGCCACTCATTCTTTTCTTCGCGGTCTTTCAGCTCGACGGAAGAACCCTTGAACTCGGGAGCATCAGCTATCAGTTTGACGGGATTTACAGCGCCACTTGGGCACTCATTGCGGCGACCGCCCTCCAGGTTGTACTGCTCAAAATAGTTTGGGGATCGGTAGAGCGCCGATTGCTTTGGGTGGCGGGGCTAGTCGTCGTATTTGGCGGCGCCACTATATTACTGAGAGACCCGCTTTTTATTATCTGGAAGCCCACCATTTTGAACTTTGGGCTGTGTCTCGCCTGCGTGGGATGGCACTGGTACCGTGGCCACTCTTTTTTCGCTGACCTGCTACCGGGGAATCCAATCATACCGCCGTCCACCCAAAAGTGGCTCACCGGTTTGTCGGCGTTTCATTTTATTCTCGTCGGTACGCTGAACCTGATTGTCGCCTACACCTACTCGCTGGACACCTGGGTCAGTTATAAATTTTATTCGGCGTTCGCGTTCACCGTACTGTGGGCTGTCATGATAACAGTGTTGCTATACCCCCACCTTAAAGATTTAGAAGCAGGAGAGACTGGAGAACAACAATGAAAAGACTCACTCGGCTTGCACAGTTTCCACGAGCTAGCGCACTCCTGATGCTGATATTGACTAACCTAAGTTACGGACAAGAGGACGGCATAGAAGCGCCTGAGTCCGAAACCTTATCGGAAGGCCAAGTCAGATACGTCACAGATTTGATCAGGACTCCTGTAAGATCAGGAGCCGGTGCAGACTATCGAATCCTCAACCGGGGGCTGCCCTCGGGCACAGCCCTAACTTACTTCTCGACTAGCGAAGATGGTGTATGGGCGGAAGTCGAGACCGCAGGTGGAACGCGCGGCTGGGTGCGTGCTCAATACCTGCAGACAGAGATCCCGATCGCCAACCGATTCAATGCAGTCGAGGCGGCACTTGCAGTCGCCACCGAGCGCGCTGAACTTGCAGAGAATCGCTTGTCAGAGGCCGAGGGCCTACTATCAAACTCCGATGAAGCGACAGCCGTTCTAACCCGAGACTTAGCCGCGACCGCAGAAGAGCTCAGTAACATTAAGCGAATTTCTGCCAATGCGATCGAGCTCCATCGAATGAATCAGACAATGGCCATGGAACTCGAGGAAATCAAAGCTAGGGTCGATGTACTCAAGCTCGAAAATGCCCGACTCGAAGAACGAGCCAACAGTAACCGACTGCTGCAGGGCATATTCGCAGTCATGATCGGCGTAATAATTGCCTTGGTTGTGCCCCGCTTTACGGGTAGACGTCGACGTTTTGATACTTGGAGATAATGGCGCTATGAAACTATCACCCCATCACAACAAACGGCTAGGGCTGTTGCTTGTACTCGCCGGCTTGATCAATTTAGCCATATTCATACCCATGCTCATCTCTGAAGCCAGAGCCAGTTCAGACTCAAGCACACCGAGCTCAACCAGCCCTATCGTCAAAATCGAGACCAGTGCGGGTGATATTGTGCTGAGGCTCAATGGAGATAAGGCACCCAAGACTGTTAACAACTTTTTGGGCTATGTCGAGCGTGGGCATTATGATGGCACGATCTTCCACCGTGTTATTCAAGGCTTCATGATTCAGGGCGGCGGCTTTGATGTCGACCTAAAACAAAAGGAAGCTAAGGAAACGGTCGTTAATGAGTCAAAGAACCGTTTACATAACACGCGGGGCACGATTGCGATGGCGCGCCTCAGCGATCCTGACTCTGCGAGCGCACAGTTCTTCATCAATCACAAAGACAACGAGCGGCTAGATTGGTCCCCATTCAAGCCGGGCTACACTGTCTTTGGCAAAGTTTTGACTGGCATGCCCGTGGTTGATTTTATCGCGTCGACGCCAACCGGGACTGCCGTTGCAACATTCCAGAGCCGTGAAGTCCCGCTCAGCGATGTGCCCGTGGAACCAATCATTATTGAGCGCATATCGCTGGTCAGCCCATGACTGTTCTCAGCGTTAATCTCAATAAAGTCGCACTGATAAGAAACTCACGCGACACTGCCAACCCTTCACCCACCGAATTTGCCCTGATGGCAATTGCGGCAGGTGCGGGTGGCATAACCGTCCACCCAAGACCCGATCAGCGTCACATCAGAGCCTCTGACTGCCCAATGATCGGCACCTCGATCGATGTCGAGTTCAATATCGAAGGGAATCCTTTTGCCCCGGCGGCACCCAGCCCCAGAGTGGGTATCGATCCCTATCCCGGCTTTATGTCCTTGGTGGAATCAGTAAGACCCGAGCAAGTGACACTCGTCCCTGATGGTGACGATCAACTGACATCAGATCATGGCTTTGATCTGACAGCGGATGCGAGTCGCCTGGCGCCGATTATTCATCAGCTCAAGGATTGGGGCTGTCGCGTCAGCCTGTTTATGGATCCGATTCCCGAGCAAATGGCTACAGCTGCGGAAATCGGAGCTGATCGGATTGAGCTCTACACAGAGACCTATGCGCGCGCCCACGAATCGGGAGCGTTTGGCGAGACGCTTGCGCGTTTTCAAGCGGCAGCGCATGCGGCTACTGCTGCCGGCCTGGGGATTAATGCCGGGCACGATTTGAACCTAGATAACTTGCCGGATTTCGATATTCCCGATCTGCTTGAAGTGTCGATTGGCCACGCGCTGACTGTGGATGCGCTGAAATATGGTTTTGGCAATGCTATCGCTCGTTATTTGGACGTTTTGAACGGAGCGTGAAAAGCACCGACATGAGCGATCTATCGGTGGACACCGACACACTGCCACCCTACGTGGTACCGCACAGCCAGGAACCCATTACCATTCTCTACGAAGACAGCGATCTGATGGTGGTCATCAAGCCTCATCTATTGCTGAGTGTGCCCGGCCGACACCCCATTAATCGCGACAGCCTTGTGTCTCGGCTCCAGCGACGATGCCCCGAGATCAAAGCAGTCCATCGGCTAGATTTAGATACATCGGGCATCATGGTCGTACCCAAACACGCGGCAAGCCTCTCGGAACTGGCGAGACAATTTCAGCGACGCGAGGTCGAGAAAGAGTACACGGCAATTGTCTGGGGCGAGTTGCGAGACGATACAGGGACCGTGGAACTGCCGATAGCAAACGATTGGCCAAACAGGCCGAAACAAAAAATTTGCGCCGATACCGGCAAATCAGCGATTACTCACTTCGAAGTTCTCGCGCGACATGCCAACAGCAGCCTAGTCAAACTTCGTCCCGTCACCGGGCGCTCCCACCAACTGAGGATTCATTTGGCATCCTTAGGTCATCCAATCCTCGGGTGCGACATGTATGCCCATGAAGAAGCGCTCCACGGCGCGTCGAGACTACTACTCCACGCGACCCGATTGAAATTTAGGTTACCGACCAATCTGACTTGGTTTTCAGGATTTGCACCTATACCGTTCAGTTTGTCGCAAGATGTTTTACATCCTCAGGGAAGCTGAGGGCGTAGACCCCATAGCAAAGGCGCAAGGAATTACGGTTTGGTTACTAATCATCAGGAGGCAGAGGGCCAGGTTGTTGTATTAAAGCCCAACCACAGCGCTACATGGCGCAGTAATTTGTTCGCACTCATCCTTGTATCCATTCCCTCTTTGGGCGCGGCGATTGGGTTCACCCTGTTGGGGGCCTGGCCCATCTTGCCATTCGCTGGCGCTGAACTGATCGCACTATTTTCGGCGCTGTACTACGTTAATTGGAAGCTTGAGTACCGGCATGTGCTGACCTTGAAGCTCGATGAAATTAAGATCGACAAAGGGTACTTCGCACCTAAGCGCACTTGGGTTTGGCCGCGTGACGAGGCTCAGGTCAATATCGTTGAAGCTCGTCACGATTGGGAAGCACCCTCCGTGTCACTCAACAACCGAGACAGTCGTGTGACTATCGGGGAATTTCTCAATAAAGATGAAATGCAGGAGCTCATCAAATTACTGCGAGGTGAGTTACCGATTCGCAGTTTTGGCAGCGAACGCGATATGACGGTGTAAACTAGCGCGCATCCAGATGTAGGTGAAGAGCCGGTTTAGCATGTCCACACCCCAAAAAGTAGGATTTGTATCCCTTGGCTGTCCGAAGGCGCTGGTCGACTCGGAACGCGTCCTCACACAACTGCGTTTTGACGGTTATGAAGTGTCACCAAACTATGAAGACGCCGGTGTTGTCATCGTTAATACCTGTGGATTTATCGATAGTGCAAAAGAGGAATCTCTCGAAGCCATCGGTGAAGCGCTTAAAGAAAACGGTCGTGTTCTAGTAACCGGATGCATGGGGGCAAAGGACCAGGCTGACCTAGTGCTGCAGCGACATCCCAAAGTACTGGGAATCACGGGACCGGCCGCGTATGAGGAGGTTCTCACTGAAGTCAGGCGTGTGCTCCCCAATCAGCGAGCACCCGATCCTAAACTCGATCTCATTCCATCACAGGGCGTCAAATTAACACCCCGCCACTACGCCTACCTCAAAATCTCTGAAGGCTGTAATCATCGATGCCGCTTTTGCATCATCCCCAGTCTTCGAGGCGACCTAGTCAGCCGTCCTATCGGCGAGGTAATGACAGAGGCTGAGCAGCTCGCGCGCTCCGGGGTCAAAGAGTTACTCGTGATATCACAGGACACCAGTGCCTACGGTGTGGACTTAAAGTACAAAACCGATTTTTGGAATGGCAAGCCACTAAAGAGCAATCTAGACAGTCTGGCTTCCGCGCTGTCGGAACTCGGAATTTGGGTGCGACTGCATTACGTCTACCCTTATCCTCATGTCGATCGGCTGATCCCGCTGATGGCTGAGAAAAAAATTCTTCCTTACCTCGATATCCCGCTGCAACACGGTAGTCCATCGGTGCTTCAGCGTATGAAGCGTCCAGCCGCCGCTGAAAAGACGCTCGAGCGGATTGCCACTTGGCGATCTATCTGCCCAGACATCACGCTGCGATCCACGTTTATTGTCGGTTTTCCGGGAGAAACTGAAGCTGAGTTCGAAACGCTACTCGAGTTTTTGGAAGAGGCACAGCTAGACCGGGTGGGTTGCTTTAAGTACTCAGCTGTTGAAGGAGCCGCCGCAAATGAATTGGCCAACCCCGTTGATGACGACACCAAAGAAGAGCGATGGCAACGGTTGATGGAACATCAGCAGCAAATCAGTGCCCAGCGCCTGCAACAAAAGGTCGGCAACACAATCGACATTCTAATCGATGAAGTCGATTCCGAGGGTGCAATTGGCAGAAGTCATAGCGATGCACCCGAGATCGACGGCCTGGTTTATGTCAACAACGCTGAGGGCTTATCACCCGGCGATATGATCAAGCGAACCGTCACAGCCGCTGACGACTACGATTTGTGGTCTAAGTAAGCACTTCATTGAATATCCTATTGTTTCACGCCGAAGAGCTTGGTAATGACTCAGAGCTAATACTCGAGGACTATCGTGCTCGCCATCTAATCTCTGTTATTGGCGTGGCGGTAGGACAATCGCTGAGGGTCGGTCAAATTGGCGGGCAAACGGGTCAAGGCATCGTCCTAGACTGCGGTAACGACTCCGTGCTGTTGCGGGTAACACTCTCGGAACTGCCAATCGCACGCCACAGACTATCGCTGATCCTGGCGCTTCCCCGACCTAAAATGCTACGTCGTGTACTGCGCACTGCAGCAGAATTTGGTGTCGGCGACATTCATCTGATTCACAGCTATCGGGTTGAAAAATCGTTTTGGCAATCGCCGTTATTACGGCCAGAGAAAATGCAGGACGCACTGATTCAAGGGCTTGAGCGATCAGGCGATACCTTACTGCCGCGTGTCACTACGCATCAGCGCTTCAAACCCTTTATCGAAGACGTATTACCGAGCATCGCTGCCAATAAGTCCCTCTTTATTGCGCATCCCGCTGCCGACGCACAACCACTGAGCTCAAGCGAGGATGATGGATTTGTGATAATTGGACCGGAAGGTGGGTTTATCCCTTACGAAGTAGACAAAGCAAGAGCAGCAGGTGCGATAAAGATATCGCTGGCGCCGCGCATTCTCAGTGTCGATACCGCGGTCTGTAGTGCCCTCGCACAAACAGCGCTAACCAACCGCTGAAATACCGGTGCCCAAGCCACAGGCAACGCCCGTGCCGCCGATACCACAATAACCTTGCGGGTTCTTATCAAGGTACTGCTGATGATATGCCTCTGCGTAATAGAGCTCGGGCGCAGCCACGATTTCAGTCGTAATCGCGGGAAAGCCCGCCGCAGACAGCCTAGCATCGAAGTCTTCCTTAGACTCCCGGGCTAGGGCTAGTTGCTCCTCGGAATAGGTGTAGATTCCGGAGCGATACTGGGTACCCCAATCGTTACCCTGTCGCATACCTTGAGTGGGGTTATGTCCCTCCCAAAAAGTGATGAGTAGCTGCTCGTAGCTTATGATATCGGGATCAAATACCACCAACACCACCTCGTTGTGTCCAGTCAGACCTGAACAAACTTCTTGATAGGTGGGGTTGGGCGTGCTGCCTGCCGCATACCCTACTGCTGTCGTGTAAACACCCTCAAGCTGCCAAAACAACCGCTCGGCGCCCCAGAAGCAGCCCATGCCGAACATCGCGGTCTTCAAGTGAGATGGAAAAGGAGCCTCAAAGGAATGCCCTAATACCGTGTGCACATGCTCAATTGGCGTAGGCTCATCGCGGCCCGGAAGTGCATCCTCGGGTTTGGGAATTGCATGCTTTTTTCGAATTTCGATTAAGTCCATTACCAATACTCTGTCTTCAAGTAGTCATTATAGCGTCGCTGCGTTGTCACATAAGAGCGCTACGTTTTCATACCACTTTCTTAACGTATCAGATCCGTTAAATACGTGATTGCCGAGCAGAGTGTAGTCAAATGTGTGAACTGAAACCGACCGACAACCAGGCAAAGGCCATCAATGCCGCTCAACTCTCAAGTAGGAGACTGCTTACCCTTGTGACGCGCGATCCTAGACCGCAAAATGAGATAGAAGTTCAACAAGCGGTTAATGAGCTGAAGCGGCGGCGTCATTATCTTTTCGAACTCGAGAAGGTAGGGTACAGCGTCCGCTAAAAGGATGGGCAGCGATCAGCAAGCAGATTCAACAAAAAAATTCGGGGTCGGTTAGCGCCTTTGTCAGCAAAGCTCGGGCACTCAGGCAGTTCGCAGGGGCGCAATCGCGCCTTATTTTTGCCATGGATGCTACCGCGAGCCGTCAACCCACTTGGGATTACGCCAGCAAACTGCATCACACATTATTTGACGCAGCTGCAGAAGATAAGTCGCTGTCACTACAACTCTGTTTTTTTCGTGGATTAGGTGAGTTTTCGGCAAGTGCGTGGTTGAGCGACCCTGAGTCGCTGAAAGCGCAGTTGTCGCAAGTCAATTGCGTGGGTGGGGCCACTCAAATAGCCACCCTGCTTCGTCACTCCATGTATGAAGGCAGTCAGTCCAATGCCTTGAAAGCCGTAGTGTTTATTGGTGATGCCGCAGAGGAGTCATTGGATGAACTGAGAGGACTTGCTATTCAATGTCGGCTAAAAGAGCTGCCGCTTCTGTTATTTCAAGAAGGCAGAGACGAAAGAGCTAGTGAAGCATTTAAACTCATGGCCACCCTCAGCGGCGGCGCCCATTTACAATTCGACGATGCCAGTGGTGGAAAGTTGCGAGATCTATTGCGCGCGGCGGTTAAGTTCACAACTGGCGGGCGAAAAGCATTACAAACCGGCACCACCGACAGTGATAAACTGTTGCTCAACCAATTAAAATAGTTATCCAGTCCACGGAGTAACTAACGTTGATCAGAATTTTATTTGTTGTCGCCATCGCGGTCCTTGCGATCACTTTACTGTGGAGAGTGCAACAACTGCCACCCCATAGACGTCGTGCCGGTGTGATTCAACTCACTGTAGTGTTGGCCGTGGTGCTCGTCATCTGGCTAACAGTCACCGGTCGTATGCACTGGGTGGGAGCTGCACTCACTGGTGCTTTTGTTTTTTTACGTCAAACACTCCCATGGGTCCTGCGGGTGCTCCCCTTTCTCAATCGCTGGCGCCAAAGTCAAACCTCGGGTAGCGGTCAGTCCAACATTCAGACAAGCTTCCTAACAGCCACCCTCGATCACGATACCGGCAATATTTCAGGTGAGGTGATCAGCGGCTTGCATAAGGGATGGCGCCTCGACGATCTCAGTACTGAGCAGTTAGAAGAACTACTTGCGCAATACAGCACTGAGGATAAGGAGTCCGCGGAGCTGCTGCGAGCCTACCTAGCCCAGCGCACCGACTGGGAGGACCAGGAGGCTGAACAGCAATCGCAGCAGGAGCAAGCGGCACAAGCCACGAGCTCCAAGGCCGAAGCACTGGCTACCCTAGGTCTGGACGACAAGGCCAGCGAGGAAGACATTATTGCCGCGCACCGAAGTTTGATCCAAAAACTCCATCCCGATCGTGGTGGTAATGACTTTTTGGCAGCCAAGATCAATCAGGCGAAAGACTTTTTGTTGAATGACTGAGCGCTCCTAACGTCATGGTCAACTGCTTCATTATCACTAATCAAGACGGACACTACTGGGGACGCAATAAAGCTTGGGTTGATGGCGCTGACACATCGAAAGTGGCTCGTTTCAGCCACCGTGACGAGGCCTGCAATACGGTATTTGAGCTGAGCTCCAAAGATTTCTCGCTCCGGGCAAGCATCCAGTCAAGCGCTCTCACAGACGGTAAGTTGCCCGAGCTAACTGTGAGCGATGTGCCGCTGCCTGAGATCGAACAAAACGAATCTGGCAGCAGCCCAGAATCTTCGGACTTTGGGGAACCAGGGGTTGAAAACCCAATCTGAAGGCTCCACGTATGTGGTTAGAGACCAAGCAAACTAGGAGATCAGCGTGCGTATCTTACTGTTCATAATGACAAACCTCGCGATACTGGTTGTTGTCGGTATTGTTTTTAATCTTTTGGGGTTTTCAGGAATCCTTGCAAGCAACGGCGTCGACCTCAACCTGAATGCGCTGCTGGTGTTTTGCTTTCTGTTTGGCATGACCGGCTCCTTTATCTCGCTGATGCTGTCCAAGTGGTCAGCGAAGCGGAGCATGCGTGCCAACGTTATCGAGACGCCCCGCAATAGACAGGAAGAGTGGCTCGTACAAACCGTCCGACAACTAGCCGACAATGCGGGTATTGGCATGCCAGAAGTGGCCATCTTTCCATCGGCAGCACCGAATGCATTCGCTACGGGTTGGAACCGGAACAACGCATTGGTCGCGGTCAGCTCGGGCA
This sequence comes from Halieaceae bacterium MED-G27, assembly GCA_002456975.1. GTDB lineage: Bacteria > Pseudomonadota > Gammaproteobacteria > Pseudomonadales > Halieaceae > Luminiphilus. The sequence goes on from NTKA01000001.1 coordinate 44,367, forward strand.
TGTTAGATAACTTCAAACCAGAAGAAGTTCGTGCCGTGATGGCGCATGAAATTGCCCACGTCGCCAATGGTGACATGATCACACTCACGCTAGTTCAAGGTGTGGTAAACACCTTTGTCATGTTCTTTGCGCGAGTCATCGGACACACCATTGATCGAGTGGTTTTCAAAAACGAGCGAGGACTGGGTCTTGGTTATTTCATCGGTACCTTTGTTGCCGAAATTTTATTGAGTATCTTGGCTAGCACTATTGTCATGTGGTTCTCGCGTTTCCGCGAATATCGAGCAGATGCTGGCGGTGCTGATCTCGCGGGTAAGCAAAATATGATCGCCGCACTACAGTCGCTACAGCGAAGTATGGGGGTTGAGGACGACTTGCCAGGCGAACTGACTGCCTTCGGAATTCGAAGCGGGCGAGGCTCTCTGGTGTCAGCCTTATTTTCGTCACACCCACCTTTGGACAAGCGAATCGAGGCCCTGCTCGCCCGGTGATCAAAGTGCTACGGACTCTCGCGACGGGCGCATTCATGGCGCTTGTTGCGGGCCTCTCTCAGGCGGCTGAGCGCATCGACTACCTCAGCTTTGCGACCGAAGACGAAACCAATACCACCGAGGTTTTCAGCGGAGCGAGTCCCTCTGTGGTCTATGTCACCTCTACGGCACTGCGCCGTCAGATGTTTAGCCTCAATGTGCTCGAGATCCCACAGGGTGCAGGCTCAGGCTTTATCTGGGACGATAGTGGGCTCATCGTAACCAACTACCACGTTGTTGCACGGGCAAATAAACTGACGGTGACACTTAGCGATCAGCGCGAATTTGAGGCACAAGTGGTCGGCCTAGCGCCCGAACGAGACCTTGCGGTCCTCCGTTTAACCGATCCACCTGAGGGGCTGATCGAACTGCCGTTGGGAGACTCCTCCGAGTTGTCTGTCGGCAGAAAAGTGCTGGCTATCGGCAATCCTTTTGGACTCGATACCACCTTGACTGTAGGCGTGGTCAGTGCGCTGGGGCGCGAAATTCAATCGCCGAGTGGTCGCAAGATTCGCGGGGTCGTCCAGACCGACGCCGCGATTAATCCGGGTAATTCGGGTGGACCTCTTTTGAACTCGCTAGGACAACTTATCGGGGTGAACACTGCTATTTACTCACCCAGCGGCGCTAGCGCCGGTATCGGCTTTGCTATTCCGGTCAACACGGTGCGAGAGGTAGTACCTCAGCTTATCGCCTACGGCAAAATACTGCGGCCCATACTCGGCATTGAGCGCGCCTCGGACCAATGGATTAGACGCAATCAGATAGAGGGTGTACCCATTGTCAGGACCTATCGTGGATTTCCCGCCGATGATGCCGGTATGGTCGGTGCTCGGCGAGGCCAGCGCGGAGACATTTTACTGGGCGACATTATCGTCGAGGTCGACGGACAATCCATTAGCAACAACGATGACTTTTTATCCGCGATGGAGAGACACCGGGTCGGAGATACTGTTGAAATCACCACTATCAGAGGTTCGAGTAAGCAGCGCTTCGCTGTACGACTAACCGAGTCTGAGTAGCCCCAAAGATAGCTCGTGTGCGACACCGCCAACGTCTGGCAGGGCCTATTAAGATCTCGAACCGATCGCTATGAGCAAAGCCATCCACTGGTGATCGACCTAGTGTTCCCAGCTGTTGCTATCGAGATTCTCATCAGGAAGGCTCGAGCGCCGAAAGACGGGCATCTTGCCTTCGCGCAACTGCGCTTCGAAATCTTTCAATAACCGGAAGCAGAGTGGCGTCAGGTACCAGAGCGCAAGCAGGTTAGTGATCGCCAGTAGTGCCATCGTCAGATCCGAGAAGCTGAAGACAGTACCCAGATCCTGAACCGACGCCCAGGCAATCATGACCAGAACCGAGACGCGAAAGGCGGGCACAGCCCAAGTGGGACGCTTTTCGAAATAAGTAATACTGTTCTCGCCGAGATAGCAATTGTAGGCGATGGTTGTTGTGGCAAACAGCACTAAAAAAATGCTCACCAGGGACTCACCCCACCCACCGATCTGCTCTGCCACGGCAAGCTGAGTAAGTGTCACCCCCTGCGGATTGATCGCATCCGGCTGGTAGGCTGAAGACAGTAAGATGATCAACGCGGTACAGGTGCACAGAACTATCGTGTCGATGAATACACTGAGCGCCTGCACCAAGCCCTGACTGACGGGATGTTTAACATCGGCCGTCGCTGCGACGTTGGGCACGGTACCAAGGCCCGCCTCGTTGGAGAACAAGCCACGGCGAGCTCCCTGCATGATCGCAGCGGCAATACCGCCACCAACCACCTGCTCCAAGCCAAATGCGGACTTAATAATGGTGGCAAAGGCTGCCGGCACCTCGGATAGGTTGAGGATCAAAATAGTTATCGCGAGCAGGAAATAGCCCATTACCATGACTGGAACAATCACCTGTGACACCGCTGCCAATCGACGAATACCACCAAATAAAATGACCGCCATGACCGCAGTCAAGGCGACACCGCTCTGCCAAGTCGGAATATCGAATGCCGAGGCAATCGAGTTAGTCACCGAATAAGTCTGTACGGCATTAAAACCAAAGCCAATCGTTACCAGTAATAAAGCCGAGTAAATAACGGGTAGCACCTTCCAACCCAGGCCATACCGCATCACATAGGCAGGTCCACCTCGATAGGTATCGGAGCCGTCACTTCGCTTGTAAAGCTGGGCCAGGGCGCATTCAAAAAGGCTGGTAGCCATTCCGAACAACGCAATCAGCCACATCCAAAACAGAGCACCCGGACCGCCAAGCGTGATCGCAACTGCGACACCAGCGATATTGCCGCCACCCACTCGGCCAGCGACGCTAACCACCAGCGCCTGAAAACTCGATAGGCCGCGCGAAGTGCCTGACAAGCCACCCGCAAGCCCACGGAACATCTCCCTGAATAAGCGCAACTGAACAAATGACGCGCCCAAGGAAAAGCGAAGCCCCACGGCCAGCAGCGCAATGATTAAAACGTAGGTGTATAACCAATCAGTAATGCTAGCGAGCATGGATCAAATCAACCCCATAATTAAGATGATGCCGATGGCGGGCACAGCCACAAACCGAAGCAACAATTGCCATAGCGCGAAGGTTTGCTCGCTGGTCGCGAGCTCAGAGGCACTGTGCTCACGCTTCATAAACCAGCCCACGAACAGAGCGATCAACAATCCACCCAGTGGCAATGTGATCTTGTCATAAAGCCCCTCTGAGGCTGCATTAAAGTTCATACCGAAGAAAATCGTTTGGTCTTGCCAGACATTGTAGGAGAGTACAGAGGCAACACTGCAAACCGTGACCGACCCGATCACTACTACCGCACTCATTTCGCGACCCAAGTTACTTCTCTGATCAGTCCAATTGGTCACCGACTCGAGCAATCCAACCAGCGACGTGATACCCGCGACTGATAACATGACGAAAAACAAAATGCCGAATAGATAACCACCAGGCATCTGGGCAAATGCCAGCGGGAGCGTCTGGAAAATCAAGCCCGGCCCGCTAGCCATATCGAGGCCGTAGTTGAAGACCATAGGGAACACCACAAATCCTGCCAATAAAGCCACCATGGTATCGGCCAAGACAATCATCATGGCGCCGCGAGTAATCGAAAAATTTGCAGGTAGGTAAGAGCCGTAAGTCATCATGCCCCCCATGCCCACACCGATTGAAAAGAAAACCTGACCGATCGCAGCGAGCAGAACCGGACCATCGATCTTGCTGAAGTCGGGGGTAAACAACCAGCGGAGCGTTTCGCCGAAGCCGCCAGCGAACACGTTGTAGATACTCAAGCCAACGAGCAGTGCAAACAGCATAGGCATCATCACGGTGACCGCACGCTCAATACCGCCCGTGACACCTGCGTAGATAATACCGCCAACAATAAGATTGCCCACTACAGTCATAATCAGCATGGTCGACCCGTCGGCTAGTAGCGCATTGAACCGCGCAGTCGATGCGGCGGCATCGATACCGGCAAAGCCTGTCATAGCCGCCTGTATCAGATACCAAAGCACCCAGCCAACAACCACTGCGTAGGTAATCGATATTGTGTAAGCGGTGAATACACCAAGTCCACCCACGCCGCCCCAAACACGACTGCGTCCACTCTCTTGAGCCACCGCTGCCATTGACTTTGAGGGACTCGACTGGCCACGTCGACCCACGAGCAACTCAGCCATGACACAGGGCACGCCGATAGCAAACACACAGAGTAGGTAGATAATGACAAAGGCACCACCACCGTTTTCTCCGGTAACGTAAGGGAAGCGCCAGATATTGCCCAACCCCACAGCAAATCCCACTGATGCCATAATGAAGGCGAAACGACTGGTCCAAACTGGGGTTCCTGCTGCCATAGCTTATTACTCCGCTAAAAATTGTGCCGCCGCTCTCGCCGCGTTGAGTTTGACCGGAAATTCGGGTGCTAACGTAGATGCCGCATCACGCTGGCTCGAGAACCAGACCATGACCGTATTGGCACTGCGATTGATGTAGATCACCTGACCGTGGATCCCAACCGCGCAAAACTCACCAGTCTCGTCATCCAAAATCCACCACATATCTCGATAGGCGATCCAATCGGCTTGCGAGTAGTTTTCGTTTCTTGTCATCGCTTGCCTATCGGCATCCGACACTTCAAGCATCTGCTCCAACCACTTGGCAGGCAGTATCCGCTCACCACCAAACACACCTTTGTCTCGAATCATCATGCCAAAACGCGCAGCATCGCGAGCAGTGGCGTTGAAGCCACCGGTCGCGACCGGAATATAAGCACGATCGACCGCGACAAAAGCGTCGTGTTCGGCGCCCAGCTTAGACCAAACAGACTCATGAATGATGGTATTCAAAGGCTTATTCATCAGCCGAGAGATCAACCAGCCTAGTACATCGGCATTGGCCGAGTTGTACTCAAACTTGTGCCCCGGTACTAACGCGTCATTGGGTTCGACGAAACGAGTCAAAAAGTCGTAAACGCCATAGATATCGCTATCGCCGGGTTGCAGGTCTGCCGCGCCGGGGAGATATCCAAGATTCAAGGCTGGAGCGTAATACAGGAAGAAATCACTGGTGGGGTCAACATAGTTTTCCTCAAATGCCAGCGCAGTCGCGTGGTTCAGCACCTGCTGTACAGTCACACGCTCGAAAGTACTGCCTTTCAGCTCCGTAATATAATCAGCTGGACTTTTTTCCAAATCTAATTGATCACTCTCTACCAGCAAGCCCACGATGCTGCTCATAAGAGACTTGGTCATCGAGTACCAGATGTGTTGCTGATGGGCATCCATCCCGTTGTAGTAAGACTCATGAACGACAGTGTCGCCCTTGATCACCAGCAGCGCATCAGCGGCATTGCTCTCAAAGATGGCCGCTAACGTGTCGCCATCGAGTTCAAAACTATCGAGGGCATCCTCAGAGCGGTCGAAGTGCGCAATTTCACCCGCGCGCGGCACCATCACGACATTATTCGGCGCCCCAAAATTTCTAAAAGCCCACTGACTGTAGGGCCAGTCGCGATGATTTTTCTTGGTCACCTGGGAGTCGACGCTGGGTGGAAAGCCATCCATCACGGGCTTGCCACTGTTCGCAGATATAGACATAGAACCCCCCGCCAGACAGATAGCCAGAATACAACAGACTAGTCTCATATTGTCGCTGCACTCTTATTAGTCGAGTGGACGCCCCCCGTCCACTGCTTAGAGTGTACCTGTTAACGCGATCTGGTAACCAGCACCAGAGGGTGTCGCCATTAAAGCAATAGACTGCTGAAAAGCCTCGTTGCGAACGGCGGGCCCAGTCAGATCGAGAGAAAGCTCGTATTCAGAGTCCTTAATCTGAACACTGCCAGTGACGTTAAGCGCACCCTTTAATGTGATGACCTCTCCCAAAACACCATCGTCCGAGGTACTCATATCGACCGCATAAGTCCCCAAGAGAATGTCTCCGCCATTCGAGCGCCAGGCAGCGTCCGTCCATACGAGACGACCTGTAACGTCGTTGACTGCGTTTGAAGAAAACGTCATGCGCTCGATGTCCGCATCGATCACGCCGGCCACATAGAGTGGGATAACCCGACGCAACCACCCCACGTCTAGCTTTAGCGAGCTATCAGTGATGGTAAGGCTACCATCCAATCCCAGATCAATGGTGGCCTGCGCCCGCTGGCTGCCCCAGCCGGTGGTCAGCTTGATTGCGCCCCCAGTCAGCAACTTCAGAGGGTTGATCTGCCAACGGGTTTGACCAAGAGCCAAGCGCTGATCGCCCAATGACACGCTTAGATTGGCAGTTTGACCCGACCAGATCGTGCCGCTGACACCCGCTATCGTTAGGGTCGGGGGCAGCACAGACACCACCAGAGCGGCCGGTGCTCTGACAATAGATATTATTATGAATAACACTGCAGCGAGTGCGGCGAGCCGTCCCCAACGCATACTAGTCGCCTCGTACCCGAAGCGTCGCGTTGACACCCCCTGATCGACCACCATCGCTTAAGGAAGCATCGACGATTCTCAGTCCTTCACTACCTTCGACAGTTTGTAACCATTGAAGTAACGCATCGAACTCGACTGACTCGAACCGAACCTGAACCTCTCCGCGGCTGTTGGGCTGAAGCCGTTTAATGGTCAAGCCCGTATTCTGAGCGACCGCGCTCAGTGTCGATGACAAATTTCGACTTTGTTGTGAGCCCTCTGTTTGACGCAAGGCGAGCAAACGACTCACCTTCTGGTCAACCCTCGCTAGCGTCTGCACCGCAGTGGCATTGTTAAGAGCCATTTGCTGACGGGATTCACTCGCGGGTAAGAGCGCCCAGCGGTAGGATGCAAAAACAATGACAACGCCACCGAGAATAATAAGGGCAAGCTGATCGCGTGGCGGTAGTGTGAAGAACCAATCTCGCATCAAGATGCCTCCACCCTCAATCGCGCACGCACCTCGTTTCCACGAGCCGTCGATGTCTCGAGCGTTGCCTCAAAACCCTCGGTACTGAGCCGCTGGCGTATACGCTCGATCGCCGCAAAGTTCCCTGCAGTTAAGTTGAGTCTGAGCTGACCTGAGGCGTAGTTGAGCGAGTTCACCACCCCCTCTTCAGCCACGGTTGCGGAAATCACGGCCACCAATCGTGGGGTAAACGCCATGGTGGTGTCGGCGCCACCGAATTCACCGATTTGACGATCGAGCTGCTTTTCGACGTCGACCATAGCACCACGCGGATTAGCCTTGCGATACGATTGCTGTATGGCGGTCCGCAACTCGATATTTTCCGATTTCAAGCGCTGATATTGGCCGATATCGGCTAGCAACTGTATGACGACCGCAATAGCGACAACAACCGCCACCCGTTGCCAAACACCCCACCAGTGCATCAGAGGCAGCTTAGGGATAAAGGCGCCAACCCGAAAATTTAGGAGTTTGCTCTGCTCCGACAGCATAAGAGCCGCGCCCCAACTGCCTTGCCGCCACTCCACAATCGCCTGCCAGGCCTCATCAAGGCACGCAGCGACCACGGACTGGTCAACACCATACATGACAAGCTTCGCGGGCTTCCCCGGCAGCGACTCGAGCAGGGTTTGCAATAACGACAGTTCGATGCGACATCCAGCACTTGGAGACCACCGAAGGACCCCCTGATCACCATCAATAAGGACGGAAACTGTGTCATCAGTAATCGGTAAGCAGAGGGCCTCAGGGGTAAATACAGCAAGGTCATCATGGCCCGGTAATTGCTCTAGCCAACCTGCCATTAACTCGCGCTGAACCAGACCCACTAAAAAGCGCCCGTCCCCGAGCTCTTCATGAACAAAGTGCAACTCGTCGACATCGTCGGCGACCCGCTCCTCCATGGTAAACGGAAGCGACTTCCGCAGGTGCTTCACCTCGTCCGCAGGTACTTCAATTTCAGTCAAGCGAACAGAGTCACTCGGCACGCCAACCACCGTGCCTTCAGGTAAATCAACAGTATTATCAAGATCGACTGCGCTACTGGCACCCGCGCGCCACAGCACGGGCAAGCCGTTTTGCCAAACGATGAGACTTGGATTGTTAGTAACCATCAAAGAAGACTAACCTCAATTGGCTCTGCGCAGTCGCAATACATAGCTTTCATCGCTCCGAATGCGCTCTCATAGCTCACCTTCAGTACGATGTACAACGGCGATGCGGCTCCCCTCGCGATGGAGCACACTGTACAGGCGCCGCTCCCGGTCAGCAATCTCAACGCGGGCATCGAGTAAAAACCATTGGCTTTGAACAGTAATTATATTAGCCAGCCCACTGCCCTCAGAGTTGGCAAACGCTGGATCGTCGAGAAACGTCTGAGTATCGGGAATCATGTCGGCCTCGCGCATTTCGAGAAAACGCGCAACCTCGTTGGCTGAGAGCGGTGATAGCGAGTCATCACGCCCAAGCGCAGCCAAGACTTGTGGCGAGGCTGTTAGCACATTAATGTCACTCCCCTCTTTGGGCCAGACGCTCAAGAATGGGGCGAGCAAGGTATATCGCTCAGGTGTCATACCTGCCACGGCTCGCAGTTCACTGACACTGGCTAAAGCCCGATTGGCGGGTCGGTATGGAAAGTCACCCGACAGGTAAATCTCATTTTCCGCGCCATCGAGTCGTCGCTCAGAGTCGGCATCAATGAAATCGGTAATTCGCTCGACCAAGCGAACTGCCTCGATCTGGTCGAGCTCGAGCTCCGGGATAGCCAACATAAGGCGCACTAGTATCTTTTGCTGCTCATTCAACCGCGCTCTCGGCTGACCAGAAGCGGCAGGTGGATTATCGGGCTCGGACTGCAGGGTTCCGTCCGCCTCTGTAGCATTGTTAGCGGGCGTCGTGCCCGACCTTCCTCCCGCACCCTGGCTCTCGACTAAGCCATTGAGATTAAATCTGCCTTGGAGGTCATACAGCGCCCCGATTAACACGCCAATTTCATCAAGCGGGTAGGGTTGCGGCGGTTGCGCCCACGCTTCATTGAGACTATCCACCTTTACTTCGTTCTGAGAATCCAGCTTAGAATCAAACGATAGGGCAAGAATTCCAAGCTCTTCGGCGCCAATCAAAAAAGCCCAGCCCTGCTCGGCGAAAAACGTATTGGTTGAGCGTTGCAATTGGAGCGAAAAGTCGCGCTGCACTCCGACCATCAGAGCCGCCGCGAGCGCAAACACCAGAAGGGCGATGACAAGTGCTGCGCCCCGCTGGTGGTATTTAGAGCGATGGCATGACATACAGTCGCTCCAGCTCACCCCAATCAGTCAGCGATAATCGCACCTCGATCGCAAGCGGTGGCTCGATTAACTGGCTGGTAAAACCGACCTCAGAGATCCAGTTTTCCTGCCAGAATCGTCGATCGATGCTGAGATTGCGGTCCACCTCTAAGCTGTTGAGATCCGGTAAAAATCGTACTTCGAAGACTTCAACACCATCGAGCAATACGGTTTCGGTAGGTTCAATCGCCGTGGTTCGATCGAGTACCGGGTAAGACAGCCTAATCAGTTTTTCGTCCTCTAGCTTGTAAGCTACCCGCTGTAAGGTGCTCCTAGGAGCGCCCGCGGTGTTGTGCCAACCCGCACGAGTAAAACGCAAGGTATCGCGCGCTAAAGGACCACCAGTCAGGGCGGAAGCTAGCTGACCAAACTCATCGAGCACAGGCCGATTGGTCAATTGTCTGAGATCTCTGGACAATATGGTCAGTGAGCGATTGATTTCGTAGAGGCGATCGGCCTGCTCGCGGGACCGCTCGATACCCACCAATGCGGTCGATAATGTCTGGTATGACAATATCGCCACGAAAGCCGTGATTGCCATGGCAATCAACACTTCAATCAGTGTAAAGCCCGAGGAGCGTCTAGCCGCGGGGAGCATTGTTGGTCTCCACATGGAAAAACGCATCCATGGTGTGCAGAGGAGAATCTGGCGAATTCTCCGTCTTAAACACGGTGACGGTAAGGCGCAGAAAGCCCGGCAGTGGGGTCTCCTGAATTTCACTCTGCCAGTACCAGACTTGACCAGCGCGCTCCGATTCGCCCGCAATGACACCCTTGTTGGCGCGCTGCTGCTTCGCAACTGCTAACTGAACTTCTGCCACACGATCAGCAGCGACCCATTGCGCCACCGAGCGATCCCGCAGGTAGGCCGTTCCGTCTATTTGTTGTGAGAGTAAAAACAGCAAGGCGGGCAATGTTACTGCCACGACAGTCAAAGCCACCATCACTTCGATGAGGGTGAATCCACGCTGGCGATAACGCTTAGTCGTCGAAATCATCGGGTTCCTGACCCTTGGGCATTAGGGTCATGCGCCCTAACAAATCCCAGCGCAATCGATATAGCAGTTGCCCGGATCGTTGATCGATCCAATCGAGCTCTCCCGGCGTCATTTCACCACCAGCAAACAAAATGATTTGAGGGGGCGGATTGGTGTCGGGTTCCAGTGGCAGAAAATCAACAGCAGGTTGCTCGTCAAGCCTGAGTTCAAGCTCTATATCAGCCTCGAAATCTAGAGTTTCCAGCGCCGTATTGACCTGAACTGGGGCAGACCAGCCCTGGTCAAACCGTCTGAGCCACTGCCCCTTGAGAGCAACGTCATCGAAACCATCAGTGGCATAAATGAGTAAGCCATAATCTGCCCCACTCATTTCAGCCTCTGTTAGCGCGTAACTCAATAGTGAAGAGACCTGGCGCACTTGATTGTCGCGACTGATATCAGCACCGCCCGATCCAACGTTCAGGCTGACCAGAGACGTCAGCATCACAACAACAAAAACAACAGCGAGCATCTCGATCAGACTAAAGCCCGATGATCGTCTCCCCCCGGGTGACAGCTTTCTCATCCGTTGGCGTCTGATCCCCAATTGCCGATATCAGCACTCTGTCCATCACCGCCGGGCAAACCATCAGCGCCGAGCGAGTAGATATCAACCTCACCATATTCGCCAGGCGATAGGTAAAGATACTCGCGGCCCCACGGATCGAGGGGCACTTCCGACAGATAACCGCCGGTCTTGAAATTGCGCGGCTCAGGTTCCAGCGTCGATGCCTCTACCAGAGCCACCAAGCCCTGCTCGGTAGATGGATACACATAGTTATCCAGGCGATAAATTTTCAGCGCTGTTTCGATTGCCTTGAAGTCAGCTTCGACTTTCTGAATTCTTGCATCGTCAGCTCTATTCAAAACCGTAGGCGCCACCACACTAATCAACAAACCCATGATCACAAGGACCACAAGTATCTCGATTAAGCTAAATCCTTTTTGCGACTTCACTTTTCCTACCTCACCATCGTGTTCAAATCGAATATCGGCAACAGAATTGCCATAACTATTGTCAGCACCAAACCACCCATGACTACCACCATAATAGGCTCAAATAGCCCCATAACGGTGCCTAGCGTCATCTCCAGCTCACGCTCCTGATTCGTGGCAGAGCGCTCCAACATTGTTTCTAACTCACCGCTGGTTTCACCAGACGCTACCATGTGAACCATCATGGGTGGAAAAAAGGGTTCTTGACTCAGCGCCCGGTTAAGACTTGAGCCTTCCTGAACCTTCAGCGCCACGTCAGCACTCGCATCGCGAAGCACCAAGTTATTCATCACAGCACCGGCGATCTTGAGTGCATCGAGTAGCGGTACACCTGACGCCATCAGGATACTCAGTGTGGATGAAAAGCGTGCGGTATCCATGCCGATTAGCACGCCATTGATACCAGGCACCCGCAACAAAACCGCATCCCAGATTCGTTTGTTCGACGGTTTTTTCAGCAACCGTTGGAATGCAATAAGCGTGACGATGATGGTCGCGAGTAAAACCAAACCAAATTCGGTCAAAAAATCACTGGTTGCGATTAAGGCAACCGTCAATGGCGGTAAGTCCGTCTTAGTCTGGGCAAAGATCCCCACCAACTCTGGAACCACAAATACCATCAACGCAGTCACTACGGCGATGGCAACACCGATTAGCACGAAGGGGTAAATCAATGCCATCTGCAGTTTCTGCGCCGTATGCTGCCGCGACTCGGTATATTCGGCGAGCTGCTCTAACACGGGACCCAACTGCCCTGCCTGCTCTCCCGCATTTACCATGGCTCTATACATATCGCCGAAGGTCTGCGGAAACTGGCCCATGGCATGAGCCAGAGTATGCCCCTCGGCCACCTTCGATCTCACCTGCAATAGCAGTGCCTTCGTCGATGACTTGCGCGTTTGTTCAGCCGCTGCCTGCAAGCACTCATCGAGCGGTAAGGCCGATGCCACCAGAGTCGATAACTGTCGGGTCACTAATGACACTTCGGCTGCACTCAGTCGAGGGCTAAATAGCCCAGCACGCGCAACAGAGCCTGATATGAGTGGCCGTTTGGACGCGGTTGCCACCTCAAGTGGTCGTAATTTCTTCGATCGAAGTTGCGCTCTAATCTGACGCTCCGAGTCTCCCTCGAGGACGCCTTTGACAACTTTGCCACTGCTATCGAGAGCCTTGTACTTAAAAGCAGGCATGCTATTTCACCGACGTGACGCGGAGCACCTCTTCGAGTGTCGTTTCCCCCGCGAGGATTCGTCGGCGACCATCAGCCTGAATGCCAGGGTATTGTTGTCGCGCCACCGCTAGCATAGCCTGCTCGCTCTCAGCCTCGTGGATAGCAGTCCTCAAGGTTTCATCAACTTCGATCAACTCGTAAATACCTGTCCTGCCGCGATAGCCCGTCATGTTGCAACGAGCACAACCCTTGGCATGATGAATCTCACGGTGCTCGTCGACTGAAAGACCCAACAACTCGAGCTCTCCCGCTGTCGCGGGTGCCGATTCTCGACAATCGACACATAACAGCCGCACTAATCGTTGAGCCATGACTGCGACCAAGCTCGAAGACAACAAAAACGGCTCAACACCCATGTCCTGAAGACGCGTCACCGCGCCGATCGCCGTATTCGTGTGAAGCGTGGACAACACCAAGTGCCCCGTCAGTGAGGCTTGCACGGCAATTTCTGCTGTTTCTAAGTCTCGAATCTCACCGACCATCACCACGTCGGGATCCTGACGCAATATCGCGCGCAAACCCCTCGCGAATGTCATATCCACCTTGGTATTCACCTGAGTCTGACCGACCCCGGGCAGCATATACTCGACAGGGTCTTCAATAGTCAGGATATTTCGGGAGCTCTGGTTGATACTGGACAAACCTGCATACAAGGTCGTGGTCTTACCCGAACCTGTGGGACCGGTCACCAAAATAATACCGTGAGGTCTTGCAAGCGCGTTACGGTAGCCCGACTCCACCTGCTCATTCATCCTAAGCTGCTGTAACTCGAGCTGACCCGCCTGCTTGTCTAGCAATCGCAGTACAACACGCTCACCGTGAGCTGAGGGAATCGTCGACATCCGAATATCAATCGCGTGCCCGGCAATCCTGACAGAGATACGTCCGTCTTGCGGAACGCGCTTCTCCGCAATATCGAGCTTGGCCATCACTTTGAGACGTGACACCAACAGGGGCGCGAGCATGCGCTTGGGTGACAACACCTCGGCTAGGACACCGTCAATCCGATAACGCACTGAAAGACGATCTTCAAACGTCTCGATGTGGATATCAGATGCCTGCTCTTTAACTGCCTGAGACAAAATAGCATTGATCAATCGAATAATCGGGGCGTCGTCCTCGGCATCCATCAAGTCCCCGAGGTCGGGAATCTCATCGACTAATCGGGCTAGATCAACATCAGAAGAGAGATCCTCAGCCATTTGCGCTGCCTGATTTTGGCTGCGCTGGTAAGCACCTGTCAGTCTAGACTGAAACATCGACTCATCGACTGCTTCCAAACTAAAAGCTCGACCAGCACACCGCCTCACCTCGAGCAGGGTTTCGGTCGCTAATGGCGCCACGTAAACGAGAGTGAGTAATTCGTTGCTATATTCAAGTACCGCTTGATTCGCTTTGGCATAGGCGAAGGGTAATCGACCGGGGAGATTCGCCTCGGTGAGTACCTCGTCCTCGACAACTAAGCTGTCCAGTTCGTCGATGGCATCGACCGCGGTATTCACTGGCTTGCGTCCTCAAGGCTCTCGGGAGAGACCTCTCTGAGCGTGTTAATGCGCTCTTCCCACGTGGGTAACAACGGCATAGCGTCGTCGTCTAAAAACATCAAACCTTGGTCACGGCGCAGTCGCTGCTGATCCCGAATGTATCGATATTTCTCAGCTGTTGCACCGGCGAGATCGGCATCGTCACGAATAATCGTGGAGCGGATAAACACCAACAAATTCGATTTCGTTACCGATACCACGTCGCTTCGGAATAGACGGCCAAAAAAGGGAATATCCGACAACACCGGTACGCCTTGCTGAGAGTCCTGTATGTCGTCTTTGACCAAGCCACCGAGCACGACAATATCCCCGTCTTTGGCAAGCACTTTGGTCTCGATTTTTCGTTCATTGGTAATCACGTCGGAGGCGGACAACACTTGCTGCGATATACTCGACACCTCCTGCACGATATCCATAACAACCGAATCGCCCTCGTTGATCTGAGGTGTCACCTCGAGGGTGACACCCACATTCTCACGCTGAATGGTCTGGAAAGGATTAGCCACGCCATTGGACGCGCCGGTATTGGTGTAACTACCGGTGACGAACGGAACTTGCTGGCCCACCGTGATGAATGCTTCCTCGTTATCGAGGGTAAGCAAGCTTGGTGTCGACAGGATGTTGGCATTGCCTTGCGATTCGAGCGCGCTCAAAATAGTGGTCATGGTCAATGAATCGTCAACCACGCCCCAACCGAACGTGGTCCCGGGTACCCCCGCGAGCGCACCCGCCACATTGCGGATGCTAATGTCGTTCGATGTACCGTCTGCAGGCAATAGCGCTGCGCCCAAAGTGCCATTTCGCCCTTGCTGCGCCGAGCTTGTGCTGATATTGGAGCCAAAAGCACCGCTACTGTTAGCAAATAGCCACTGCAGACCTAGCTCGCGACCCTCCACGACTTCCATTTCAACAATGATCGCCTCTACGAGAACCTGCGCTCTCCGGATATCAAGGCGCGCAATGACCGCCTCTAGAGCTGCCATCTCATCGGCTTCGGCTGTGATAATCAGGCTGTTAGTACCTGCGTCGGCCTCGATTGTTGATTTGGCGGAGTTGCTATTTCTATTTCGATCTCCGCCCTCATCGAGTCGGGAGATATTTTGCATTACACGAGTGAGCACTTCGGCGACTTCGGTAGCGTCGGCGTATTCGAGGTACATCACTCGCACATTGCCACTTTGCTCTAGAGGAATATCCAGATAAGCGATGAGGGTAAGGATTCGTTCGATACTCACTTCATCGGCTGTAATGATGACGCTATTGGAACGCTTATCGGCCACCAGCGTTGCCTCTTCGTTTGCATCGCCGTCACGCGCCCGCGACTTCTCAAGGGTTTTCAGCATTTCTACGACATCAGTCGCCACGCCGTACTTGAGTGTTACCAATTCCGTCTTTTTGACGGCCGATTGATCCATGTTGTCAATAATCTCAGCGATTCGCTGAATGTTGGCTCTGATATCCGAAATGATAATGGCATTACTCGGGGTGTATGCCGCCATGTGTGCTTGCTGCGGTACAAGCGGCCTAAGTACCGGGATCAGCTTTGCAGCGGACACGTTCTCCAAGCGGATAACCTGTGTAACGTATTCGTCGTTTATCAGGGAGGCAGTGCCAGACACGACATCGACCGGTGCTGATCGTGCGTTCTTATTAGGGATGACGCGAACAATCCCACCACTGCGCACCGCGGTGTAGCCATGAACATCGAGAATAGACAGGAACAAGTCGTACAGCTCTGCCTTGGTCACAGGCTTACTAGAGACAACTTTCACCTTACCCTTCACCGAGGGGTCTACTACGATCGTAGTGCCAGTAACATCGGACACAAATTGGATGAGCTCCTGAATGTCGGTGTCTTTTAAGTTAACTGTGAACTCTTGAGCAACTGCGACTTTCGTCGCTACCACACCCGACGCCACAAGAAGTGCGAGAGTAAGCGCTCTAATTACTGACTTAATGCGCATGAATTCAGTTGCTCCTAATCCTAGTTGCTCAAGCTTACGCTTATTGTGAGCGCGCTGCCCCCGCGCTCGATATCAAAGGTGGCCCCAGTGGCCTCTCGCATTAACTGGTAGAGACGAACTGTATTGCTGGGATCACTCAGAGAATACCCATTCACCGCCGTAACGATATCACCCGGCTCAAATCCCAAGGCCGCAAACTTACCTCGATCCCGACCGGGAGTAATCCGGTACCCGCGAAGGCCATTGTCGCCCTGCACTGCACTGATCGATACCAGTGATGCCAACGATTGTGGATCATCATAAAGCTGCTGGCGATAACCGGAAGCCAATTGATTCGCCTCACCCTGATCTACTTGCCGCGCCTGCACTGCTGGTCGACTGCTGCTCGTCTGAGCACGTGGCGTCACGGTGGGTGTGGCAGGTGTAGGCAGTATTCCAACGATGCCGTTGTCATCAAATAAGGTGAGTAACTCATAGGTTCCATTGTTATCGATCACTACCTGCTTCGCCAAAATTTTGGCAAGTGTCACCTTACCGTTGGCCGGCAGGGCATCCCCCACCGAGTAGAGCGCCTGTCGCTTTTTGGCTTCTATCATCGCGCTACCGAGACCATCGTCGGTCGATGACACAATCCCGGTCAATACCAGTGCCAACGACGTTTCTTTGGCACCGTCCTCAATCCCCTCTCGCGGGTTGCTAACGGTCGACGTTGGAGAGGTAGTCGAAAGTGCCGACCCATCAACCGACCCAAAGATGTTGAGGCCCATGATCGACGACACATCGATAACTTCGAGTTCCGCCGGAGAAGCGCTCGTAATTTCGGGTGGGTTAATGATTGCAGTGGGCGACACGGTTACAGCTGGAGCGCGGTAAAACGACCACAGTAGCGACGACGCGCTGCTGATCACCCAAAGCGAAGCCAACATAATCATTCCAAGCTGCAATCGAGCAAGACGCTCGGGATCCGCCAGCCAGCGGATGGCGGCTCGACTTCGTTGCTCCAAATTCGCCGAAGCGGCAAGGTTAGCCCAATCGGTCATCGATTTACTCGACCTATTACTCAGTAGTTAAGTGTAACGGATACCAGACCTTTTCTGATGACGTTGCGATGAACAACGTCGCTTATTCATCCGCTTCTGTCGCGACCGAGGGGTCTCCCGCCGCCACATCGTTATCGGCTTCCTGTAATAACTCAGCGGCAATCTCCACGGCATCACCCGACCCCAACTGCTCCACTGAGCACAGGCGGAAACCACGCTGAACATTGAGTTCCACCATGCCGCCGGCACCATCATCGATCATTTTGCCGTTCAGCCCCTGATGCCAGCGAGTGACGATCGCCGGAACACTCTCCTCGGGCGCATCAACGACCATGATGCCAAAGGAATTGAGGCCAATACGTCCAACCGAGTCCGTATCACGCAACCCTGCCGCGATTTGACTCGCAGCACCACGTAATACCCGGCTTTGAATATGCCGTTGAGATAGATTATTCATGTGCTCCAGCCCCGATAGTCGCAGCACCACGACCAATGGCGGACGCTTATTGCGCCTTGCGCGATTTATCTCTCGCTCCAGATCTCGAATCAGTCCGGCTCGGTTGGCCACGTTGGTGACGGGATCAAGTAGTACAAAATCACCGATGCGATTCATTTCGATGAGTCGATTTATGAGCAGCGGGACCTTAGCGACAAAGCTCTGCAAGGCTTCAAGTTGTCGCTCGTCGGTCATCACCAGTGTTCGCGGATTTGCGACATGGATACTGCCGACCAACACGCCCTGATCCTCCACGGGTATCAGCATCGACTGCTCAACCGTCTCGGCGTTCTCGAACAATTCAATATCTTTGTAAACACCGCCCGGAGTTCGATCCCAAGAAGGCTCTTCCGAATAGAGATTCATCAGGTCAAAACTGTCGGTAAGCAACCTCACCTTGCCAGATACGACTCCGACAGGATCGAAATGTCGATCGAGTTCATCGACAGGGTCATGGAGCCAAAACTCCACAAAGCTTCCGCTCGCTAACTGACGAACACCCGATAGAGCGAGATCGAGTAAATCATATAGCTCCGTGGCGGTGATCATTTGGTGCTCTATCTTCGCCAGCTGCACCGTCGCGGCATCGGCTACGGGAGCCAGAGTGCCAGCGTCTTCGACGTACATTGTGCTGTCAGCCATCGCGCTTTCGGCATGAATCATGCCGCCCCAATGTTGGTAGAGAGTTTTACAAAGCCAAGATGCCGCTGAACTCGCATCAGGTGCTCACCACAAGAGTTTAGATCTGTTAAACTTAGATTTAAACCTGCGGGGTGGCATTAGCCTGAGATACGTTGTCGTAAACCCGTTGCACCTGAACCGGATAATGCCGGCGTAGGAACAGGTCAGCTCGTCAGAGCGTTACTCCTTATCCTTGCTGTCTGATTCCCTATCGCAAGGATTGAAAGCCCAATGCGTCCATATCAACAACTCATGGTCGTGACCGCCATCAGCACAAGCGCTGTGTGGGTCACAGCATCGCCCTTAGAGGAAGTCATCGTCGAGGCCACACTGCTCGCATCGGATACCCAGACTATCAGTCTCACCACCCTCGACAAGGAGGTATTGGATCAGCGCGGGACTACCCATCTAGAGGATGCGCTGACCCTCGCGGCAAATACTAATGCATCAGCTGGCGCGTCTCGCCAGCGTTTTTTTCAGATCAGAGGTATCGGTGAGCGAAGCCAGTTCATCGAGCCCAATAACCCCTCGGTCGTGGTGATGCTAGATGGCATCGATATCAGTGGACTTGGGGGCGCCTTAACGAGCTATGACCTAAAGAAAATTGACGTACTACGAGGCCCTCAGGGGTCGAGAATGGGCGCTGGTGCGCTCGCTGGTCTAATAAATTTGACGACACAAAAACCCAGCGAAGCATCGGGAGTTAGCGCCAGCTTCGGAGCCGAGAGCTATGGTGGTAGCCGCGCCTCGGCTGCCATCAACGGCGCTATTGGTGGTGGCATTAACGCAAGGCTCGCACACCAGCAATATCGGTCTGATGGCTGGTCAAAAAACACCCATCTCAATCGAGAAGACACCAACGCGCGCGATGAGCAAACAACCCGCTTGGGACTGCAATATCAAAAAGATCAGCAACAGCTTGACCTTGGGATTCATCATCTCGATATCGACAACGGCTACGACGCGTTCTCGCTCGACAACACTCGCACGACACTCAGCGATGAACCCGGTGAGGATTCTCTTGATTTGACTGCCGCACGACTCGCCTGGCAATACTCAGGAGTTGTTCTCGACCACACGATGCAACTCAGTAGCGTGTCAGCGGACAGCGTTTACAGCTACGACGAGGACTGGAGTTTCGTCGGCATCGCACCGGGCTGGGAATACAGCTCTTTCGACGCCTATCTTAGATCTAACGATCGCTCAGCATTCGAATGGCGCAGTTCGCAAAGTAGCGATAGCAGAGACTGGGTGGCCGGTATTTATCTTCGGCAGGACGAAGAGCAACTGACTCGAAACTACACCTATCTCAGTGCACCGTTTTATAGCCGCAATAAGGTAGAAACAAGGGCCATTTTTGGTCAGCTACGACAGTCACTCGCCCGAAGTATCGATGTCTTCACAGGGGCGCGCATCGAGCAACGAGGGCTTGATTACAGTGACTCCATCAATGTCAGGGAGAGCCTCGACAAAAAATATTGGACCGGCCACCTTGGCATCCGGTGGCAGGCCAATGTCAATAACCAGCTACGCGCATCAATATCGAGAGGCTTGCGCGCCGGCGGCGTGAACGCCAACCTCTCATCGTCGCTGTCTGCACTCGAGGCCGAAATCGATACCACGCGCTATCAGACCGCGAAATTTTTTGATGCAGAGAGTCTTATCAACTTTGAACTTGGCTGGCGCTTCCGAAACACAGCTGAAACCTTAACGTCTTCGCTAACAGTGTTCGATATGTCGCGGGACGACCAGCAAGTTAAAGGCTCGCTAGTTATCCAGCGGGAGGATGGCAGCTTTTCATTTACGGACTTTACTGACAACGCTGCCAGCGGCTCGAATCGCGGGCTAGAGTGGTCTCTCGGCTGGCAAGCCACCCGCAGTATCAATGTTGACTTAATGATGGCCACACTAGATGCTGTGTTCGACAATTACGTGAATATCGATGGTTCTAATTTATCTGGTCGCGATCAACCGCAAGCGCCTGCGTGGCAGTATAGCCTCGCGATGAATTGGCAAGCCACCCCACAGATAACTACCCGAATCGAACTGACCGGGCGTGACGACTATTTTCTCTCCGATCGGCATGCCGTTCGATCACCTCAGGCCACCTTGGTAAACGTCTACGCAGACTGGACCAAGCATGACTGGACTGTTGCCCTGTGGGCTCGCAATCTAACCGATGAGGAGACGGTCACTCGTGGTTTTGGCACCTTCGGTAATGATCCGCGTAAAGAGTACATTACCGAGCCGTATTACCAGTTTGGTGAGCCTCGCGTAATCGGTCTAACACTGAACCACCATTTCGGGAGGTAATGTTGTGAAGATGGCTGCTGAACTCAGCTTATACCCCTTGGATAGCCCCCTTGAGAAAACCGTCTGGGGTTTTATAGAAACGCTAATCGACGACAACTCAGTCACTGTTGCCACCAACTCAATGAGCACACAAATCACCGGTGATAGTGCCGACGTTTTTCGAGTGATAAAGACCGCGCTGGAGTCGAGCTACGCCGAGTTTGGTCGCCAGGTATTGGTGGCGAAATTCATTCCCGAGCACGTCACAGAGATTGGGGCGACTTAAGGGTCATGGCGTGGATCGAACCGGTCGCCGTAATTTTGGCTATTGGCTACTTGCTCCTCGCTATCGCACAAAAGCGCGCTTGCTGGGTGGCGGCTCTAATCAGCTCGGTATTATTCTTGGTGTTATTTGCCGATGCAAAACTCTACATGGAGTCTGCACTTCAGGTCGTTTATGCCGTCATGGCGATTTTAGGCTGGATACGATGGCAGAGTGATGACTCCGGCCAACGCTTAGCCATCTCCTCTCGACCCCGGGTATTTCACGCGGCGTGCATCCTATCGATACTCGGGGCTTCATGGATCGTCGGTTATCTAATGTCACAGTACACCGATGCCGCGCGACCATTTATCGACGCAGCAACAACAGTAGCGGCGCTGGTAACAACCTGGATGGTGGTCGAAAAAATTATTGAGAACTGGCTCTACTGGATCGTAATTAACAGTGTGTCGGTCTGGCTATTTTTTGATCGGAACCTGGATATGACCGCTTTTCTATTTTTGGTCTATATCCTGCTCTCTTTTGTCGGTTATTTATTTTGGCGACGCCAGCTTCCAAAGCAGTTTTAGCTCGCTACCAAGAGTTGCTCGCCACCACTGCGACCTCGACTAGCGGCGACATTAGCGGCGCAACTGACGTCGATCAGTTAATTGGAGTGGGCACGGCGCACCAAGTATTTTCATTGGTGGGTGAGCCTAAGTGGGTATTGCGTGCGCGCATGACTAACGCACCCACCCCACCTGCGCACCTCAAACTTGAGTGTGAAGCATCGCGCCTAGCCGCTGAGCGGCATCTCGCGCCAGCTGAGGCGCTGCGAACCCACGACGGGCTTAGCATATGCCAGCGGGTGCTCATGCTGTCGCCAGCATGGAATGAACATGCCGATTTGATGAGAGCGATACACGAACTACCAACAACTCAATTGAAAGCTACCGAGGAAAGCTTGTCACTGGCTGATCACGCTGTCTATTACTGGGAGCAACTGACTCGAGAACAGCTGTCAAAACGCGCCCTATCGCCGCTGATATCGCCGATCCAAGACGACTTTGCGCGCCTCGAGTCGAGCGCTAAAGCGCTTTGCCACAATGATCTAACCCCCAACAATATCGGTAGCCTCGAAGGCCATTGGGTGGCCTTGGATTGGGATTACGCTGCCATTTCCAGTCGCTATTTCGATGCCGCTGTCGCTTCGGCGCACCTACCTCAAAGCCTTCGACATCGATTTGCCCGACGTGTCATTGGTGATAGCTTTTGCCCCGACACGTGGCAAGCCGCAAAACGGACTGCTTTACTGATCAACCATCTGTGGTCACTCGCGGAATTGAAGACATTACCGCCCGCGTTGCAACGAGAGCGGTTGCAAGTACTCTGGACCGCATGATGAATTCGACTTGGCATGTCCTTGGTACGGGTGCGATCGGAGGCTTATTTGCCTGCAGGCTCAAAGATGCCGGCGCCACCGTCGTTCTCTGCTCGCGCGACGCAAAAGTGACCGAGCAGAGCATCGTGCTTCGCGAAAACGATGAGCCCCGCTCTCACCGCTTCACGAGTGAGCCGGTTACCGCGGCGACTCCCATCTCACATCTGTTACTTACAACCAAAAGTTACGACGCCATCAATGCCATGAACAGCGTGGTGCACCGTTTCACAAAAGATACTGTGATCGTAGCCATGATGAATGGCATGGCGCATGTTTCGTCATTCCCCGCAATCGCCCCTCAGTCCAATGTTGTCTTTGCTACTACCACTGCGGGCTGTCATCGCACCGGTGACGAATGGATTCCCGCGGGCAACGGGCAGACGCTACTGGGGGCCCTCGACAAAAATCCAACCGCTCCGGCATGGCTAGCCACCTGGCAATCGGCCATGCCCAATGTCTCCTGGAGGATTGATATCGAACAACGCCTTATCGAGAAGGTGGCGATCAATGCCTGTATCAATCCACTCACTGCGGCAAATAATATTCGCAATGGAGAGTTATTGACGCCCCAATACCGGCCGTTGCTCGATCAGATCATCGCAGAAGTCCAAATCATCCTCACAGCAATCAACGAAACAGCGATGGTGATGACCCTAAAATCTAGCGTTTATCGGGTGATATCGGACACAGCCGATAACCGCTCATCGATGGCAACCGATGTCCAAAGTAAACGGAAAACGGAGGTCGATGAAATAATTGGGTGGCTCATCAATCGCGATGCGATACACGAAACGAAAGCAGACCTGCCATTGCTTCATCAACTCAATGAGTCAATAAAATCGATCGAGCCAGTTCGCTGACTGCCATCTCCCAGCTCCTTTGATCGCCGCTGGCAGCCAGAGAAACCTTATGCCCACACTCGGAATAACCCTCCGACGTCTCGCTATGACGTAATTCTAGATCGCATGAACCATAAGAGCAGATCACATCGACGCTCGCGCCCTCGAGTGCAGTCACGCCAAAAGCCTCGAGATTAGTTTGCAAAGAACTCGCAAGCCAATCAGCGTCAAACACCTCAGGAAGCTCTGTGACCGCTTGCACCCTCGAGACATCAACAGTGACTTCAACAGGCGCAGCCACCGGCCGATAAGCGACAATACCGAGGGAAATGAGGACTACTCCAAGCATCGTCCATTTAGTCTGTCCAACGGACTTTTGACTGGCTGGTTCCGGAAAATCAAAGGGCGTCGACCCCGAAAGACTTGGCGGCAGATTTCTCTTGGATACGCGCTCGAGTGACTCACGATCAAGGGCATTGAGCCACCGAAAATCTCGATTTAATCGATCAAGAATCTCTCGAGCGGAGGGGCGCAGTGATGCGTCTACCCGAACGCAACGAGCTGCAATATTGGCCAGATCGGCGAACTGACTGGGCACATTGTCGATCGCTGGCAGCCCTATAATTGCTCGGCCCGAATCATCATGGTTGATCGTGGGCGTCAAGCCAGTTATCAACCAGAACATCAATGCCCCCAATGAATAAATATCGATTGAAGGCAGTGCTACGCTCTCGGTTGCCAACTCAGGAGCCACAAACCCTGGCGTGCCTGAGACAGTCAAACCAAAACCCACCTGATGGCAGAGTTCGAAATCCAACAGCCGTGTCTGCCCGCTGCCATCGAGCACCAAATTAGCCGGCGATAAGTCACAGTGCACCAGGTTACATCGCTCCAAACAGACCAAGGCTTCGAGAATATCCTTTACCACTTGTACCCGACTCTCCCAGCTCAGCTGGTCCGCGCAGACATGAAGCGTTGCACCACTGACATACTCCCCAACCAGCCACAGTTTTCGTCCGTCAGGGATGACGCCAAATAACTTCGGGATACTCGGTGACTGGATATCCGCTCGCGCTCGGATGCTGTGCCCGGCGGCGGGTCTATTGTTTTCGATTTTCCACGGCAATCGCTTGATTGTGACGACTCGGTCCAAATGCTTATCCTTTGCGAGCCAAACATCGCCCTGGCCACCTGAGCCCAGTTTCGACAAGAAGAAAAAGTGCTTACTAGGCCCTCTTATGTGAAGCCGTCGAATCAAATTGAAAACGTGGCGCCTCATCGATCCTGCTCCAATCGAAGTAAGCGCTGCTGTATTGCTCGCCGGGAAACACCCGCGAATTGACTGATTCGATTTGCATCATTACCGAAGCGAGCTACCAGCGCGACCAACTCGTGATCGCTGACCTCGGCGGCGATGCGAGTATTGGGTAATTTATTCAGTCGCCGGTATATCGCTTGCCTGGACAGGGACAGTCGGCGCGCGGTCTCAGCCACTTCATAGTCACAAGCGCGATGCACTGCCAATAGTTGTTCGTCGTCGACATATTTGGTTTGTTCCGCAAGTGCCGCGGACGAGGTCGCTGAGCCAAAACGTTGATCATCGCCTACTTCGAGAGCGTATCGCCGGATGGCTAATTTCAGCTCCCTCACGTTGCCAGTCCATGTCCGATGCAGGGCTTTATGGAAAAACTGTCCCCAGGCAGCAGCTAAAAGCGGTGATCGGCCAAGGTCGCCGAATAGATTTTCCTCCCCTTTTTCGGTGCATCCAATGTCTATCGACCGAGCGAGAGGACCTATATCTTCACGTCGTTCGGACAGATTGGGGATCTTGATGACGATCCCACTCAAGCGGTGCAACAGCGACTGCCGAAACCCTTGGCCCTCGGAGACGCCGAGCTCAGTGGCGGCAATCAGTCGGACATCTACAGCACGGCTGCGACCACCGACTACCGGGATTTCACCCTGCTCGAGAACACGCAGTAATTTGGGCTGTAGGAAAGGTGCAGTATCGCCAACCTCATCGAGAAAGATCGTTCCACCGTGAGCTCGGACAAAAGCACCGTCACGCTCAATTGCACCAGTAAAAGCCCCTTTACTCGTTCCAAATAGCTCCGCTTCAGCCAGGCTATCGGGGATACTCGCCATATTCAGGCGTTCAAACGATCGTCCGCTTCTTTCACTGAGCCGGTGGATGGCATTTGCCGCTACGTCTTTACCTACGCCCGTGTCACCCAGTAGCAATACAGGTAAATCACTACGGGCCGCCAAGGCAATAAGTCGGCGCACCTGTTTGGCTTGGTCAGACACTCCAAGGAATTCATGACGAAGCGGACTACCGGCATCGGTTCCGCGCCGAGGAACCAGCCTGACGAATCCAACTACAGCGTGCCCAAACCGTAAGCTAACCCCCTGCTTCAACTCATCGAGTGTGAGCGACATCGATGGCGCATCATCGGGACCGAGCCGAGTCGGTGAGGTCTCCGAAAGATTGTTTAACCGGAGACCGCTTGAATGTTTGGAAATTCCGAGCGCACGACGACTGATGTGTGCTTCCGAAAGGGGCTTGTCATCGTCGAGACTGGGGCTGTTGCGTCCCAGCACAGTCGTAGACAACAAAAACCCGTGATCGCCAGTCCATGTGCCCAGCGAACGCGATGCACCAATACGCTCAAGATCTGGATGAAACACCACGGTCAGCCTCAAATCCCAGGCTTCGGTGACGGTATCACCCAAAGAACGCAAGGCCTGCCTAGTCTTGGCAGCGGCCTCCATGTGTCCCCCAGATTGTTTTTTTATTATGGGTACAGATTAGACCAAACCGCTGAACAAATCACGTCTGTCTATGTTTTATCGCGAAACAGGCTAGATAAGCGTGATGAGCGAAATAACTGCTAACCAGGCGTAAAGACTGTTCTCCAGCACCTTGAAAACTCGCCTCAGTCGGGGCTCTGGTGACTCCGGCGCCTCGGAAGATTTTCGGCAGGCATCAGACAAAAATTCGGCGGGATCATCATCGAAGTCCAGTGCTCTGCTTTTGATCACTGCAGCGGTCTGCTCAGCGTCACCGATGATGGCAAACGACACCGCCAATAGCCGGGAGGGCAACCAATCGATTAAACGAACAGCGATGGTAGGCACTGGGCTAGCAGTAGTCTCTGCCATCATGACTAAGCGGTAAGCTACAGCCGCTACCGGCCCCAGCAATACAAAATAAATTGCAGGTCCGAACCATCGGCGCATGGCCATGTGTAGGAAAAACTCGGAGGCCTGATCAGCAAACGCATCGACATCGTCAGCTGCGACCTTAACGCCAGACTCCTCGAGTATCATCGAGCCACCGTGATGGTCACCCGCTGATACACGAGACAAGAAGCGTTGACTCAAGGTCGGGAAGTCCTCGCGACCGAAAGCAAAGAACAACGCGGCGGTGCCGACTATCAGTGTGTTTAAGCCACCGAATAAGCCACCCAATAGGTGATAAATGAGGGCGAGAGCGATGGCTGGGCCGATAACGAGGACAAACAACGCGTACAGCGAGGCCCCCTCGGATTCATCGACATAGGCTTTGAGCCTGCCGTACCAGGTGTCTTTGTGTAATGGACCACCCGGCCCCAACACCAAATACAACCCAGTAGCCAGTATGAACGCCAAATAGCTCAACGCTACTTTCTCCTTTTAAATCCCCCGAACTACCAATTAAATTCCCGGTAGCCCTGCCACCGCAAGCCGTCGCTCCAATTCCCGCCAATCAAACGCAGGTCCCGGATCCGTCTTTCTGCCAGGCGCGATATCACTATGGCCTACGATAGCATTCTCATGAATCGCGGGAAGCGCATTGCGGCAAATTACAAGCAATTGCTCCAATACGTCGTACTGCGCCTCACTGTAGATATCGGTGTCGGTGCCCTCTAATTCAATACCAATCGAAAAATCATTGCAGCGATTGCGACTTCGCCATTCAGATACGCCAGCGTGCCAAGCACAATTATCTATTGATACAAATTGCACCACCTCGCCATCGCGACGGATAAAGAAGTGAGCCGACACCTCTAGCTGAGCGATATCTCCAAAGTAAGGATGTGCGTTCGGATCCAACGAATTGGTAAAGAGGCGTTCTACACTGTCTCCGCCAAATTCGCCGGGCGGCAGTGAAATATTATGAATCACCACCAGATCAACTGACTGGCCTTGAGCTCTGGGATGACAATTGGGGGATGGCACCTGCCGACATCCCGTCAACCACCCCTGATGGAACGATCCTAAATTTTGGTTGGTCACGAGCCCTCCAAGCGCAGGCTGTGTTTCAATACGCGCAGTATATCAAGGACCCCTCCGGTCAGAGGCCTAAGTGTTAGATCAAGAGTACATCGACGCGCTAGTGAACCAAGCGCTCAGTGAGGATATTGGCAGCGGCGACATTACCGCCGAACTGGTCGGGGTCGAGGAAATACTGCAGGCGCGAGTGGTTACTCGTGAGTCAGGGGTGCTCTGTGGCCGCGCCTTTGCTGACACTGTTTTCGCCGCTGTCGATGCGTCACTTGCCGTGACCTGGCATTGTGCTGATGGCGAGGAGCTCGCGCCCGATGACCTGCTGTTTGAAGTGTCGGGAAATGCACGAAGTATTCTCACCGCCGAGCGCACCGCCTTAAATTTCTTGCAGCTACTCTCAGGAACAGCCACCTACAGCCGATCGCTCGCCGCATTGGTCGCAGACTTACCCGTGCGACTGCTGGATACTAGAAAAACCATCCCGGGACTGCGGCTCGCACAGAAGTACGCCGTCACCTGCGGCGGTTGCTATAACCATCGTATCGGCTTGTTCGACGCCTTTCTCATTAAAGAAAATCATATCGCCGCTTGTGGTGGCATTGAATCCGCAATTAGTACTGCGAAAACCAAGGCACCGGGTAAACCCGTCGAGGTAGAGGTTGAATCCTTGCACGAATTCCAGCTTGCGATAGATGCGGGCGCCGACCGAGTAATGCTCGATAACTTCTCTCTCGACGCTATGCGTGAGGCTGTCGCCCTTGCTGCTGGACGATTAGAGCTCGAAGCGTCGGGTAACGTTAATGAAGAGACACTGCGAGCTGTAGCCGAGACAGGGGTGGATTTCATCTCAATCGGAGCGCTAACCAAAGCGGTCACTCCACTCGACCTATCGATGCGGTTTATCGACTGATTACTCGGTCAAGAAAGGCGTCTTGTTGATTAATACGCCATTGGTATCCGCCGCGAGGAATTGACCCGGTTCGACAGAAAAATCGACTCCCTCGAACTTAAGCGCTACATCACGCTCACCGCGACCGAGCTTTTCTGTTTTGATCGGCGAGGTACCCAGCGCGAACACGGCAAAATCAAAAGTATCGATTACCTCAACATCGCGAATAGCGCCGATAATGACCATACCCGCCCAGCCATTCTCCATGGCGCTCGCGGCCACAAGATCGCCGGTCAGAGCTCGGCGGAGAGAGCCGCAGCCATCTACCAACAGTATGCGCCCGTGACCGGGCTCTGATACGGCTTCTTTGACTCGTGAGTTGTCCTCAAAGCAAGCAACGGTAGCGATCGGACCCTGACAGCTTATCCTGCGGCCGAACTGTTGAAATTGAAATGGCAGCGCCTGTGCGCCGGGATTCAAATCAGACAGGTCTGGCGTTTTCAGCAAACCGTGTAATACCTACAGCCAGTCCGAAGCGTAGCCATTGAGCTCTTGCAACGGTGACAAAATGGCATCGGCGTGAGCGCTGCCTCGCGGCAACAATCGATGCAGGTAGAACTCGGTGGTAGCTATTTTTCGTTGGCAGAATGCTGTTTTCTGATCTTTTGCTAGTAGCTCAAGGGCGACCAAGGAACTCGCGGCAAGATGCCAACCGCCGAAAAGATAACCGGTTTGCATCATGTAATCGAAAGACGCGCCGAGCGCCATCGAGCGATCAGTCTTGAACAGATCGAGAAGCGTTTGGGTGGTCATCACATGAGCTGACAAGGCATCGGCCAGGGCTGCTCCCATCGACGCCAGTCGGTCGTCGCTTGAGCCTGCCAGGGCGTCCGCGACCGCACGAATTTCAGAGTGCATTGCCTCCATGGTGGCACCGCCATCCCGGGCGAGCTTACGGTTAACAAGATCGGCCGCCTGAATACCATTGGTACCTTCATAAATAGGAGTGATTCGAACGTCGCGCAAATACTGAGCAGCCCCAGTCTCCTCGACATAGCCCATGCCACCGTGCACCTGAACCCCCAGCGAACAGACTTCCTGCCCCACCTCGGTCATCCAGCCTTTGATTACGGGAATCATGAGATCGAGCCGAGCCTTCCACTGGCCACGCTCATCGGGAGCGGCACCATGCGATAAATCCATGGTGAGTGATTCGATATAAGCAAGCGCTCGCATTGCCTCGTTAAGCGCCCGCATAGTCATGAGCATTCTTTTTACGTCGGGATGCTCGATAATGGGCACACCACCTTGTACCCGCTCGCGCGCGTACCCTACTGCTTTTTGATAAGCACCCTCGGAGGCGCCAAGCCCCTGCAGCCCAACTTTTAGACGCGCCTCGTTCATCATGGTGAACATACAAGCGAGTCCGTTGTGTTCCTCACCGACTAAGTAGCCTGTAGCACCACCGTTATCGCCATAAGCCATGACGCAGGTCGGGCTGCCGTGGATACCGAGCTTGTGCTCTACCGAGACCGGAAATACGTCGTTGCGCTCCCCGATACTGCCGTCTTCGTTCACCATGAACTTAGGCACTAAAAACAGTGAAATGCCTTTACTGCCAGCTGGCGCATCGGGCAAGCGAGCTAACACCAGATGAATAATATTGTCGGTAGCGTCGTGGTCACCCCAGGTGATGTAAATCTTTTGGCCGAAAATTTTATAGTGGTCACCGTGTCGCTCGGCACGTGTTTTCATTGGCCCCAAGTCGGACCCTGCTCCCGACTCGGTCAAATTCATGGTCCCTGACCAGACGCCTGCGTTGATGTTGGGCAAGTATTTTGTTTTTAACTCGTCACTGCCATGCGCAGAGATCGCAAGTGCTGCACCCGAACTGAGAAACGGCTCCAATGCGAAAGCCATATCGGCACTGTTCCACATCTCGCAAGCAGCGGTGCCGTAAAGCTCGGGGAGCCCCTGACCACCTTCATCGCCACGCGCGGCGATGCCAACCCAACCGCCCTCGCCGAGAGCCCGGATTGCCTCCCCGTACCCGGGTGAAATCGATACCTCGCCATCTGCACAGCGAGCCGGCTGCTGATCGCCAACACGCCGCAATGGTGACACCATGTCAGCAGCGAGCTTACCCGCCTCCTCCAAGAGTGCAGTGGTTAAGTCAGAGCCCACGTCGAGCCCTTCGAATCGACTCAGCGGCCCAAGACGATCGCCCGCTTTGCAAACGTCATCGATTAAAAACTGCATGTCATCAAGGGGTGCTTTATACATTGCTACTCTCCAAACCCAGCCAAAATGTCTTCTGCTAAACCGGTTAACGCCCTTCGTGCTTACGCCAAAGATAAACTTAACGGCACGCGATCATGAATACGCGGCGCATTGTAGCTGTTCGGTGCCGGAGACCAAGCCCAAATCCAAATTTTGAAACGGGATGACTTTGCTTTATGCTATTCACTTCATGAATAAAGGTGCTAGCGAGGATTTGCCCCATGTCGAGGCTTAATCGCGTAGACCTCAATTTATTGGTCTACCTCGACGCATTGTTGCGCGAACGCAATGTGACACAAGCGGCTCACAGCCTGGGGTTATCCCAGCCCGCCATGAGTAACGGACTCAAGCGTCTTCGAGAAGTATTCAACGACCCACTCCTCATCCGAACCTCGGATGGCATGACGCCCACGGCAAAAGCAGAAGAGCTCGAGCCACAATTACGCGAAATCCTGACCGGCGTTGACCAAGCTCTGCAGCCAACTGACGAGTTTATGCCCGCCCGCGAAAACCGCGTGGTTCGATTGATGGCAAGCGATTACGCTGAATCGACGCTACTGCCGGCAGTGCTCCATGAGCTCCGCGAGCAGGCACCCGGGGTAACGCTTGATATTATGAACCCCTCGGATGTCAGCTTCCTCGATGTAGAGCGCGGTAAGGTGGATCTAGTCATCAACCGCTTTGACCAGATGCCTCAGTCATTTCACCAGATCACATTGTGGCAGGACTCGTTTTCCTGCCTATTGAGTCCGGACAATCCAATACTCGAAAACTTCACGCTCGACAGCTACCTCGCAGCCGATCATATCTGGGTGAGCAAAACGGGCATGGGCGTCGGCGTGGGGGTTAACCCCGATGACGTTCAGCGACTGGGCTGGGTAGATTCCACCTTGGCGAGTTTGGGAAAAAAACGGCGCATTCGTGTGTTTACCCGGCACTACCAAGCGGCAATGACATTGGCTGAACAGAATGATCTAATCGCGACATTACCGACTCGTGCGACGTATCTAAAGCGTGACAACCCGAGGGTGGTTGTACGTGATGTCCCCTTCGATATGCCCGCAATGGAATTGAAAATGGCCTGGAGCCCGCTTCTTCAGCATAATCCTGGACATCGTTGGATTCGGCAGCTCATTACGCAAGTAGCGCGGTCGATTTAATCATCGAGGACGGTGCCATGAGCGAAACGATTGAACTCAAAGGTCAGTACGAAGCCGCGACCGTGTACTCAAATGAGCCAGTTGTTGCGGTGCGAGATAATGTGATCTCGCCTATCGAATGCCTCTATCTCATCGAACTGGCGAAACCTCACATCAAGCGCGCCGGTGTTGTACTCGATGATGGGTATCGCGAGAGCGATGGGCGGACAGGTTCGAACCATTGGCTGAAATATGAGGAAGACGATGTCGTCAAATCGATCGGTCAGCGACTTGCCGATATTGTTGGCTTACCGCTGACCAACGCGGAATCGATGCAAATCATCCACTACGGCCCCACCCAGGAGTATCGACCCCATTTCGATGCATTCAACCTAAGTCAGCCGCGGGGTCAGCGGGCCGCAAAGTGGGGTGGACAACGCTTGGTGACGGCTTTGGTCTACCTGAATCAGCCCGAAAGTGGTGGCAGTACCGAATTCCCCAAGCTCGGGATCAAGGTCCCAGCACTACCCGGCCGCATGGTGATCTTTCACAACACCGACGAGGACATGAGTGGCCCGCACCCCCTCAGCCTGCACGCAGGCATGCCCGTCGAGGCCGGTGAAAAATGGGCCTTCAACCTGTGGTTTCGCCACGGCGAGACGAGCAAGTCCTATTCGATCACTGCAGACGACGATCTTCCGAAGGTCAAGTTCTCTACTGGCGCGGCTGCAAAAGCGCAATCACCGACGTTAGCCGATCCATCCACGCACTCAGATGTCCCCAATCGGCTGACCGTGATTAGTAATCGCGCTGAAGGCCTATGGCAAGAAGCGGTCGCCAACCTCAAGCGCCGACACGGTGACAGCCTTGAAGCCGCCCACGTCAGCTACTGGGATAGTTACGGTAATAACGAGGCCCCTGAGGCACCGACGGGATTTTCAGCGCCGATCTACAGCACCGCTAGTCGAAGCGTCCTGAATCCGCTGTCTGATCAACGAGAGTTTTCGCGCTTATTGAAACAAACCGGATGTGCCTCGATCGCACCCGCAACGTACGAATCGATCGAGGACGTCAAAACCACTCAACCCGACCCTCAGCAACTCTGGTTTATTAAGTCGCGCATGCGATCAGCCAAGGACAACACACTCTGCGTGCCAACGGCAGTGCTACTCGCAGCCTCACTGCCGGCTAATCACGTAGTTCAAGCAGGTGTTAGCAATATTGAGCTCATAGCGAATCGTAAGTTCACTTACCGCTGCTACCTCGTCATGGTGGATGGCTGCTTACACGCCTTCCAAAATGGCGTCGTTTTCGTCCACGGCGCACCCTATGTGCCCACACAGGCCGACTTTACAAGTCAGGTTGATAACAAAAGCTATCGCGAGCCCGATTCGGGTATCGATGTATTGCCCATGACTGACACTGAACATGCGGAGGCGCTGCTTGCTGGTACTGCTTCGCTGGCCAAAGCTATGCAGCCCGCATTGTTGGCTCTCAGCAATGAATGCAAAGGCCAGAAATTCGCCATTTTAGGGCTCGATACCTTGTTAAAGCGGGACGGTCAGCTATCACTCATCCGCGTGCATTCATTCCCGAACTTCGTTATGACCCGGGACATAAACGATGCGGTTCATTTGCCGTTATTTGAAAATATCCTCAAGTTAATGGTGGGGCGTAACTCCGATTTACTCACCCCACTCCAGTAAAACGGGCATAGGCCAACTCTTTAGTCTGTCACCCGACAAAGGACTCGATGACCTACCATCGCATGTGCTCTACCACACGCGCTAATCGACTGCGGCTGGCACACAGGCAGTGAGCTCGTGTCGCGGTTTACGACAGCGGCCGGATCATAAAAATTCCATATACCCCAGCGTCTAATCATCCATGAAAGTTATAGCGGTCATTAATACCGAGCCGTTCAGCTGACTCAGAAAGAGCACCACAATAGCGCTTTTCTATCATCGGTAGTGTGCTGCTATGACTAAACGTATCGAATGCTCAGGCTTGCAGGTGGATCCTGTGATTCATGCCCTACTCGAACAGGAAATCGTTCCTGGCTCTGGTCTCAGCGCCGATCAATTTTGGCAGGCTCTCGCGGACATCGTTGAGCGGTTTACGCCGAGAAATCGGGAGCTTTTAGGCATCAGAGACTCGATGCAAGCCAAGATCGATGATTGGCACCGCGCCAACCCGGGTCCTGATTACGACCGAAGCGCATACAAATTATTTTTGGAAGAAATCGGCTATCTCCTACCACAGCCTGAGCCATTCAACGTTGTCACACAGAATGTCGATCCAGAAATCGCTCAAGTCGCGGGACCGCAACTGGTAGTTCCCGTCATGAACGCGCGCTATGCGCTCAACGCTGCTAACGCCCGCTGGGGTAGTCTCTATGATGCGCTGTACGGTACCGATGTCATCTCAGAAGAAGACGGCGCAGAGCGAGCTGGGAGATATAACCCTGTCCGCGGCGATAAGGTTATTGCTTGGGCGCGTGGCTTCCTCGACAAACACTTCCCGCTGACCCATGGCAGCCATAACAAGGCAGCGCAATACGCAGTGCTCGATGGCGGCCTAGTGATTAATCAGATCGATGGCAGTTTGAGTATGCTAGCAACGCCTGATCAGTTCGCAGGTTACATGGGTGATGCCGATGATCCTAGCGGCGTGCTCTTCAAGCACAACGGCCTCCACGTGGAGATCCAGATCGATCGCGAGCACTCGGTGGGCAGTACCGATGCTGCCGGTGTAAAAGATGTTTACCTCGAGTCTGCCTTGACCACGATTCAGGATTGCGAAGACTCGGTCGCCGCCGTCGATGCCGCTGATAAGGCTGTGGTCTATCGAAACTGGCTGGGTCTGATGAAAGGCGATCTCGAAGAGAGCGTTAACAAAGGCGGCAGCACGCTTACACGCACCTTAAATCCAGATCGCGAGTTCATTGACGCAAATGGCGAGACCTTCAGCTTGCCTGGGCGCAGTGTCATGTTCGTCCGCAATGTAGGGCATTTGATGACCAACCCAGCCATTCTCGACAGCGACGGCGATGAGATATTTGAAGGCATCATGGACGCGCTGTTCACCACCGCGTGCTCACTTCACGATATTCGTGGCGATGGCGCGCTCAAAAACTCCAAGACGGGCTCGATTTACATTGTTAAACCAAAGATGCATGGGCCGGATGAGGTGAGCTTTACCGACGACTTGTTTGCGGCCGTAGAAAATGCATTCCAGCTCCCCAAGAACACCCTGAAAATGGGGATCATGGACGAAGAGCGACGAACCACGGTTAACCTCGCCGAGTGTATCCGCCGAGCCTGCAATCGGGTGGTGTTCATCAACACCGGCTTCCTGGATCGCACCGGTGATGAAATCCACACCAGCATGCATGCCGGCCCAATGATGCCCAAGACCCGAATGAAAGAAGCGCTCTGGATCAATGCTTACGAAGACTGGAATGTTGATGTTGGCCTCGCGAGTGGCCTTCGCGGGCGAGCCCAAATTGGGAAAGGCATGTGGGCCATGCCTGACCTCATGAAGGCTATGATCGATGCCAAACTGGGTCATCCCACAGCGGGTGCGAATTGCGCTTGGGTGCCATCACCCACCGCCGCCACCTTGCATGCTACCCACTATCACGATGTGAATGTTCAGTTAGTTCAGGCAGAACTCGAAGGCAATGCTCGACGCCAAGTCGAGGACATACTTGATATACCTCTTTACGACTGCAGCACATTGTCGGCCGACGACATCGAGCGCGAGCTCGACAATAACGCTCAAGGTATTCTGGGTTATGTCGTGCGCTGGGTAGATCAAGGCGTTGGATGCTCAAAAGTGCCTGATATCAATAACGTGGGACTAATGGAAGACCGAGCCACGCTCCGAATTTCGAGCCAGCACGTTGCCAACTGGTTGCATCATGGCATTATCACAGAATCGCAGGTCTCAGCCTCACTAACCAAAATGGCAAAGGTGGTAGACGAGCAAAATGTCATTGACTCCAGCTACCGACCACTTATCGCTGCAGATAAACCGAGCTTAGCGTTTGAGGCTGCCTTGTCCTTAGTGACTGATGGCGTGGTAGAATCAAGTGGCTACACAGAACCTTGTCTGCACAGAATGCGACAACTATTTAAATCAAACGACAGCAGTTCGAACTAAGTCTCTCAAGCCCTTTTTTGACCTCTGCAAACCATCGCCCACAACTGACAAAATCTGTCACTATCTGCCAAAATCTGCGCTAGCGATCTCTTAGTCGCCAATCTTAGGCTCGCGATCATTCGGAGCCTCAGTCCTATTTAACTAAGCTAATGATGCAATAAGCGCGAAAATGGGGTTTTTAAGAAGCGAATTGTGCTTTTTTAGACGACCTCGCTAGACATTGGCATGGCACATGCAAGGTAGTGAGTGGCGGGCACATCACTCAGCCCGAAAAGGAGAAAAAATGTCAATTCAAAGTCTAGCCAAAAGATCAGAGCAAGATGGCTTCACCCTTATCGAGTTAATGATTGTAATTGCAATAGTTGGTAGCCTGGTGGCGGTAGCTCTGCCCTCTTACACCAATTACACAAAGAGGGCAAAGTTCGCAGAAGTTATCAACGCCACCCAAGCGGTTCGTGGCGCCATAGACTCTTGTTACCAAATCGGTGGTGCTATCGCATCATGTGATGCCGTCGACGATATTAACGTCAGCATTCTGGTCGGTGACACGGTTGAAGGCACATTCGTCTCAACGCTCGCGGTAACAGAAAACACGGCGGTGATTACAGCCACGGGTACAAGTGACGTAGACGGGGCGACTTATATCCTTACCCCTACCGCGGCCAACAATACGCTCACTTGGGCAGTAACAGGCACCTGCTCGGCAACCTACGGACTTTGCTAAGTAGTAAACTTGAGCAGAAAGGAAAGTTAGGTTGGCTGAGCAAAAGCACCTCAGCCGGCTTCGCCTCATTTCAAAACCTCGGACAATTGTTTCCGAGGTTTTTTTTATCAATGTGCACCTATGATAATGTAGGCCTGCGAGTAAATAGGCCGCAAAGCAGGTTAGGCTTGAGGCAATCGATCAGGTTAAAACGCTTACGATGAACTCCAAAGCAACGACTGATACGGCGCAAATTTCTTACTCGGGACTTTCTCAGCGCCTGGTCAGTGAACAGTTATTGTCTGCCGCGAGTGCGGCTGAGATTGTCAAAACAGCCAGGGAATCTGGCGTCACCCTAGTAGAAGAACTCGTTCAGTCAGGTCACGTCCCCAGTCAGCCGCTAGCCCGCCTTGTCTCTGAAGAATACGGCGTACCCATGTTTAATCTTGATCAAATGGTGCCCGAAGAGTTCGCCACTCATTTAGTACCGGCAAGCCTAATCCGAAAACATCGTTCGCTACCTTTATTCAGACGGGGTAATCGTCTTTTCATTGCTTTATCGGATCCGACTAACAAACCCGCAGTGGACGAATTTAAGTTTGCAACGGGCATTGCGACCGAAACGATCGTCGTCGATCACGAGCAACTTGGCCGAGTCATTGACGATGTGATCGCTAAGCAAGATGAAGTATTCGATGGCGATATCGAGGACTTCACCTCTGCTGAAGACTTTCTTCCTGACATGGATGTCGAGGACGAGGCCGAAGAGCTTGATCTTAATTCGCTGGCTGACGACGCGCCCATCGTAAAGTTTGTAAACAAAGTTTTATTCGACGCCATCAAGATGGCGGCCTCCGATATTCATTTCGAGCCATACGAAAAGGAGTACCGAATTAGAATACGCTCGGACGGCATTTTGCGTGAGGTAGTGCGTCCACCGAAGGGCTTATCACCCCGCCTTGCGGCCCGCCTAAAGGTCATGGCCCGTTTAGACATCTCCGAGCGCCGCGCCCCTCAAGATGGTCGAATTCAACTGAAGCTATCAAAGAATCGATCGATCGATTTTCGAGTCAGCACGCTCCCCACACTATTCGGGGAGAAAATTGTATTGCGAATTCTGGATCCTAACTCGGCTCGCATGGGTATCGATGCGCTGGGATACGAGGAGGATCAAAAGACACTATATCTCAGTGCACTTGAAAAACCTCAAGGCATGATCCTGGTGACTGGGCCAACCGGTTCTGGGAAAACGGTATCGCTCTACACGGGGCTCGACATTCTGAATGAGCCCGAGCGCAACATTTCTACCGCGGAAGATCCGGTAGAAATCAACATGGAAGGCGTTAACCAGGTTCACGTTAATCCCAAAGTGGGCTTGAACTTTGCACAAGTGTTGAGGTCATTTTTGCGTCAGGATCCGGATATTTTGATGGTCGGAGAAATCCGAGACTTAGAGACCGCTGAAATCGCGGTTAAAGCAGCTCAAACAGGTCACCTAGTCCTCTCCGCGCTGCATACCAATAGCGCGCCCGAGACCATCAATCGACTGCTCAACATGGGAATACCGGCCTACAATATCGCGTCCTCAGTATCGCTTATCATTGCGCAACGACTCGCAAGACGACTCTGTGAAAATTGCGCTGAGGATGAAACCAACGTGCCGACAGAGGCGCTTCGTGAACTTGGCTTCACTGACGAGTTATTAGCAAATGCCACCATCAAAAAGCCCGTTGGTTGTAACCAATGTCGCAAAGGCTACAGCGGGCGAGTTGGCATCTATGAGGTTGTCGCGATAACCAAAGAGATATCGTCGGTCATTATGGATGGCGCGAATACAACCACGCTTGAGAAGACTGCGCGGGACGCCGGCTTCTACAGCCTTAGAGCAGCAGCACTCAAGAAATGTGCGGCGGGTATTATAGGGCTCGACGAGGTGACACGAGTCACTGTTGACTGATAGGCAATAAATTGGGTCTAGGGGAAATCTAGCTTGCAGGGGGGGGCATCGATGGCGGGCAGTGAGATTACATTTGTCTGGTCTGGCAGCGACCGTACCGGCAGAAGTGCGCAGGGTGAAATAAACGCACCGAGTGTCACCATTGCTAAAGCCCAGCTTAGGCGCCAAGGCATCAAGGCAAAGAGGGTCAGAAAGAAGCCACAGCCGCTGTTTAGCTTTGGTCAGGCCATCAAGCCCGCTGATATCGCAGTCTTCACGCGTCAACTAGCGACCATGAGCAAGGCCGGTGTAACGATGGTGCAAGGAATAGATATCGTCATGGAGGGCACCGATAAAGCCCCTATGAAAGACCTCATCAGGCAAATACGAAATGATGTGTCGGGCGGCGCTCCAGTGGCACTCTCGATGAGCAAGCACGATAAGTACTTTGACGACCTGTATTGCAGCTTAATTTCCGCGGGCGAAAATTCGGGCACTTTAGAGGTCATGCTCGATCGAATTGCTATCTACAAGGAAAAAACTGAGGCGCTGAAAGCTAAGATCAAAAAGGCTTTGACGTATCCGATAGCCACCATGGTGGTTGCAGTGGTAGTTACCGGGATTTTGCTTATCAACGTAGTACCTCAATTTGCCGTGACTTTCGAGAGCTTTGGCTCCGACCTGCCCGCGTTTACTCAGTTGGTCGTCGCCATATCAGAGTCGGTACAAGAATGGTGGTTACTAATCTTGGGGGGCATGGGCGGCTCGATATTCTTATTCAACCGGCTGATGCGCACCTCACAGGCCTTCAGCGACAGAATCGATGCATTGTTGCTTAAGGCGCCGCTCTTTGGAGAGATTGTTAAAGACTCGGTTATTGCGCGCTACTCAAGAACCCTATCCACTACTTTCGCCGCCGGAGTCCCCTTGGTGGAAGCGCTTGATGCCACTGCAGCAGCCTCGGGTAACGCTGTGTATGCCAGAGCCATTAAACGGATGCGAGACGATGTCACCTCGGGCTTATCGCTCTATCAGGCTACTAGAGCCTCTGGCTTGTTTCCCATGTTTTTGCTGCAAATGACTACGATAGGTGAGGAATCGGGAACCCTCGATGAAATGCTTGGGAAGGTAGCCGATCAGTTTGAACAACAAGTCGATAATGCGGTCGATTCGATCAGCACATTAATCGAGCCACTCATCATGTCCATCTTAGGCGTTTTGATCGGTGGTCTCATGATAGCCATGTATCTGCCGATCTTTATGCTCGGCACCGTTATGTAACATGGACCCGCTCGAGGAATTGATCAGAGCTCAGCCGGGCCTATCGATCACACTCTTGGCTTTTGGGCTGGTGGTCGGCAGTTTTCTTAATGTTGTCATCCACCGGCTCCCCAAAATCATGGAGTCAGAATGGCGTAGAGACAGTGCAGAAATTCTGGGGCAGCCTGAGCCCGGGGAACAGGCTCTATCTCTTGCATTCCCAGGATCCCAGTGTCCCGCCTGCGGCTGTGACATCAAGCCCTGGCACAACATCCCGGTCATTAGTTTCCTCGCCCTACGAGGTCAGTGTGCCAACTGTAGCGCCTCGATTTCGGTCCGATATCCAATGGTCGAGGCAATAACTGCAGCCATCTGGATAGCCTGCGGCCTGGCATTTGGCGTGAGCTACGCATTGGTGGGCGCCATGATTCTTACCGCAGTGCTGATCTGCCTGACCGCGATCGATCTCGATACTCAGCTGCTCCCCGATAGCCTGACGCTACCCCTGGTTTGGATTGGGCTTCTACTCAACCTCAGCGGCACTTACGCAACACTCGAGAGCGCCGTTTTAGGTGCAGTCGCAGGCTATCTGAGTCTGTGGTCGGTTTACTGGGGCTTTAAGCTACTCACCGGAAAGGAAGGTATGGGCTACGGTGACTTCAAGTTGCTCGCTGCCCTAGGCGCTTGGTTTGGTATGGGGGCTATCCCAACCCTAATCCTAGCCTCGTCCTTGGTAGGCGCTGTCGTCGGTATCTTGCTTATCGTTACTGGCC
This sequence comes from Halieaceae bacterium MED-G27, assembly GCA_002456975.1. GTDB lineage: Bacteria > Pseudomonadota > Gammaproteobacteria > Pseudomonadales > Halieaceae > Luminiphilus. The sequence goes on from NTKA01000001.1 coordinate 84,895, forward strand.
GTCAAGGCCGTGAAACACCTATGCCGTTTGGCCCGTTCTTAGCAGGAGCGGGCCTACTTCACCTCTTTTTCCCAAACTTGCTTGTAAGCTTGATCACTGGAGTATAGATCGATGTTTGTCGTAGGCATTACCGGTGGTATCGGAAGCGGTAAAACGGCGGTTACCGATCACCTAGAGACGTTAGGCATTGTAGTTGTGGATGCAGACAAGGCCGCCCGAGTAGTCGTGGAGCCGGGAACACCTGCACTCGCTGAAATTGCTGCGCATTTCGGTTCAGAGATCCTGCTCGATGATGGAGCGCTTAACCGGGCAGCACTGCGCGAGGTTGTTTTCAACGACAGCTCCCAGCGCCAAGTACTCGAAGGCATCACCCACCCCCGGATTAGGGAAGAAATAGCGCATCAATTAAGCGCTGCAACATCGCCTTATGTCGTTCTGTCCTCTCCGCTCCTGTTAGAGTCAGGTCAAAACAGCTTTGCTGATTATGTGGTGGTCGTGGACGTACCCGAAGCGGTACAAATCGATCGCACCATGCGTCGCGATGACAACAGCGAATCGCTGGTAAAACAAATCATGGCAGCACAACTCGATCGTCAAACCCGGCTGTCGCGCGCAGACGAGGCCATCAGTAACGATAGCACTCTCGAAGCATTGCACGCTGAAGTAGAGGCCCTGCATGAACGGCTGCTCGATCGAGCGCAAGCGGGTAACTAGACGGTAGTTAGTAGTTTCCTGACCTCGGCCATAATCGGTGCATTCGCATCCGGCACCTCAAACTCATCAAGCGAGTCGATACCGACCCAGGCTAGTGGCTGACCTTCAACGCCTTTTGCTGTGCCTCGCCATTCAAGCACCCGGTGCACATCAAGCCACACCTGCTTATCACCATAATCATGCTTGACGTCAATCAATGGCGATGTAGCCACGATTCGAATATCGAGCTCTTCTTTTAATTCTCGATCCAAAGCCTGCAAAACGGTTTCGTCGGGCTCGACCTTGCCGCCCGGGAACTCCCAGTAGCCGGCTAGATGTGTCCCTTTCAGCCGGCGACCCAACAGCACGTGCCCACTATCATCAATAATGACACCCACTGCGACATGGATAATCGTTTGAGTCACGTCCGATATTCAGCGTTGATCTTGACGTAGTCGTAGGAAAAATCGGTTGTCCACACTACGGCGCCCTCGGTACCACGGTTGAGCACAACCTCAATCAGAAGATCAGAGGAAGCCATCGCTTGAACACCAGCTTCTTCGGAATAGCTAGAGGCTCGTGCGCCGTTCTCCGCAATCAGGACACCATTAATCGACAATGAGACCGCATCGACATCAAGGCCCACCACACCTGCTCGACCAATCGCGGCCAGAATGCGTCCCCAGTTAGGGTCGGAGGCAAACAAAGCAGTCTTTACCAGAGGCGAGTGCGCAATCGTTCTTGCCACACCATCAGCCTCGGCACTGCTCTCTGCTTCCGATACAGCGATCTCAATAAACTTGGTGGCCCCTTCACCATCGCGGATGATGTCCTGAGCAAGTTCTAGACATAGCTCGTTCAATGCCTGCTGAAATGCCTTTGCATCAGCGCTCGTAATGTCATTGACAGCAAAAGAAGAGCGCCCAGTGGCACTCAAGGTCACCGCATCGTTGGTGCTGGTATCGCCATCGACTGTGATTCGATTAAAACTCTGGTCAACAGCTGTAGTTAAAAAAGTCTGCAGCAGGCCCTTATCAATCGTTGCGTTTGTGGCGACAAAGCCCAGCATGGTCGCCATATTGGGCTGGATCATTCCAGAGCCTTTGCTCATACCGACAATCACGCAGCTGTGACCCTCCGACTCGACTGTCTTGGACCGCAGCTTCGATCGGGTATCAGTCGTCAAAATAGCGCCTGCCGCCCTATCCCACCCACTAGCTGACAAATTTTCAGCACACTGCGGGATGGCTTTCGCGATAACATCAGCGGGTAGTACCTCACCGATGACACCGGTGGAAAATGGTAAAACCGTGTCCACGTCCACATCAAACTGGCTGGCTACTGACGCACAGGTATCCTTTGCCGCCGCCAAGCCCGGGGTACCTGTTCCCGCATTGGCGTTGCCGGAGTTAATCAACAGGTAGCGAACCGATTGTTGGAGGTGCTGCTCAGCCACGACGACGGGGGCTGCACGAAACGCGTTTTGAGTAAAAACAGCGGCCGTTGTACTGCCCTCACATAGCTCGATCAGCGTCAGATCATCTTTATTCGGGTACTTGATACCCGCTTGAGCAACACCCAACCTCACGCCATCAACTGTAAGGGTGCTCATAGCTAGCTGAGCGCTCCGTGGCATTGCTTATATTTCTTACCGCTGCCACAGGGGCAGGGATCATTTCGTCCGACCTTGGCACCACTGCGCACAACAGGTTGCTGTGGCTCTGAGGCTTTCTCTTCGGCGTCTGTACTTTCAGTGGGTACCGCTGATACATGCGCGTGCTGAAAGGCCAACTCTTGCTTGGCGGCTTGCTCGCGGCGCTGACGCTCAATCTCTTCCGCCTCATCCTGACGTTTGATTTGTAGCTGACTCAGAATTCTGATCACGTCGTGCTTCAATCGCTCGAGTAAGCCCTGAAAGAGCTCAAAAGCCTCTCGCTTGTACTCCTGCTTTGGATTCTTGTTGGCATAGGCGCGTAGATGAATTCCCTGTCGCAACTGATCCATAGTCTGCAAGTGCTCTTTCCAAAGGCCATCAAGCACCTGAAGCATCACCTGCTTTTCAATTTCCCGCATGGCATCGCCCACGCCTTCGCCTTTCTCGTCGTAGGCGGACTGCGCGCTATCGACTATCCGATTGCGCAACGATTCCTCATGTAGCGAATCATCTTCCTCCAGCCATTGCGTTACAGGCATGGTAAGTCCGAACTCGCTTTGTAAATGGGCCTCGAGTCCTTCGATATCCCACTGCTCTTCCACACTCATCGGTGGGATATAACCGTCGACAGCACCGTGCAAGACGTCAGCGCGAATCGCTGTGACCATCTCGCCAATGTCCTCACCGGACAACAATTGATCTCGCTGGCTGTAGACAATCTGACGCTGGTCATTGGCGACATCGTCGTACTCGAGTAACTGCTTACGAATATCGAAATTACGGCCTTCGACCTTTCGCTGTGCACGCTCGATCGATTTCGTGACCATGCCACTCTCGATGGCTTCACCTCGCTCCATACCGACGCGCTGCATGACACCTGCCATGTTGCCCATGAAAATGCGCATTAGGTTGTCTTCGATGGAGATGTAAAAGCGCGAGGCACCCGGGTCACCCTGTCGTCCTGCACGACCGCGCAACTGATTATCGATCCGCCGGGATTCGTGACGCTCGGTACCTAAAATATGGAGGCCACCTGCATCGAGCACTGTTTGATGCCGCTCCTGCCAGGCCGCTCTCACTGCATCATGCTGACTTTCATCTTCAACCGTTTTGAGTTCGGCCTCGAGATTGCCACCCAGCACAATATCCGTGCCGCGACCCGCCATATTGGTAGCAATGGTCACCACGCCAGGCCTACCTGCCTGCGCGATGATCTCGGCTTCTTGCTCGTGGTATTTCGCATTCAACACCTTGTGCTCAATGCCCACTTTTTTGAAGTATTCCGATAGCTCTTCCGATGTTTCTACCGATGCTGTACCTACCAGAACAGGCGCCTGCTTCTCAATAAATTGCTTGGTTTCTTCCACGATCGCTTCGAGCTTCTCCTCCTGCGTCATATAAACCAAATCGTTCATATCTTTACGCTGCATCGGGATATTGGTGGGGATCACCACACACTCCAGCCCGTAAATCTGACGAAACTCGAAAGCCTCTGTATCGGCGGTACCTGTCATGCCACTCAACTTGTCGTAAAGACGAAAGTAGTTCTGGAAAGTGGTGGACGCCAACGTCTGACTCTCGTGCTGGATATTGACCCCTTCCTTGGCTTCGATCGCCTGGTGCAAGCCCTCAGATAAACGTCGTCCGGGCATGGTTCGACCGGTGTGCTCATCGATCAAAACCACCTGCCCCTGCTGGACGATATATTCCACGTTTTTATGGAACAGAGAGTGCGCTCGAAGCGCCGAATTCACGTGGTGTAAAAGTCCAAGATTAGTCGATGCATACAGCGAATCGTCTGCATTCAGCAAGTCCTCATCGATCAACAACCCCTCGATCAGCTCGTGCCCCTCTTCGGTTAACTCAATGGAGCGCTGTTTCTCATCGATTGAAAAATGACCCTCGGCCTCTTCGGTTTGCGCACTCAGCTTGGGAATGAGTTTGTTGATCTTTTTATACAGCTCGGAGCTGTCTTCGGCAGCGCCCGAGATGATTAGTGGTGTTCGCGCCTCATCGATGAGAATCGAATCCACCTCATCGACAATGGCGAAGGCGAGCTTGCCTTGTAATTTGTCAGCTGCGCTGAAGGCCATGTTGTCTCGGAGGTAATCGAAACCAAACTCATTGTTGGTCCCATAGACGATATCGCCGCTGTAGGCCTCGCGTTTTTCTTCCTGGCTTTGGCCCGCTTTCACAACACCCACTTTCAGCCCCAAGAATTCATATATCGGCCCCATCCAGGCTGCATCGCGGCTTGCGAGGTAATCGTTTACGGTCACCAGGTGAACCATGTTGCCCGCTAGGGTATTTAGGTAGGCAGGTAACGTTGCAACCAGGGTTTTACCCTCACCGGTTCGCATCTCTGCGACGTTACCCTCGTGCAGAACAACACCACCGATCATTTGCACATCGAAGTGACGCATACCCATGGTTCGCACGCTTGCCTCACGAACCACGGCAAAGGCCTCAGGCAGTATGGCGTCTAGTGTTTCGCCATCAGATACCCGCTGTCTGAATTCATCGGTTTTGGCAGCCAGGGAAGCATCATCTAAGGACTGCAAACCCTCCTCGAGTGCTTTTATTTTCTTAACGGTTTTGTTGATTCGTCTGAGCACACGATCGTTTCGCGAGCCAAATATCACCTTCAGCGGATTAGCCATGATTTTTCCAAAAATAGTCTGATTGTTACTGCTTTATTGTGATCAATAAGGGGTTGGCGAGCCACGTCGCCAGAGGACAGAAGCAGTCTTAATTAGGCGTTCGCCTGAGATAGCTGGCAGGATCGACCGGACGGCCGTTTTTGAATACTTCAAAATGCACGTGAGGGCCAGTAGAGCGACCACTATTACCCATCAGCGCAATCACCTCGCCCCGACGGACCATATCCCCAACCTTGACAGTATTTTCTTGGTTGTGGGCGTAGCGTGTGATGACGCCTTCACCGTGTGCTACTTCAACCATTTTGCCGTAGCCATAGCGCTCGCCGCTCCAACTCACGACACCACTAGCTACCGCGACAATGTCTGAGCCTTCTCGACCCGCGAAATCGACACCGTTGTGCCAAGCACGCTTGCCGGTAAAGGGGTCGAGTCGACTACCGTAATTCGATGACAACCAGCCAGACAAAACAGGACGCCCGGCGGGCGTTGCGTCGTTGCGAACCTGCTCACCTTGAATCAGATCCGACAAGATATCTAACTGAACTTCGCGGTCATCTAGCGCTCTGCTCAGGGCCAGTGCTTCGCTCTCGAATAGCGGCACCATATCGCTATCAGGGACTGTTGGCACAGATATTGGGCCACCCAATGCAGGCGCCATGGTGAAATCAAATTCACCCGATTCAAGACCCGCGATATCGGTCAAATACATACCCATGGCATCAAGCCGCGTCATGCGCCCTTGCAACTCGGCAAGGAGTAACGACATCGACTCTAGGCGCTTCTGCGCTGCACCCGCCATATCCGCAAGCGCTTCCGCTCGCTCTTTCGCGTCTTCCGTCGCCTGTGTTTCTTCTGCCGTTTCGGCCTTCGCGACTCCTTTGCGGATACCTAGCTCATAGCTCAACCCGGCGAACCCGACAGGGATGCCGATCAAGACTGCGGATAACACGACCTTCGACCATCGACCAATTTCGATAGTTTTGGAGGGACCCGAGCTGTTGAGCACTATAAATTTCAAGCGAGCGGCGCCAATTAAGTCAACGGTGCCACTATGCCAGACTTGGCTCTTTAGAAAAAGTTTTCAAGCGCTCAGTGGGGTTAGGAACGCTTTAAGCAGGAGCGTAGGTTAGAAAGGGCTGCGTATAGGAAATTGGCGCGTCGGCCACATCGTCAAAAGTCACCATCTCCCACGCATCTTTATCAGCAATTAACGCGCGTAATGCTTGGTTATTGAGCGCATGACCCGATTTGTAAGCTTGATACTCGCCGATCAGGCTATAGCCCAAGAGATAAAGATCACCAATGGCGTCGAGGACTTTGTGCTTTACGAATTCGTCATCGTAGCGAAGTCCATCGCTATTCAATACACGGTGGTCATCGATCACCACCGCGTTTTCCATGCTGCCACCACGGGCGAGCCCCTTGGATCGCAGATAGTCGATCTCCTCGACAAAACCAAAGGTTCTGGCGCGGCTTACTTCACGAACAAACGAGGTGGTCGAGAAATCAATTTCAGTGCGCGCAGCGCGGTGTTTAAAAACCGGGTGGTCAAAATCGATCCCAAAGGAAATCTTGAAACCCTCTAATGGTAAAAAGGTCGCCTCTTTATCGCCATCTTTCACCTCAACCCGCTTCTTGACTCGGATAAATTTTTTGGCTGCCGGCTGCTCGGTGATGCCTGCTGACTGTAAGAGAAAGACAAAAGGCGCGGCACTGCCATCCATTATCGGAATCTCTGGCGCAGTGACGTCGACAAAAGCATTATCGACGCCAAGGCCGGCGATCGCTGACAAGAGATGCTCTACGGTGGAGACCCTGGTCTCACCTTGAATAAGACAGGTCGACATCGTCGTCTCACCGACGAGATCCGCTCGAGCGGGGATCTCGACGACAGGATTCAGGTCGGTGCGACGGAAAACGATACCCGTATCCACTGGCGCGGGAGACAAAGTCAATAAAACCTTCTCGCCAGTGTGGAGACCGATACCGGTCGCCTTGATCGAGTTTCGCAATGTACGCTGTCGTATCATCTATTCAACGCTCGGGCACCCACCACTCACAGCGAGCCAAGCACAACTCCTTTTGTTCTGACCAACAAGATCAGTCCGCCTGCTTACGAAGAAAGGCAGGTATATCGAAATACCCTTCCTCTTCATTGGACTCAGCTGACATGGCATCACTGCCAACCGCAATTCGCTGGCGCGTTTGTGGGGGCAAATCATACCCTTCGTAAGCCGCCGACGTCGATTGTGAAGCCCGCAGTGGTGCGACAGGTTCGACTTTTTTCAAGACAGTCCGATGCTGTTCCACACCCAAACCGGTCGCCACAACCGTCACCTTCAACTCGTCAGTCATTTCCGGATCGATAACCGTACCCACCACCACGGTCGCATCATCACAGGCTATTTCCTCAATCGTTTCACCGACCTCGGAGAACTCACCGAGAGAGAGATCTAAACCCGCGGTGATATTCACAAGAAGGCCTTTGGCACCGCTGAGGTCAATATCATCGAGCAATGGACTGTTAATCGCGCGCTCCGCAGCCTCTCGTGCTCGACCTTCACCGCTTGCCGAACCCGTTCCCATCATCGCCGATCCCATCTCGGACATGACCGTTTTCACGTCCGCAAAGTCGACGTTGATCATGCCGGGACGGATGATAAGGTCCGCAATCCCCTGCACCGCGCCGAAAAGGACATTGTTGGCTTCCTTGAAAGCGTGCAGAAGACTAGTACTCTTACCCATGACCTCCAACAATTTCTCGTTGGGTACGGTAATTAAGGAATCAACATGCTGCTCCAGCTCCTTGAGACCCTGCTCGGCAATAGCCAGCCGCTTCTTGCCTTCGAAGCTGAACGGCCGTGTCACCACTGCGACTGTCAAAATACCCATGTCGCGGGCGATTTCGGCAACGATGGGTGCTGCACCAGTACCGGTACCACCGCCCATACCAGCCGTCACAAACACCATATCGGCACCAAACAGCGCCTCGGCAATTCGATCACGATCTTCCAGAGCGGCCGCGCGACCCACCTCAGGGTTTGAACCAGCGCCAAGCCCCTTAGTAATGTCATTCCCAAGCTGAAGAATGGTTTTCGAATCGATATCTGCCAACGCCTGAGCGTCAGTGTTAGCACAGATGAAATCCACACCGTCCACGTCATGCTCAATCATGTGACGAACCGCGTTTCCGCCTCCGCCACCGACGCCGATCACCTTGATTACCGCGTTCTGCGGTGCGTTATCTACGAGTTCAAACATAGTCTTTCTCCCCGTTATGTTTACCGGCAAGCCGGTTACTCCCCTGTAAAATCAAAAGTTGCGACCCAACCAGTCGCGTAAACCACCGAGCACATTGCCCGCCTTCGATTGACGGTCCACAGCGAGCTGTGCCCCCTCCTGAAGTTCTTTTGCACCCGATACCAATAGCCCAACAGCTGTTGCATAAATCGGGTTGCGAATAATGTCGTTCATGCCGCGAGCGTATTGCGGCGCGCCGATCCGAACCGGCATATGGAAAATCTCTTCAGCAAGCTCTACGACGCCTTCCATCTTCGACGTACCGCCTGTCAAGATGACCCCCGCTGGCACCAGCTCCTCAAAACCAGACTTTCGGATTTCTCCTTGGATCAACGTGAATAGTTCGTCGTAGCGCGGCTCAACCACTTCGGCCAAGGACTGCCGCGATAGGTCGCGAGGCGGTCGATCACCCACGCTAGGCACCTTGATGGTCTCCTCAGGTCCGGTTAATTGCGCTAACGCGCAGGCGTAGCGGATCTTGATCTCCTCGGCATGCTGGGTCGGTGTTCGCAACGCCATCGCGATATCGTTCGTTACCTGATCACCAGCGACGGGAATGACTCCGGTGTGACGGATTGAACCCTCGGTGAAGATGGCAATATCTGATGTGCCACCACCGATATCGACCATACACACACCGAGATCACGCTCATCTTCAGTGATCACGGCATAACTCGAGGCGAGTTGCTCAAGAATGATGCCGTCGACTGCCAAGCCGCAGCGTTCAACGCATTTTTCGATATTTTGCGCGGCCGTCTCAGCGCATGTGACCAAGTGAACCTTGGCTTCGAGGCGCACACCCGACATGCCAAGAGGCTCTCGGATGCCCCCTTGGCTATCAATCACATACTCCTGCGGCAATACGTGAAGTATCTTCTGATCTGCTGGGATCGCCACCGCCTGTGCGGCGTCGATGACACGCTCAACATCGGCACGCTGTACCTCGCGATCTTTGATCGCCACGATGCCGTGGGAGTTCATCGATCGGATGTGGCTGCCGGCGATACCAACGTAAACCGAGTGGATCTGGCAGCCCGCCATGAGTTCTGCTTCCTCGATAGCGCGTTGAATTGCATTGACAGTTGACTCGATATTAACAACGACGCCCTTCTTCAAGCCTCGCGATGGATGAGAGCCAATCCCAACGACCTCGATGCTACCGTTGCTGTCAATTTCACCAACAACGGCGACGACTTTTGACGTCCCAATATCGAGTCCGACGATCATCTGCCTTTCTTCAGTTGCTGCCATAACTGCCCCCTTGTGAGCGCACGGCTGACGCTCGAGCCCATTTCTCAGAAGCAGGCAGGACCGCAGCCCCCTGCTCGTAGCGCAAATCGATTTTGGCGATCTGCTCGTTACGCAAATCGCCACGAATTAAACGAATGAATCGAGACACGCGAACAGCGAAATCGCGATCACCGAACTGCACCTCCATCCCGTTGGATAAAAAAGCGGATAACTGCCCTAGCTGGTCTTGTTGAAGCCCTGCTACCGACATCTCTTCGCTCATCAGAACGGTCTGGAGGAGTTGATAGCGCTCAACCAAAGCGCCCGGCGATCGCCTGTCACTCCAGAGCTGGGGCATTTGCTGATACTCGGGGAGCACGTCGCCGTAGAAAATATCGCCACGAGCGTTGAGGTAGCCGACCTCCCCCCAGCGAGCAATAGGCTGCTCTTCAGAGACGATGACCAGCACAGTACCGGGCCAGCGTCGGCGCACATCGGCACGCTCGATCCAGGCGAGGCGCTCGAGATCATCACTAATTCGCTGAATATCGGTCCGTAGAAATCCTCGCTCGACACGCGGCTCGATAATGACCGAGATGTCATCGCGCTTAACATGTTTCAAGTCACCACGGATGACAATCTCTTCAACCGGCAGCGACATCAGATAAGTCACAAAAACACCGGTCACACCTGCCATCACGATGACGCCAGCAATCGCCATCGCGCGCTGCAGCGCCCGTAGCCAAGATCGACCCTGTGATGATGGCGCTTTGCTACGCACAACTGTTTTCTCTTTGCGTGGTTTAGCAGCCATAGCGAGCCTCACTACTTAAGTAGATTTCTGCTAAAAGGTCCTCAAAGCTCATGCCCGCGGCAGCGGCCGCCTTAGGAACCAAGCTCGTCTCGGTCATTCCAGGCACCGTATTGACTTCTAGCAACCACCAGCTACTGTCATCTCGCATGAGGTCTACCCTGCCCCAACCATGGGCACCCACGGCCTTAAAGGCAGCCAGCGCCAGCGTTTCGAGTTGACTAGTGTCATTGGGTAAAAGAGGTGCGGGACAAATAAACTCGGTTGTGCCTGATACATATTTCGCGTCGAAATCGTAATAACCACCCTGAGGAACAATCTGGATAGCGGGTAGTGCCCGATCTCCTAGAATTGCAACTGTTAGCTCGTCACCGACAATCCGTGACTCAGCCATCAGAGGCATTGCATTCTCTGCAGCTGCGGCGCGAGCGCGCTCTAGATCATCTGCAGCATCGGCCGTGGCCAAGCCGAACGACGACCCCTCAGCGACCGGTTTTACGAACACCGGTCCCAAGTCTTCTATCACCGAAGCGCTGTCGGTCTCCGCCTCGAGCATTACGAACTTTGGTGTGGGTAGACCGCGGGCTTGCCATATGCGCTTGGTTTTATCTTTGTGCATGGCGATCGCACTACCCAATACGCCCGAGCCTGAATAGCGAATGCCCACAGTGTCCAGGGCTCCTTGCACACTGCCATCCTCGCCGCCAACACCGTGCAACATATTGAACACAAACGTATCCGACGATAATTGACTCAACCAATTGGCCGCCGCTGGATCGACGTGTCTTACCCTCGCACCCGCTTGCTCCAAGCTGTTGGCCACTGCAGCGCCGCTCCGCAGTGAAATTTCGCGCTCCGCTGAGGTGCCGCCATAAAGCACGGTCACGTCCATATGACGAAAATCGACAGAGGTCATAGCAGAGCCTCCAGATTGTTCGAGGAGGCGAGCTGCTTGGATAACCGGCCGATATTACCTGCACCCTGCATCAACAACAGGTCACCATCCTGCAAAATATGCTGAAGTCTCTCGGCCAGTAGAGCGGAGTTCGAAAGATGCACAGGGTCTAAGTTGCTGGACTGACGGATTGATCGCGCCAAAGAGCGACTGTCGGCCGACGCAATTTCATCCTCGCCTGCTGAATAGACATCGAGCAACACCAGCGCATCGACTTCCGACAACACTTCGACAAAATCGTCGTAACAATCTCGAGTGCGAGTGAAGCGGTGCGGCTGAAAGACCATCACCAGACGATTGATCGGGTATGCCTGACGTGCTGCTAATATGGTCGCCCGCAGCTCAGTAGGATGATGCCCGTAGTCGTCGAGTAAGGTCGCCTGACCACCATTCCAACTCAGCTGACCCAACAAACTGAAGCGACGCCCAACACCGGCGAAGGCACCCAAGCCCTGCTTGATGTGCGAATCGGCCACACCCAATTCGGAACAAACGGCTACGGCAGCCAGCGCATTAAGTGCGTTGTGGGCGCCCGGCATTGGCAAATCGATTAGCAAGTCATTATCTTTACCCGGTCGGCTCACGCTAAAGCTACTAATACCGTCAGCAAAGCCCAGGGTGTTTAAGCGGAAGTCGGCGGCTGTCGACACCCCGTAAGTGATGACCTGTCGGGTCAACTGCGGAATTAACTCACGTACCCCCGCGTCATCGAGGCAGGCAATCGCGACGCCATAGAACGGCAAATTCTGTACAAAATCGATGAACGCCTGATGATAGTTCTTAACGTCGCCCTCGTAGTGCTCCATGTGGTCGGGCTCTACGTTGGTAATCACCGACATCATAGGCAGCAAGTGAAGAAACGATGCATCACTCTCATCAGCTTCAACAACAAGATAGTCGCTGGACCCCAGTGCGGCATTGGTACCCACGCTATTTAAAACGCCGCCGACAACAAAAGTTGGATCTAAGTTTGCCGCCGCCATCACGGATGCAATCATGCTGGTTGTGGTGGTCTTACCATGCGTGCCCGCCACGGCGATACTAAAGCGGTAACGCATTAGTTCAGCGAGCATTTCTGCCCGAGGCACCACCGGAATGCGCATCGCTCTTGCCGCTGCTACCTCGGGGTTTGTCTCATTCACCGCGGAGGACACGACGAGAACATCTGATCCCTCTATATTGGCTGCGCTATGACCTATCTGCACTTCAACACCCAAGGTACGAAGCCGATCAATTACGCTACTCTCATTAATGTCTGAGCCAGTCACCCGGTAATTGAGCCCAGCCAGCACCTCAGCAATACCGCTCATTCCCGAGCCACCAATACCCACAAAATGCACCCGACCGATTCGGTGCATCATGGGCTCACGTGTCAGTACGGGCGGCGCCATCTTAAACAGCCTCCATCACAATCTCGGCCACGCGATCGGTTGCCGTCGGCTTTGACCAAGCGTGGGCCGCAGTCGACATGGCGCTGAGAAGCGCTGGATGCCGAATAAATTCCGAAACTTGCTCGGCCAAGGATTCAGCTGTTAATGAGTGTTGCTGAAGCACCCTAGCGCCACCAGCACCCTCGAGCGCCTGGGCATTGTGTAACTGATGGTTGTCGATAGCATTTGGCAGAGGAATCAAAAGCGCAGGTGTCGCCGTCACGGCTACTTCGCTGACAGTCAATGCGCCCGCGCGACAGATAGCCATATCAGCCCACTCGTAAGTACTCGCCATGTCGTCGATAAAAGGCCGTATCTCAAGCTGCGCAATACTTGTCTCACCCCAGAACGCCTCGGTCGTATCAGCATGACGATCGCCACACTGGTGGATCACATGAATGACCGCCCGATCCAGAGCACTGAGTGTGGCTATCGCAGCTGGGCACAACTGGTTGAGCGCCAAAGCGCCCTGACTACCACCTAGTATCAATAGCCGCAGTGGTCGCTCCGATGAGAAGTTCAGGCTATCGGGCACGCTGGCGCCGACGGTTGCGATATCAGCGCGCAGTGGGTTACCGGTGACGGCCACCGGCACATCCTCGGAGAATGCACCCTCGAAGCCAGCGAGCACTCGACGCGCGCGCTTAGCTAGCAACCGGTTGGTGGTGCCAGCCACTGCATTCTGCTCGTGGATAACCAGAGGTATTCGTAGGACCGATGCAACCAGACCCGCCGGGCCTGCGGCGTAGCCGCCAAAGCCAATGACGACCTGCGGACGGTAGTTGAGCAGAATCCAAAAAGATTGCAGTGCCGCCATCAGTAACGACACGAGACCTTGAATTCGACTGACAAGACCTTTACCGCGCAAACCACGGGTCACCAGTGCATGTAATTTGTAGCCATGGGATGGTGCTACCCTAGCCTCGATGCCGCGGTTAGTCCCCACCCATTCAACGACTATGCCGCGCTCGCGGAGCACCTCCGCCGTTGCCAGTGCCGGATAAACATGTCCGCCGGTACCACCGGCCATGACAAGCGCTTTTAGAGGTTTACGCTTCGACACGTTTCCTCCTCACCCGTCGCTTGCTTGTAGGCTCACGATCTTTTTCGACGCGGAGCAATATGCCGAGCATCATGCAGCTGACAATCAAACTTGAGCCGCCATAGCTGATAAATGGCAGTGTCAGACCTTTGGTCGGCAACAACCCCGAACTCACACCCATGTTGACAAAAGCCTGCCCGGCAAAAATAAGGGCGAAGCCGAAGCAAAGATAACCTTCAAAGATTCTATTCTGGCCGAGCGCTTGGTAACCAATCCACATGATGCGAGCGACCAGAGCCGCAAAGATTGCGATCACTGCGACCGCACCGACGAGACCGGTTTCCTCAGCCCAGATAGAGAACACAAAGTCGGTATGGGCTTCGGGTAGATAAAATAACTTCTGAATGCTGTTGCCCAGACCCACCCCGAACCACTCGCCCCGGCCATAAGCAATGAGGGATTGAATCAATTGAAAACCACTACCGAATGGATCCGCCCAGGGGTCCTGATACGCCATCAATCGCTGCATCCGATAGGGCGCGGCGTAGACCATTGCCACCATGCTTCCCAATGCAAGAGCCACCAAGCCGAGCACGTAAACTAGTCTCACCCCTGCCATAAACAGTAGTCCGAAGGCTGTGCCCAAAAGGATTACCGTCGCACCAAAATCAGGCTCGGCAAGCAGGAGTAGCGCCAAGAAGAGAAGGACGGCGATTGGTTTAGCTAGACCCTTCCATGACTCTCTCACCTGATCACCTTGACGAACCAAAAAGCCCGAGAGCCACACCACCATTGCTAATTTCGCGAATTCAGAGGGCTGAAAATTAATCGGACCGAGCGGTAGCCAGCGCTGGCTCCCATTGACCATGCGACCCACGCCGGGTACCAAGACAGCCACCAACAAACCTATGGCGAGGAGCAATAGCCAAGGTGACGCTTTACGCCATACCGACAGCGGGGTAAAAAACGCGACACTCGCACAGATAAACCCAATCGACAGATACATCATGTGTCTTAGCGTTTGCCGCCACGGGTTGCCATAGAGATGTTCAGCGTGGCTTACCGATGCCGAGCTAATGGCCACCAACCCGATCGCCATAAGCGCCAGCGCTAACCACAGCAACGTAGTATCAAGGGATTGGCGTGACTGGCGATTCACGAAGTCGTCCCTCCAATCATCGCGGTAATACTCGCTTGGAAGGCTCGCCCGCGCTCCTCATAATTCTCAAACATATCGAAACTGGCACAAGCGGGTGACAGCAGCACTGCATCTCCGGAGCTAGCCGCGACCATCGCCTGATCCACCGCTTCGGACATGCTATTTGCTCGAGTGACAACTGTGTTTGGTGACAAGGCGCCTGCGATCTCAGACGCTGCCTCCCCCATCAGAATGACTTGCTTGCAGAAGCGAGTGATAGGGTCTCGTAATACGGAAAAGTCCTGATTTTTACCCTGTCCACCAGCAATCAGAACTAGATTACGACCGTTCTTAATGCCCGCAATAGCAGAGCAAGTCGCCGCAGTATTGGTGGCTTTGCTATCGTCAACAAAAATTACACCATCTAAGTCGGCAACTCGCTCGCAACGATGGGGCAGCCCTGTTAAGTGTGCGAGTCCACTGACCAAATTAGACAATGGAAAGCCAAGCGCGTGGCCGATACTAAGAGATACGATTGCATTGGCGACATTGTGCTCACCGACTAGTGGAATATCCTTTCGGCGAGCAAGTGGCTCAAAGCCGAAGCAAATCCAGTCCTCTCCATCGACTTCCCTCAAACCAAACTGATTGAAGTCGGGATCGCACAGCCGCCACGCTACTAGCGTCGCACTCCCCGCATTGATCGGTAACGTCAACGGGTCCTGGCAATTGACGACAACAGCTTCAGCACCCAAAAAGATACGGTGTTTTGCCAAGTGGTAAAGCGGCATGGTCTGGTGACGATCTAGATGATCCTCGGATAAGTTCAATACGGTCGCCGCTGCAAGATTTAACTTGCCAGCGCGCTCAAGCTGAAAAGAGGATAGTTCCAACACTGCAATATCGATCGAGGAGTCGAGTAACTCCAGCGCGGGAGTCCCCAGATTGCCGCCAACGGCCACCGATTGTCCGCAATGAGTCAGAAGTTGCCCTACCATTGAGGTGACTGTGGATTTACCGTTCGACCCCGTAATACCCACCACGGGCACGTCGATCTCATTGACGAACAAGTCAACATCCCCACAGATTTGAGCGCCTTTATCCTGAAGCCGTCGCACCCACGGGTGCGACAGCGCGATTCCTGGCGAGACGACCGCCAAGTCAATAGCATCCAAGGCAGTTTCATCGATGTCACCAAAGTGACACATCACATTGGACAACTCACGACGCAGCTCAAAATCCTCAGCCAGCGAGACACGCGTGTCGAAAACCTCAAAGTGAAGCCCCCGACTTTGCCAAAACCGAGCAACCGAGCGCCCAGTCGCACCCATTCCAACGATGGCACGTCGGGTGGAACTGGAAATAAGCTCAGGCATCATCACTCTCCTACCTCAGCTTCAAAGATGCGAGACCGAATAGGACAAGCATTGCCGTAATAATCCAAAAGCGGACGATGACACGAGGCTCGGGGCTTCCCATCAACTCGAAGTGATGGTGAATTGGCGCCATCTTAAACACCCGTTTTCCGCGGAGCTTGAATGAGCCGACTTGGATGATCACCGATAGTGTTTCGAGTACGAATACACCGCCCATGATCAGCAAGACCACTTCCTGTCTGATCAGAACCGCCACAATCCCCAATGCGGCACCCAGCGCCAAAGCGCCGACATCACCCATGAATACCATTGCGGGATAGGTGTTGAACCATAGGAATCCCAAACCGGCCCCAGCGATCGCACCGCAGAACACAACTAGCTCACCGGCACCGGCGATATGAGGAATATTGAGGTAGTCCGCGAAATACAGGTGACCGGTCAGGTAGGCAATCATGCCCAGGCCAACCGAGACCATCACGGTGGGCAATATCGCGAGACCATCTAAGCCGTCAGTGAGATTGACGGCGTTGCTTGAACCAACGACCACCAAGTAGGCCCAGGGAATGAACATAACTCCCATCACCAGTGCAAAGTCCTTCAGAAATGGCAGATACAGCGTCAATTCTGGTGGCTGCACGCTGCTAGCGTAGAGGTAAGACACCGCCGCCAGCCCAATCACCGACTGCCAAAAATACTTCCAGCGTGCGGGTAGACCACGGGTGTCTTTCTCAACTACTTTTCGGTAATCATCAACCCAGCCGATTGCTCCAAACCCAAGTGTTGTTAGCAGCGCGACCCACAAATAGCGACTCTGGAGATCACCCCAGAGCAAAGTACCGGCAGCGATCGCTACAAGAATCAAGGCGCCTCCCATAGTGGGAGTTCCCGACTTACTCAAATGGGATTCAGGACCCTCGACGCGAACCGTTTGGCCTATCTGTAGCTCCTTTAGCCAACGGATCATGAACGGCCCCACCAGCGTGGAGATGATGAGCGCGGTCATAGCCGATAAAATTCCGCGCAAGGTGATGTACTGAAAGACAGCAAACCCGGGGTCCAAAAACAGTAGTTGTTCTGCTAGCCATGTCAGCATGCGGTAGCTCCAAACGGTTGAGTTAGGGCTGTCACTAAACGGTCGAGCCCGACACTCCGAGATCCCTTAATCAAAATCGTGCTGTTTGCTGGAAACTCAGGGAGATCAATGATCAGATGATCGACGGAATCAACATGAATCGAGGCTCCTTGTCGCGCATCAGCAATGCCTTTAGCAGCAGGCCCCACAGCAATCACTTGATCTATCGAGGCCAAATCAGTCGCCTTCCCGACCTCACTATGAAATCTCTGCGATTGATCACCGAGCTCCAGCATGTCACCCAACACAGCAATTCGGGGTGACGGTGCTTTTGCCAGGACATCAATGGAGGCCATGACGGACGCGGGACTCGCGTTGTAGCTGTCATCGATGAGATTTGCGCCGTTATCCAACTGCTTAAGCTCTCCCCGACCCGGCACCACGTCGGCGGTCTCAAGGCCAGCAACAACTAAATCCAGAGATACGCCCAAAGCGGTCGCCGCCGCAATTGTAGCGAGTGCATTCATAACACCAGCCCGCCCAGGCACACATATCGAGACCTCGAATCGGCGGCCGAAACTGTCAACACTGATTCGACTGCCGCGAACACCTTCATCTTCGATCTCCATGGCTCGAACATTAGCGTGCTCGGACATGCCAAATGTCACGATTCGTGCGGGCAGTGCTCGCTCGCACCATGCTTCGGTCCATGCTTGATCGGCATTGATCACCGCCACCTGATCCGCAGACAGCTCGTCGAGTATTTCACCCTTTGCCTCTGCAATGGCATCGATGCCGCCGAACCGCCCTACATGAGCATCGAGTGCGTTGAGCAGAACCACTAAGTCAGGCTGCGCGAGGCTTTTTAGATAACGAATGTCGCCTAGTTGAGCAGCACCCATTTCAATGACCGCGTACTCAGGCTGTTGAAACAGCCGACTCAGAGTTAGAGGAACCCCAAGCTCATTGTTCTCATTACCAATGGTGGCGATGGTCGTACCTGCCCGCGACAGCACAGCAGATAGCAGCGTCTTCGCCGTTGTCTTGCCAGCGCTTCCGGTAATACCCACAACAGTCCCGGTAAAGCGCTGCCTCGCAAAACGACCAATCTCAGCACTAGCCGCTACCGTGTTTTCCACCTGCAGAACCGGCATATCAGTTGCGATATTGCGTGAGACTAGCGCCGCGGCAGCGCCATTGTCGCGCGCGGTCTCAATGAACTCATGACCATCGCGTTGCGCCCCCTCAATGGCCACAAACAAATCACCATCCACCACCTTTCGGCTATCGAGCGCCATACCAGTAATCGAGATATTACGACTAGCACCGGAGGAGCCCAGATACTGCGCAATTGACGATAATGGGATTCCGCTCACGCGCCCCTCCCTCTTATCTCGAGCGCTTCTTGAGCGACATCGCCGTCACTAAATGGCAGTCGCCGTCCAGCGACTAGCTGGTAGGGCTCATGACCCTTACCTGCGATCAAAATGGTATCGTCATCATCTGCGTTGAGGATGGCGTGGTGGATCGCAGCAGCTCGATCTAGCTGTATCGCTGGTGACTCGAGGCAACCACTGACAATGTCCTCAGCAATCTGCTGGGGCGACTCATGTCGCGGATTGTCGTTGGTGACAATGACGCAATCCGCATACTGCTCCGCGATCCGCCCCATGATCGGGCGCTTTCCCGTGTCTCTATCGCCACCGCAACCAAAGACAACCCAGAGCTTTCCGGACACAGATGATCGCAGTCCGAGCATTGCTCGCTGCAGCGCATCGGGCGTGTGGGCGTAATCAACCACCACCCGAGGGACAGCTCCCTGTCCAACAAGCTCCATTCGACCAGCGACTGGATGTAACTGATGACTCGCTGAGCACAGCTCTGAGAAGGAGAAGCCCATACCAACCAGCGTGGCAATCGCTGCCGCCACGTTGAAGGCGTTAAAGGTCCCGTGTAAAGGCAGATCTAAATGCTCGGTGCCGTATGGCGAATGAAGTTTGGCGCGAAGACCTTGAGAGTCCTCGGCTTCCAGCGCGACTAAGATGTCCGCCGATGAATCTGTCAGTGAAATACCGAGCGCCGGGCACTGTGCTATCGAGGCCACTTGGGCTGACATGGCATCGTCGGCGTTATAGACCGCTTTCGCCAAATCAAAGTCACGGAATAACGCCAACTTGGCATCACAGTAAGCATCTATCGATCCGTGGTAGTCGAGATGATCGCGAGTTAAGTTAGTAAAAACCCCTGTATGAATGCTGAGTCCATCCAATCGATGCTGCGCCAGCGCATGGCTTGAAGCTTCAAGAGCTACATATTGGATAGAGTCATCGCGCCACTGATCGAGTGTACGCGACAGTGTAAAAATATCGGGCGTGGTATTCACAGCGTCACTGATTTCGCCACTCACCAACCGCGAACCCAGAGTTCCGATAATTCCAGCTGGCTGACCAAGAAGCCTCAGCAACTGAGCAATGTAGTCGGTGACCGACGTTTTACCATTCGTACCAGTCACCGCGGTAAGCGTCATGTCACTCGAGGGGTTCCGATAGAACCTGCGAGCGATGAGACCGCAGTAGGCGCGCAAATTAGGGATTGCGATCACTCGAGGATCGTTGGACTCGAAGTCGCTAGCTTCGGCGAGCACCGACGACGCGCCAGCACCCAGAGCACCTTCAACAAAATGTCGCCCATCACCGTCGATGCCTGGAACCGCAACAAAAAGATCCCCAGCCTCAACCAAGCGGCTGTCTAACGCGACATCAGCAGGAGTGACTGTCGCGAGCTCAGCAGGCACGGGCGCTACGATATCCTTGAGCAGGGCGTCTAGAGTGAGACTAGGCACTCCCATCGGCAACCTCCGTCTCATCCTGCCCTGCGTAAGCCTCGGTGGGCATTGCATGCTGTAACCGCAAAACTTCGCGGGTAATCCTCGAATAAACCGGAGCGGCCGCTGAGCCTCCACCGTATAAGTCTCCGCTCGGCTCGTCGATCACCACCACGGTGACGTAGCGAGGGGCTTCTACTGGGGCAATACCGGCGAAAAGCGCCACATAGCGGTCATCCAAGTAACCGCCCGCCCCCACTTTGTGAACAGTCCCTGTCTTACCGCCCACTTGATAACCAGGCACGGCCGCATGAAAAGCGGTACCGCCCAAACCAGTGGCGCGATGCAGGACTTCGATTACTCGCTCAGCCAGATCCGACGCTATGATCCGCCGAGACGACCCATCATCAGAGGGCGCAACAATAATGGTAAGAGGTGACAGCTTACCGTCATTGGCGAAGATGGAATAAGCGTGCGCCATTTGCAGCGGTGTTGCCAAAAGGCCATAACCAAAGGCTGGAGTCACCTGATCGATCTCACTCCAAAAGTCGTGATCGGGCAGTCGACCCGAGCGCTCACCCGGAAACTCTGCGCCGGTTACCCGCCCCAAACCAAAGCGTTGAAAGACCTTAAGAATGGGCTCGTGACCTATGTGCTGAGCCATTTTTGTGACGCCCACCTGACTGGATTTCTCAATCACTTGAGAGACCGACAACTCGCCGTAATTCCGTGGATCCGGCAGCACCTTGTCACCGACTCGAATCCGGCCGGGCGAGGTATCAATGACGCTATCCACGGAATATTCGCCGCTCTCAAGTGCAGCAACCAAGGTCAACGGCTTGACGATTGAACCAGGCTCAAAAACGTCAGTAACCACCCGATTACGCATTGCGCCGAGGTCAATACTTCCTCGCCGATTTGGGTTAAACGAGGGCACTGTGGTAATCGCGAGCACCTCCCCCGAATGCGCATCGAGGGTAATAGCTGATCCGCTTTTCGCCCCTGTTTCACTCACCGCCCGCAACAACTCTCGGTGCTGAACATGCTGCAGCCTCAGATCGATACTAAGGGCGAGACTCTCGCCAGCCTGAGCCGCCTTGACGACACCGATATCTCGTATGACGTCACCGTGAAGATCTTTGATAAATTTTTTGCGGCCTACTTCACCCCGAAGCAGGTCATTAAAAGCAAGCTCAACGCCCGAAACCCCAGCGCCATCAACATCTGTCGTGCCAACGAGCTGCGATACCACCTCGCCAGCGGGATAAAACCGTCGATATTCCCGATCACCGTAGACACCTTTTATTCCCAACTGAAGGACCGTCCGTGCGCGCTCGGGCGTTAAGTGTCGAGCCAGATACATGAACTGCTTGTTTCGATATCGATGGAGACGCGATTGTAAATCTTGAACATTGGTATCGAGCGCGAGGGCCACCTGTAGCACCGCTTCGGAATCCTTAAGCTCCTGCGGGTTAATCCATAGAGTGACTACCGGCGTTGACACAGCTAGCGGCGTCCCGCGACGGTCGGTAATCTGACCTCGGAACGCTGGGATCTCGGCTGCCCGAACAGCTCTTAAATCACCCTGGTGCTTGAGGAAGTCGGCACCGTGCTGACTTGCGCCGACCTGTAACTGAACCAGGCGCAACACCAACATACCAAACAGCCCTGCCAATACAGCCGCCACCAGCAGGATGCGCCAACCATGCCTATTGCGAACCGACTCAGAGCGCGTCACTCGACCACCACTTTTATATCGCCCGTCTCGGGAGAATTCATGGCCAACAGCTTGCTGGATTCGCTACTCACTCGGTGCGGTGCCGATAAAGTCGACAATTCCAGGACCAAACGACTGTA
Organism: Halieaceae bacterium MED-G27; assembly: GCA_002456975.1. Lineage (GTDB taxonomy): Bacteria > Pseudomonadota > Gammaproteobacteria > Pseudomonadales > Halieaceae > Luminiphilus. The sequence continues at coordinate 106,937 of NTKA01000001.1, forward strand.
CTCCTCCTGCATCTGCCATCGCGATACTTCCAAGGCTTGTAGCTCACTGTAGAGAACCCGGCTTTGATGGGTGGAATTGACCAGCGACAAGGCAGACCAAACCACCAGCAAAGTAATCAGCAGCTGACCTCGGAATGAGTTTAGTTCTGTCCAACTCATGCGAGGCGCTCCGCAACTCGCATGATGGCCGAGCGAGACCTCGGATTTGCCTCGATCTCGCGGGCCGAGGGCTTAACCGCCTTTCCCACCAAAGCTAACGATTTCTGTAAATCGCTATCAACAACTGGTAAGTGCCTAGGCAGCGAAACGCCTCGCGCCTCGTTGCGCATAAACCGCTTAACAATCCGATCTTCTAAAGAGTGAAAACTGATGACGACGAGACGACCACCAATCACCAACTTTGAAACCACAGTCGACAGCAACAACTCGAGATCATCGAGCTCGCGATTAATAAAGATTCGAATCGCCTGAAACGCGCGCGTCGCCGGATGCTTGTTGGGCTCCCATTTGGGGTTTGCCTCAGCAACGATAGTCGCTAACTGTCCGGTGGTTTCGATAGCACGCTCACGCCTCGCCGAAACAATAGCGGCGGCCATACGCCGAGCGAATCGCTCCTCTCCGTAGGTTTTTATCACCTCTGAAATCTCAGTCTCTGGCGCCTCTGCAAGCCATTCAGCTGCTGTAATACCCTCCTGGGAGTTCATGCGCATATCGAGCGGGCCATTATCTCTAAAGCCAAAACCTCGGGAGGGATCGTCGAGTTGAGGTGATGACACACCAAGATCTAACAAGACTCCGTCAAGCTGTCGCTCAGCAATGACATCATCCATCATCACAAAGCTACCCAAGACGAAGGCAAACCGAGAATCATCAGATAGCGACAGACTCTCACGAGCCGCCTCGGGGTCCTTATCAAAAGCGGTCAGTCGGCCGTTCGACCCCAAACTCTTCAGAATCCGACGGCTGTGCCCACCGCGGCCGTAAGTACCATCGACATAGTGGCCGTCGGGCGCGACGTTTAGCGCCTCAACAGACTCCTCGAGCAATACAGGTATGTGGCCGTTACCACTCAAAGCTTGAGCTCCATAAGCTCAGCGGGCATCTCTGCCTCACCGGCAGTTAACGCCTCCTCACACTCGGCAGCCCACAAGTCGTCAGACCACAACTCCAACTTATTGCCCTGCCCGACTAGCACCGCGCGCTTCTCAAGGCGCGCGTACTCTCGCAAGGCCGCCGGCAGGAGGACACGTCCATTACCATCGAGCTCAAGATCACTGGCATAGCCCAATACAAGCCGCTGGAAGCGCTTAACCGCCGGGTTTAGCGTAGGTAGCCCCTGGATATCGCGCTCGACCCGCTCCCACTCGGGGAGCGGATAGATCACCAGGCAGTGGGTCTGGGTGTCTATGCTGACGACAACACGTCCCGCACCAATCTCGACGAGGCTCTCGCGCTGGCGCGCGGGGACAGATAGCCGCCCCTTTGCATCCAGATTGATGTGCTGAACTCCCCGAAACACCACTTCCCTCCAAAATCACACTGAATCAGACAGGCTTTTCCCTAAAAACCCACTTTCTCCCACATATCACCACCTTAACAACGCTGTTGGGACCGGTCAACGAAAAAAACGAAAAATTCCTGTGATTTCAGAGTCTTATATGCGGACAGACGACTGGTTATTGCCGCGAAACGAGAGGTGCTTCGGGCGAACAAAAGTGACGATTAGTCATTGAATTAGAGACTTTAGCGATAAAAATTCTGATATAAATAGTATTTTTAGAATAAAAAATATTTTTATATAACCAAAAAGCCTAAGTAAGCGCACCCCTAGCGCGGAGGTGTAAGGTGAGTTGGTCGATAAGCCGGGTTCTGTCGTGGACGATCATTCATCTGCGACGAGCGTCGCCGCTCGCCTGTAGCGACCTACCCGGATCCGCCGAGGGTCACGGCCTAAGGATCCCTATTTGGTCTTGCTCCGAGTGGGGTTTACCATCGCCATGCTCGTTGCCGACCATGCGGTGCGCTCTTACCGCACCTTTTCACCCTTACCCAACCTCAGGGCTGGGCGGTTTCCTTTCTGCTGCACTTTCCGTAGGCTCGCGCCTCCCAGGCGTTACCTGGCACTCTGACCCGTTGGAGCCCGGACTTTCCTCTGCGCTGAATAGCACAGCGATCGCCTGACCAACTCGGGCCCAAGCTAACACTGCTCCCTAGGGAGGCTCAACTACTGATCGTCATTCTTTCGGTTCAGGAGATGCTGATACAGAGCCTTAGCGTTCAGCTCGTAAGCTTGAGCCACCAACTGTGACGCGCGCTTGGGTGGCAACTCCAGAGACAAGGCCTCTAATAATTGCAACGCTCTCGGATCTGCTGGCGACTCGGTCTTTTTTGAATGCGGGGCGATAAGCACTACGATCTCACCTTTTTGCTGATTCGGATCACTGGCCACCCAGTGAGTGAGATTTGCTAGACGATCTCGCCGAATGGTCTCGTAAGTCTTGGTCAACTCTCTTGCTAAGACCGCCTCGCGCTCGCCACCGAATACACCCTGAGAGTCTTCCAACAGGGCAACGATACGATGCGGCGCCTCATAAAGTATCAATGTGGCCTCGATATCGCTTAACTCTAGAAGACGCTTTCGACGTGCGGCCGACTTAGCTGGCATAAAGCCTGCAAAATAAAAGGCATGGGTAGGCAACCCCGCAACACTCAGCGCGGTGATAGCAGCGCACGCGCCGGGTAATGCTGACACTGGCAAATCCGCAGCGTGGGCAGCCTGAACCAAATCATAGCCTGGATCCGACACCAGGGGCGTACCCGCATCGCTTATTAATGCAACCACCTGCCCTGCGATGATTCTCTCTACTAATCCAGCAATGACGCCGTCACCACTGTGCTCATGAAAAGATACAAGGGGCGTCGCGATGTCATAATGCGACAATAGACGCCGCGAGTGTCGAGTATCCTCAGCGGCGATAACGTCAGCCGACCTTAGGACATCAAGCGCACGAAGCGTCACATCCTCGAGGTTACCGATTGGGGTCGGGACTATATAAAGGCCTGCTTTCAAATTCTGCTCCAAGCCGTACAATCGAAGGTTACGGAATCGTGAATGATCACATGCACATTTATAGTCTCACTAATCCGCGCTCGCCGCACCGAACACTAGCAGCGTTCTCGCTAGCGAGCCTGTTATTCGGCTGCGCTACGACCCCGCCACCAGCCACCAGTCCAACTAGTATCGCTCAAACTCCGTCCGTATCGACCACACTCATCACGGAAGTAGAAAAACGTGGTGGTGCTCCAGAGAATGAGACTCTGGACCCCGTCATCATTGATTGGATAGGCACAATAGCTAGCGATTACGGTTGGTTGTTCGCACTGGGTGAACTCGGTGGGCTCGACGAGAAAACCGTCAACGACAGCACGCGAGACTTTGTAGCATCACAACTCGCCTGGCTGAGCGGAGATCTTGAAACCTCCGCCGACCTAATCAACCGTTTAGCGGTAACCGATCCACAGTCGGTGGCCTTAGTGATACGTGAAAAGCAACGAAAGCTCACACAGTCGGGCGACTTCCTCGGTGCGGCAAAACTCGCAGTAAACCGAGATACCCAGGGAGACCCAGCACTCGCGAGTTCAGGGACCGAGATTTTTGAACTTCTGTCCAATGCATCTCGATCGCAGTTAGAAGCTGCTACCCGTCGCGCCGCCCCTGAAAGCTTTTGGCACGGATGGCTCACACTCAATCTTGCCTATCGCGAAGGCAAACCTGCTGTAAGAACGTGGCTGAACAAGAACCGAAACCACCCAGCCAATCAAGTAGCGCTGCCCGCTGGACTATCCCGCTGGTTGAATGAGCGACCACCCGCCCGGATAGCAGTCCTGCTACCCTTGTCTGGACGATTGAAGTCGGCCAGTGAAGAAACGCTTAACGGCATCGTACACGGCATCTACTCTCACTACCGAGCAGACGCTGAACGACCCGATCTCATTACTATCGATACCGAGCTACTAGTCAATGGAGGCAATGCCTATCAGCTGGCAGTCGAATCGGGCGCAGACTTCGTCATTGGCCCTCTAATCAAGTCCCGCGTTTCTGAGGTCGCCGCACTTCCTGAACTACCGATCCCGGTGCTTGCATTAAATCGCGCAGAATCACCACAAGCGGGCGACGCAAAAACCAACCTACTGAGCCTGAGCCTTGCACCAGAGGACGAAGCCGCTCAAATTTCAGCACTCGCCTGGGGTAAAGGCCTGCGGTCTCCACTCATCATCGCGGAATCCGGGCTGTGGGGCGCCCGGATGACAGATGCAGTCTCGACCACCTGGCAAAGACTCGGCGGCAGCAACCCTCAGAGCACTGCGCTTAACCCGGAGGTTGAAGACAACCAAATTGTTGCTAATGAAACAGGTACCGCCAGCAGTATCACCCGCATCCGCGCAATGGAGCGGGCTTTCGACGCACCCGTGGATACCCAACCTAGGAAGCGAGACGATATCGATAGCATTTTTATCCTCATCGACTCCACAGAAAAAGCGAGAGAGCTGCGTCCACTTCTCAAGTTTAATTACGCCGGAGATCTACCGGTGTTTGCGCCATCATCGATCTACCAAGTGCAATCTGGCGTCAATAACCGGGATCTCGATGGGGTTAACTTTGTTTTAGCACCCGGCCTCATGGGGACAGAAGGCAATCAAACGCAGCTATTCTTACTAGGGTTGGATGCCGCCCAATTTGTCAGTCATTTCAATCAGGCATTAACCACCCCTGCTACTGTCATGCACGGCGAAACCGGTAGCCTGGCGCATGATTTGCGCGGTAATGTCTTACGACGATTGAATCCCGTGGTTTTTGCTAGAGGCCGAGTTCAAGCCAGTCGCTAATAATAAGCCCCTAAACGAGGCAATCATGTGAATCAGGGCGGGAAAAATGGCGAACGACGCGCGGTAAAGTTCCTGCTTAGTCACGGCCACAGCATCGTAGAGCGCAACTTTTCTTGTCGCTATGGTGAAATCGATATCATCAGTTTTGACGGCGGAGTTGTCTTTTCCGAAGTAAAGATGCGCTCCGTCGGCTCTTATGGTGGCGCCTCGGAAGCAGTGACCAAAACCAAACAGCGAAAAATACTGAAAACAGCTAGGCTGCTCATTCAACAAAAACCTGAATATGGGTTATACGACTGTCGATTCGATGTCATTGCCATAGAGCGGGAAAACCGGGACATTAGAATTACATGGATCAAGAGCGCATTCGTCGATAGCTAGCAGACTATTATGAATAGCTACCAACAGATAACCCGATTGTTTCAGCAACACCTTGAAACACTCAGTCTTTCAGTCGATGAACTTGCCGATGCTATCGAGGTGATAGCGACCGCCATCGTACAGACGAGCTTCGCCGAAAAGAAAGTATTTGTCGTGGGTCTGGGGTTTGATGGTATCTCAGCGCAATCACTTATTCATTCATTGGAAGCAGGGCTTGAGCGCGACCGTCCTGCCCTGCCCTGCATCGGTGTTAGTGATCTGCATCACGGCAGTCGTGGCTCAGCAATTCAATGGGCCTGCAACCGACTTAGAGCCTTGGGACAGCCAGCTGACATTGTTGTGGTATTCGGGCAGCAGTTAACGACCGAAGACCGTGACCTAATAGCCAAAGCCGCAACGCAACGTGATATGACAGCGTTATGGGTGCCGAACGAGGGCGGCACTGATTCCATAATGACAATGACAACTGCAGCACAGGCTCAGCAACAGATGACGGCCCTCGCTATCGGCTATCTAGTTGATGTATTGGCTTTTGGACCCATATCGAACGAGGCCTGACTACTTTACCAACCGCAACGACGGACGGGAGCTCGATGGCGGCGGCGGATCGGTCTCCGGTGGGTCGGGATCAAAGTTGAGATCAGACTCCTCATCAAAGATCATCCCCTGCCCGTTTTCTCTCGCGTAAATTCCAATGACACCTGCCACCGGCACCATAATGTCCACCGGCACACCACCGAATCGACCTGAGAAGCTGACAGTCTCATTACCCAACTGGAGATTAACGACAGCGGAAGGCGACACGTTCAGTACAATCTGACCATCAGTGACATAATCCTGCGGAACTTCTATGCCCTCTAACTCAGCATCTACCAGCAGGTGAGGAGTACAATTATTATCTACGATCCAATCATAGATCGCTCGGATGACATAAGGCTTACTCGGTGTCACAGCAGCCGTCTCGGAATGCTAGGCGCGCATCTCGCGCTCTTGAATAGACAAGCCTTCCTGAAAAGCCTCTCGACTAAACAATGTATCCATGTAGTTGAAGAGCGGTTTAGTCTGCTTAGTCAGCTTGATATCGACATCCAGCACCGGCAAACGCCATAAAATGGGAGCAATGCAGCAATCGACCAAAGTGAACTCTTCACTCATGAAGAACGGCTTTTCAGCAAAAATAGGTGCCAAGGCTGTCAGGCTTTCACGAAGATCGCGCTTAGCTTCAGCAGCGGCGGCAGCGTCACCACCTGACTGAATAGTGTCCACAAGTACACACCAGTCTTTCTCCACGCGATACATAAAGAGGCGGCTCTCTGCGCGCGCCACGGGGTACACGGGGAGTAATGGTGGATGAGGAAATCGCTCATCTAGGTATTCCATCATTACTTTTGACTCGTACAGCACGAGATCACGGTCGACCATGGTGGGGACTGATTGGTATGGATTGAGCTCCCCAAGTTCTGGAGACATCACACCCTCTTCGCACTCGATTAAATCAACAGTCACGCCCTTTTCCGAGAGCACAATGCGCACTCTGTGGCTGTAGTGGCTGCTGCTATCTGAGAACAAGGTCATTGAGGAACGTTTTGACACGATCCCAGACGCATCGTCGGCTAACTTCATGCGCTACTCCGGCACTGGTGGTAAAAAACAAGCGGGTTGCACTTGCAACCCGCTGATTATGCCTAGCTAGACAGCTTAGTGCACGTCTTTCCAGTATTCGCGATTGAGCGCCCAGGCCGCAATGAAAAAGATCGCAAGGAACATCATGACGCGATATCCGATTTCGATACGCTGCTGCTTGTAAGGCTCAGCAGTGTAGGCGAGGAAATTAACCAAGTCATACATCGCCGAATCGAACTCCGGCGTGGTCATTAAGCCTGCCGCGGCCACCTCGAGCGAGTCACAGCTGCCCATATCGTGGTGATCATCGTCGGCGTGACCACCCTTCATGCACTGTGGCAAACCCTGAAGCTCCATGAGCACGTGTGGCATACCGACATCTTTGAACACCAGGTTGTTAACACCATACGGACGCGAATCATCTTGATAAAACGTTCTTAGGTACGTATAGAGCCACTCCGGCTGGCGCGCTCTTGATATTAGCGTTAAATCGGGAGGGGTCGCACCAAACCAGACTTTGGCTGTCGCTTTGTCCATGGAGTTATCCATCAGAGATCCGATCTTCTGGTCTGGATCGAACATTAGATTTTCCCGATACAGATCCTCTGGGATCCCTAAGTCTTTAGCTACACGGTTGTGCCGCGAATACTGTAATGAGTGGCAACCGCTGCAATAATTTGTATAGAGAGCGGCACCGTGCTGCAACGACGCCTGGTCGGAGGCATCTGCCGTGAACTCATCGCACGGGATTGTTCCACAGTCATAAGCCGATTCTGCACCGACCGCCTTGAGGGGCAACCACGTCAGCACCGCGACCACGGCAAGCGTAGCCATACTCTTACCAAGCCCCATTCCGCCATCCATGGTAATCCGGTCTGGCACCTCTGAGGTCTTATCCCAAGTAGACCACCAGTACATCCCTAGGAAAAACGCAAAGTAGTAGACAGTGCAGATCTGTGCCAACAATGTACGGTTCTCGGTTGGCGCCTTAACACCTAGCACTCCGAGGATGATAAAGGAGACGACAAAACCCAACAGCATCACGCGATTCAAAGTACCGCGATAGCGCCAAGATCGAACAGGGTTTCTGTCTAACCAAGGCAGTGCAAAGGGAATAGCTACCGAAGCCGCAAAGGCTACGAAGCCCCAGAACTTGTCTGGCACAGCACGCAGCACCGAGTAATAAGGCGTGAAGTACCATACAGGTGCAATGTGCTCTGGCGTTTTTAAAGCATTCGCTTCTTCGAAATTGGCGAACTCGAGGAAGTAACCGCCCATCTCGGGTGCGAAGAAAATAATGCCGCAGAAGAAAAACATGAACACCGCAATGCCCTGCACATCATGTACTGAGTAATAAGGGTGGAACTTAATGCCGTCTAGCGGAACCCCGTTCTCGTCTTTGTGCTTTTTGATTTCAACGCCGTCTGGGTTGTTAGAGCCGACTTCGTGGAGTGCGAGAATGTGAAGCACTACCAAAGCGAGTAGGACAATTGGAAGTGCTACGACATGCAGGGCAAAGAAGCGGTTCAACGTAATCCCGGATAACAGGTAGTCACCGCGAATCCAAGTCACAATATCTTCACCAACAACGGGGATCGCGCCAAACAACGAAATGATGACCTGCGCGCCCCAATAGGACATTTGGCCCCACGGCAATACATACCCCACAAAAGCCTCGGCCATGAGAACAACAAAGATCAGCATACCGAAGATCCAGATCAGCTCACGAGGCTTCTGGTATGAGCCGTACATCAGCGCACGCATCATGTGCATGTAAACGACGATAAAGAAAGCTGATGCACCGGTAGAGTGCATGTAACGGAGCAACCAGCCGTATTCGACATCGCGCATGATGTACTCGACCGAAGCAAACGCCTCTTCCGCGTTCGGGGTGTAGCTCATAGTGAGCCAAATCCCGGTCAGCAACTGATTGACCAGAACCAGAAGCGAAAACACACCGAAGAAATACCATAGATTGAAGTTTTTGGGGGCGTAGTACTCACCCATGTGGGTATTCCACGCACGGGTGATTGGCAGACGCGCATCAACCCATGAGACTAAACCGGTCAAAGCCTTTTCCATTTTACGCTACCTCCGAGTCAACGCCGATAACCAGCACGTTATCGCCTTCAAAAGAATATGGGGGAACAGTCAGATTGGCACTTGCGGGCACACCCTTGTAAACACGCCCTGCTAGATCGAACTTAGATCCATGGCAAGGGCAGAAAAAGCCACCTAGCCATTGATCGCCACCGAGATCCGCTGCGCCCACTTCGGGTCTGAACTTGGGTGCACAACCTAGATGCGTGCACAGCCCTACGACGACCAGATATTCGTCATTGAGCGAACGCAATGCGCCCTGGATGTACTCGGGCTGGTCGGCGCCGTCTGAGTTGGGATCTTTGAGATCGCCGTCTAGCGAAGGTAGACCAGCAACTTGGTCGGTCGTCCGACGCAACACGTACACGGGCTTGCCGCGCCACTCAACGACCACCATCTGACCGGGCTCGATCTTACTGATATCAGCCTTTACCGGGGCTCCCGCTGCCTTGGCTTTCTCCGACGGGTTCCAAGACGCCATAAAAGGAACAGCCACGCCGACCATCCCCACTGCACTTACGCCTGTTGTCGCTGCTGTCAGGAACCGACGACGCGTCTGATCTGACGCGCGCTCTTGCTCAGCCACTGGGCTTGCTTCTGCTTCGCTCATCTGGATCTTCTCCGAGTATCTCTGTTATTGACCGGTTTACGCGCCATCGACGCCACTGGCCGTTGTTAAAGCCGCGAAAGTTTAATCATCGACGACAGGCACAGCAACTAACCGCGAATCAAATTTGATTCGCAGGTAGGGTAAACGTGTTCAGTATTTTGACAGCCAGTATTTGAGCGGTGAAATTATCGCTTGGAGAACTGTGGACGACGTCTCGCTTTGCGCAGACCGACCTTCTTCCGCTCAACTTCGCGGGCATCGCGAGTCACAAATCCTGCGCTTCGCAGCACACTGCGCAGCGACTCGTCGTATTCGAGGAGTGCGCGAGTCAGGCCGTGACGAATAGCGCCTGCCTGGCCGAAGCTTCCACCACCAGCGACCGTGATGTTGGCGTCAAACTTCTCAACCGTCTCAGTTAACTCAAGCGGTTGCCGAACAATCATTCTCGCGACCTCTCGACCGAAATACTCGTCGATGCCCCGACCATTGATCGTGATAGCACCGCTGCCGCCCTTGAGAAACACGCGCGCCGTTGAAGTTTTGCGTCGCCCTGTGCCGTAGTACTGTACCGCTGCCATAGTAATTCCTTAGATTGCCAGCGCTTCAGGCTGCTGTGCTTCGTGAGGATGCTCCGGTCCTGCATAGACCTTGAGCTTTTTGAACATTGCTCGCCCGAGCGGGTTGCGAGGCAGCATACCTTTCACGGCTCGCTGCAGAACACGCTCTGGGGCTCTGTCGATCAATTTATCAAATGAATAAGACTTGAGGCCTCCCGGATAACCGGTGTGATGGTGATACATCTTGTCGCTTGACTTGGCACCGGTGACGCGAATCTTCTCGCAATTCACCACAACAATATAATCGCCCATATCCATGTGGGGTGTGTACTCGGGCTTGTGCTTGCCGCGAAGGCGATGAGCGATTTCAGTCGCCAATCGGCCAAGTGTCTTGTCTTCTGCGTCAACGACGAACCAGTCATGCTGGATGTCGGATGCCTTGGCACTATATGTTTTCATTCACTTAACTCAATAAGGCCATAAATAAAGGAGCGCGGAGATTACAGTACCGGGCCTGCGCTTTCAATAGCTGAAAGACGCTATGGGCGATGTTCTCTTGCTAAGTAATCTTCCGACTGCATCTCAATCAAACGAGACAGCGTTCGCTGGAATTCAAAGGCGAGCTTGCGCCCGATATATAACGCGTCCATTGGGGCATCAGCAGCTAAGATTAGTTTGATATTGCGATCATAGAATTCGTCCACCATGGTGATAAATCGCCGAGCACCGTCCTCCATCGACCCATCCATTTGTGGCAGCTCATCGATAAGCACCGCACTGTATTCTTTTGCGATTTGCGTGTAGTCGCTGGCGCTTCTCGACTGAAAACACAACACGTCGAACCCGCAATATAAAACCCCTTCAACCGCGCCCTTAACGCGGAGTGACCTTTTGTTAATCTCTATGTCACCCATCTCCGCCTTCTTGCCGCTGGTCAGGTCGCTAAAAATGCTATTCAGTCGATCGCTTGCATCACCATTGAGAGCGCAAAAATAAAGATCGGTTTGAGTCAATAATCGCAACCGATAGTCGATGCCCGAATCCACATTCAGTACGTCTACATTAGCTTCAAGCGCCTTGATCGCGGGCATAAACTGCCCTCGTTGCAACCCATCCTTGTAAAGATCCTGCGGCGGAATATTAGAGGTAGCGACCAGGGTAATGCCGCGATCAAATAACAATTGCATCAGGCCACCAAGTAGCATCGCGTCACCGATATCACTGACGTAGAACTCGTCGAAGCATAATACATGGACCTCTTCAACCAGCTGATCTGCAATTACGGTGAGAGGATTTTTAACCCCAGCCAGTTTTGTAAGATCCTCATGCACCCGCTGCATGAAGCGATTGAAATGCAGACGAGCCTTTTTCTCGATGGGTAAAGCATCGAAAAAAGCATCCATCAGATACGTTTTACCCCTGCCGACGCCCCCCCACAAATAGAGGCCTGTAGTCGGCGGCAGCCGCCGGGTTCCGAATAGGCGCGCGCGCCAACTCCACGCTTGCTCCTGCCGCTCGACCACCCGGTAATAGAGCTGCTCCAAGGCTTCGACCGCCTGACGCTGCGCTGTATCAGGAAGAATCTGTTCGGCCTGCAAATCTCGTTCGTAGCGCTGAATCGGGGACATATCGACTAAATTTCGTGAATTGATTGCAAATTTGAGACCGGATACGACGAACGCTCTGGCCTTAGCGGCGGTATACGACAATAATGCCATAAGAGTTCTTTCATTGACGTCGAGAACAACCGATCGAGAGATGATCGAAGTGCGCTCCCGCTGGAGAAATTATGGATCAAGCCCTCAGTTTTATCGCTTATGCTGCAGCTGCGTCGCTACTCGTTGGCTTCGGGGTCGGATGGTGGGCTGCAAGCCAACGGAAGGACAACAGCGCTGACATCATCGAGTCCTTAAAAAAGGAGGTCGAAGCTGCGAAGGCCGCGCATCGCTCTTATGAGCAGTCTGTTACTGAGCATTTTGCTGGCACGGCTCAACTGCTCCATCGGATGCAAGACGATTATCGATCGATCTACAGCCACATCGCCTCCGGCGCCCAAACACTCTGCGACGGCGACCTCGGCGACCAATTAGCGCTTAACGAGCAACAGCGAAGCCATCAAAACTTTTTGGAGCCTGGTGAGCCCGCACCACCTCGCGACTACGCACCTAAGAAAAGTCCTGATGAGCGCGGTCAGCTAGCTGAGGATTTTGGCTTAGAGAAGTCCTACGCTGACTCGTAGAGCATCACCATAGGCAATGGTGTCTCAGCAGTTGCTCAAGCCGGACTGTCGATGTCGATATATTGGTGTTCTATGCCTAGGTTCGCACCTAGCCACTGGCCGATTGACTGCGGTCCAAAACGCTCGGTTGCATGGTGGCCTGCGGCAATAAATGCAATTCCCCGCTCGCGCGCAACGTGAACAGTCTGTTCGGATATCTCGCCCGACACGAAGAGATCGCAGCCGGCGTCAGCAGCCGCATCGATATACCCCTGACCGCCTCCGGTACACCAGCCAATCGACGACACAGCGCCCTCGCCCACGAGCGTCACACTTCGACCCAGATTCTTCTCAAGTAAAGCGGCAACATCAGCTGCGTTAGTCACAGCCGGTGCATCACCGACGAAAACAGGCATCGAAGCATTGGACGGATCGAGCATGCCGAATACCTCTACTCCCATCGCACGTCCGAGACCCGCGTTATTGCCCATCGTCGGATGTATATCCATGGGCAAGTGATAGGCAAAAAGATTGATCTCACGCTGCATCAGCGCCCTCACGCGAGCGGCCTTCATGCCAATTAACCGCGGGTCTTCACCACGCCAGAAAAATCCATGATGAACGAGAATTGCGTCCGCTTGTACTTCGACCGCGCGATCAATCAGCGCCTTACAGGCGGTGACACCAGACACTAAACTCGTCACGGCAGATGAACCTTCGACTTGCAAGCCGTTGGGGCAATAATCTTTTATCAGCTCCGGCTGCAACTCCTGATTGAGAAGCTCCAATACGGTCTCTCTCGTTACAGCCATCAGCATTGCCTAAAATATGATGAAAAACGCACATTATACGACGAGGATTGATTTACACTACCGGAAAAGAAGAACAAGCCACGCATCGATGAAAGACTGGTTCGCACAACTGATATGGCCTGCACTCACCGGCGTTCTCGCTGCGATCATCATATTGAACGCCGACACACTGCTTGACGCGGAGGCCAAGCGCGTGCCTAGGAGCTACAATGACGCCGTAGTCAAAGCGACGCCCTCCGTCGTCAACATATACACGGCAAAGCTAGTGGCTAACCAGCAACCGGCGTTAAATTCTCCTTTGCTTAGGCGATTTTTGAGTGGTGAGCGTCGACCGCGAGTGGAGCGATCACTTGGATCAGGCGTCATCATGTCCGCCCAGGGACACATAATCACCAACAACCATGTCATTTCTGGCGCTGATGCTATACAAGTCCTGTTATCAGACGGTAGGACAGCATCTGCGATTGTGCTGGGCAGTGATCCAGAAACAGACTTGGCGGTCCTCAAAATTGATCTCCCTATTCTAATGCCTATCGAGCCCGCTGATTCCGATACCATCGACGTTGGCGACATTGTTCTCGCGATTGGAAACCCTTACGGCTTTGGCCACTCGGTATCACTGGGTATCATTTCAGGTCTCGAGCGGTATGGTTTACAACTGTCAGCCTTTGAAAACTACATTCAAACCGACGCCAGCATCCATCTCGGCAACTCTGGCGGTGCGCTCATTGACAACACAGGCCGCTTGGTAGGCATTAACACACTGATTTATTCAGGCGGCACTGAGGACAGTGAGTTCGGCAATGTTGTCGGCATCAACCTCGCCACGCCGAGTAATCTTGTTTATCTGGTGATGAATGATCTCATTGAATACGGCCGCGTTATCCGAGGCTGGCTGGGTGTGTCTGTTGAAATGATCATCGGGCTTGATGACTCAGGCCAGACATCGCGATCCTTACTGGTAACCGATACCGCACCATTCGGTCCAGCAAAACGAGCCGGAATCGAAGCAGGTGACCTTATTGTCGCGTTGGATGATCAACCGGTAGATGACGTGCGCAGAGCGATGCAAACGATTGCGAGGCTGAGACCGGGCGAGCGGGTGCAAGTGGGATTACAACGGGCCGACGAAAAGCTGTCGGTTGATGCTATCGTAGCTTCTCGCCCCGACGGTTAATTGGCGCCTTTGCGGATTCTAGCCGCTGCCGCGTGTGCGGAAAGTGATTCACTGTCTGCCAATACACCGGCAACCTCAGCTAGGGCCTCTGCACCTTTTCGTGACATCTCGATCACGGAAGTGCGCTTTTGAAAATCGTAGACTCCAAGGGGAGAGGAAAATCTAGCAGCCCCCGACGTAGGAAGTACGTGATTAGTGCCTGCACAATAGTCCCCCAGAGCCTCAGAGGAATAACCGCCCAAAAAGACAGCACCTGCACTGTCGATCTGCTCGAGTAGTCTTCGGGGTTCTGTCACCGCTAATTCGAGGTGTTCCGGACCAAAGCGGTTGGACACCTGGGCTGCCTGCGCCAAGTCCTGTACTTTGATGAATGCGCCCCTGTTTTGCAGTGAAGCCTCGATAATCGCGCGACGCGGCATTGTTCCCATCAGCTGTTCCAATGCCACTTCGACCGAGCGTAGGTAGGCGTCGTCCGGGCTGATCAAGACTGCTTGCGCCATTTCATCATGCTCAGCCTGAGACATCAGATCGAGGGCTATCCACTGCGGATCAACGGAACCATCGGCAATGATAAAAATTTCAGACGGGCCGGCGATCATATCGATCCCAACCCGGCCAAAAACCTGACGCTTAGCCTCAGCGACATACCGATTGCCAGGACCCACAATCTTATCAACCACTTGAACACTCTCTGTGCCATAAGCCAGCGCAGCCACTGCCTGTGCGCCACCGATAAGATAGACCCTGTCAACACCAGCCAAACCGGCGGCGGCAAGCACAACAGGGTTAACCTCACCGTTCGGAGCGGGTACGACCATGGTTAGATCATCGACTCCCGCGACCTTCGCCGGTATCGCATTCATCAACACCGATGATGGGTAACTCGCCTTGCCACCAGGAACATAAAGCCCAACGCGCGATAACGCTGACACTCGCTGCCCCAATCTGCTGTCATGTGAATCAACGATAGACCAGTCAGCCGCTGTCATCTGCTGGCTGTGATAGTGCTTAATGCGCTCAGCCGCCGCGTCAAGCGCCGCCCTGCTACTGTCGTCGATTGCATCCAATGCTTGACTGAGATCCTCTCTGGACAATGTCAGCTCTGCGACAGTATTGACCGGGTAGTGATCAAAGTCTCGGGTTAGCTGCAACAGGGCTTTATCGCCCTCTGCCATGATGCGCTGCAGGATCAAAGACACCGTCTGCGTGAGGTCAGGGTCAAGCTCGGCCATGGGCGCCTGCAGCGAGGTCAGTTGATCTTCAAAAGAAGCATCGTTAGCGTCAAGACGACGGATTGAAAACGTCATGCGCGACCGCCTTGCTCGTCAACAGCCTTTGATAGGCGATCGATCAGCTCCGATATTTGAGTGTGCCGAGTCCGCATTGAAGCCTTGTTGACCACCAATCGAGATGAAATGTCGGCAATATGGTCTCTTGGACTCATGCCATTGGCGCGCAATGTGTTGCCGGTATCAACAATGTCGACGATCTCGTCGGCCAAATCCATCAGGGGCGCCAGCTCCATCGCGCCGTAGAGCTTAATGAGCTGAGCCTGTATACCTCTCGAGGCATAATGTTGTTTTGCGACGTTGATGAACTTTGTAGCCACGCGCACTTTAGCCTCGGATGGCTTACGGTCACTAAGCCCTGCGGTCATCAATCGGCAACGAGCAATTTCTAAATCAAGGACTTCGTATAAACCCTCGACACCAAATTCCATGAGTAGATCCTTGCCCACGATACCAACGTCTGCCGCGCCATGGCGGACGTAAGTGGGCACATCAGACCCGCGCAACAGTACCAGTGATACTGCCGGCGAGTTTGTTTCGAACAGCAATTTACGGCTGCTACCGATAGACTCTAGCGGCTCAATACCGGCCTTAGCCAGTAGTGGCATAGTCTCAGCCAGAATGCGCCCTTTCGTCAGTGCGATCGTTAAGGTCGAGTTTTTGATCACTGTCATAACCTATTCTGCATGCCGGGTAATAGCACCACCCAGCGCCTGCAACTTTTGTTCTATGCGTTCATATCCACGGTCAATGTGATAGATCCTGTCGACCCTGGTCGCACCCTCGGCCGCTAAGCCTGCGATTACCAGACTTGCTGATGCTCGCAAGTCCGAAGCCATCACTCGAGCGCCTGTAATGCGCGCCCCGCCTAGCGTGGTAACGCTATGACTGCCTATGGCGATATCAGCCCCCATACGCGCCATCTCGTG
>NTKA01000010.1 GCA_002456975.1 Halieaceae bacterium MED-G27
CCCGACTTTCTGGAATTAACTAAGCCCAGGGTCGTGGCCCTCATGCTTATCACAGCGATTATTGGCATGTGCATGGCGGTGCCCGGCTTTGTGCCCTGGCAGCCCTTGGTGCTGGGCAATCTCGGGATTGCTCTGTGTGCGGGCGCGGCGGCCGCGATTAACCATGTGGTTGATGAGCGTATTGATCAGAAGATGTCTCGCACCACCAACCGTCCCGTTGCGCAGGGCCGCGTGTCGCAAACCGAAGCGGTCTTGTTTGCATTCATATTATCGCTGGGCGGCGCCTTGTTGTTAGCGCTTACTATCAATGTATTAACCGCTGTTTTAACGGTTGCCAGCCTGGTGGGTTACGCCTTCATTTACACCATGTTTTTAAAGCGCGCGACGCCTCAAAACATCGTCATCGGCGGCTTGGCAGGCGCTGCACCGCCGCTTCTTGGCTGGACTGCTGTTACGGGCGAGGTTCACCCTCATGGCTTGTTATTGGTCCTCATTATTTTCGCCTGGACACCCCCCCACTTTTGGGCGCTCGCGATTCATCGTAAGGAAGAGTACGCGTCGGTTGGCATCCCTATGTTGCCAGTGACCCACGGAAACCGCTTCACCGCACTGCATATTTTGCTCTACACACTTCTGATGTTCGTGATCACGTTGCTGCCATACGCAACATTTCTGAGTGGATGGATTTATCTCAGCGCGGCCGTGGTACTAGGCCTTATTTTCCTATATTGGTCGATTGAGATTCTTCGGGACAAAAATCCAAAAGCGCCGATGGAAACCTTTAAGTACTCGATTAACTATCTCTTGTTACTCTTTGTTGCGATGTTGGCGGATCATTGGATTCTGGGAGCTCCGGTATGACGCTTTCTCAAAATCAGCGCGTCGGATTGACGGTTGCAGCCATCTTGTTGGTGATTGCAGTCATCGTATCGGGTTTTGTTTATAGGATTCAGCAGCCGCGGATCATGACTGAGTCGGAAATGCGGGCGAACGGTCTCTTTGTATTTGATACGCCGCGAGATCCCGGCGTTTTTTCCCTGATCGATCACCGCGGTGAAGAGTTTACTGAGCGTAATCTCGAGGGTGATTGGACCCTGCTATTTTTTGGTTTTACCTACTGTCCGGATATCTGCCCCACCACGATGGCATTTCTCTCCCAATTGAGCGAGGCGCTGGAGGGCACTGAAGCAGAAACCACCGGGGTGGTCATGCTGTCGGTGGATCCCGCTCGTGATACTGTTGAGCAGTTGGCGAGTTATGTTCCTTACTACGATCCAGACTTCACAGGTGTAACGGGTGACTTCACCGAGGTGCTCAGTGTCGCTAGACGGTTCAATTCGCCGTTCCGAAAAGTTACCAGCGACGATGGTGACTACCAGGTCGATCACAGTGCTAATGTGATTTTGATAAATCCTCGCGGCGACTTTCACGGCTTCTTTAGAGCTCCCTTGGACCTCGCAAAAATGAAAGTGACACTGCGATCTGCGCAGTACTTATGGAGTCGTCAATATGACTGACGCGCCGCGTCTTATATTGGTTGACGGATCGTCATATTTATTTCGGGCCTTCCACGCTCTGCCTCCTCTTACCAATAGCAAGGGTTTAAATACCGGGGCGGCAAAGGGCGTTATCGGAATGCTGAAGCGTCTTCAAGCTGATAATCCAGATGATCAGTTGGTCGTCATCTTTGATGCCAAAGGCCCCACCTTTCGCAACGACATCTATAGTGAATACAAAGCGAACCGGCCGCCCATGCCAGACGAGCTGAGGGAGCAAATCGCGCCTATCCACGACATTATTCGAGCACTCGGGTTGCCGCTAATTTCGATTGCCGGTGTAGAGGCCGACGATGTCATCGGCACCTTGTCGGAAAGTGCGGCTGCGCAGGGGAGACCGGTTCTGATCTCTACCGGTGACAAGGATATGGCGCAGTTGGTGAACGAGCACGTGACTCTCGTTAACACCATGAACCAAACAGTTATAGATCGAGAGGGGGTGGTAACAAAGTTCGGTGTACCGCCGGAGCTCATCATCGACTTGTTGGCCCTGATGGGAGATTCGGTCGATAACATTCCAGGCGTCGCTGGTGTGGGTGAAAAAACCGCACTCGCTCTGCTCCAGAATCTAGGCGGTATCAACGATATTTATAGCCAGCTAGAGAAGGTACCGGAACTACCGATACGAGGTGCGAAATCGGTGGCCGACAAACTGATGGCCAATAAAAAGATGGCCGAGCTGTCTTACACGCTTGCTACGATAAAAATCGATTGCGAGCTCGACCTGTCGCCGGAGGACTTAAGTTCCAACCCAGCTGATACCGAAGCATTGATCGCACTTTATCGAGATCTCGAATTCAAATCCTGGCTCGATGAGCTGTTGAGCCCCGACCTTTTGGGCGCGCCGAAGCCGGTAGCCGAACCAGAGCGTGCCAGTCTCGATGTCACTGTCATACAGACAATGGATGAGCTTGATCACTGGATCGACAAAATCGAGGGCGCTGAGCTGTTCGCTTTTGATACCGAGACTACCAGTTTGAACTATATGCAAGCCGAAATTGTTGGCATGTCATTTTCGGTGACTCCAGGCGAGGCTGCTTATCTGCCATTGACGCATGTGCATGCTGGTGAGTACCAGCAGCTAGACCGAGATACCGTGCTCGCTAAAATGAAGCCTGTGCTGGAATCCGAGACCGCGCATAAAGTCGGCCAACACCTCAAGTATGACGCTAACGTATTAGCAAACCATGACATCACATTACGAGGTATCGCCCACGATACGATGCTCGAGTCTTATGTCATCGACTCAGCAGGCACTCGGCACGATATGAATAGTCTTGCGCTGAAATACCTAGGGCAGCGGGTCATTTCATTTGAGGAGGTCGCAGGTAAGGGCGCCAAGCAGATCACGTTCGATCAAGTGCCCATCGATCAGGCGGCTGAATACGCCGCTGAAGACGCCGATGTCACATTGCGCCTGCATCAAGCATTACGACCCAAACTCGAAGAAACCCCTGCTCTCAATGATGTTTATCAGCGGCTTGAAATGCCTTTGGTGCCGGTATTGTCGGCTATAGAGCGAAACGGTGCTTTGGTCAGTAGCGCGCTGCTAAAGGAGCAAAGTAGCGAGCTCGCCACGCGGCTTCACGATCTAGAGGCCAAAGCTTGCGAGCTCGCTGGCCAGCCCTTCAATTTGTCGTCACCGAAACAGTTGGGTGAGATTCTGTTCGATAAACTTGAATTACCGGTCATCAAAAAGACGCCCAAAGGTGCGCCATCGACCGCTGAGGAAGTATTAATCGAACTGGCGGAGACCTATGAATTGCCCGCAGTGCTGATCGAGCATCGCGGCTTGGCAAAACTAAAGTCGACTTACACCGATAAGCTGCCTGAGCTGCTAGATCCAACAACCGGTCGTATCCATACTTCCTATCATCAAGCTGTGACTGCGACGGGTCGTTTATCGTCTAGTGATCCGAACCTCCAAAATATTCCGATTCGGACCGAGCAGGGGCGTCGTATTCGGCAGGCTTTTGCGGCGCCCGAGGGCAGCAAAATTGTGGCCGCTGATTACTCTCAAATTGAACTTAGGATTATGGCGCACTTGTCGGGAGATTCTGGCTTACTGAATTCCTTTGCCAACGAGCTCGATGTGCATAGCGCGACGGCTGCGGAGGTGTTTGATGTGCCACTGCCGGAGGTGAGTTCGGATCAGAGGCGCAAGGCCAAAGCTATTAATTTTGGCTTGATCTATGGCATGTCTGCCTTCGGTTTGGCCAAGCAGATTAATGTTGCGAGGAGCGAAGCACAGCAGTACATCGATCGATACTTTGCCCGTTATCCCGGCGTTGCTGATTATATGGATGCGACTCGAGCAAAAGCCCACGAACAGGGCTATGTGGAAACGCTGTTGGGTAGGCGCCTGTATCTTCCCGAGATCAACGCTCGCAATAAGCAGCGGCAGTTAGCGGCGGAGCGCACGGCAATTAACGCACCGATGCAAGGTACGGCTGCCGACATCATTAAGTTGGCGATGATCGAAGTTCAAGAGTGGCTCTCGCAACATACAATCGACGCAAAAATGATCATGCAGGTACACGATGAGCTAGTGTTTGAGGTTGCCGATTGCGATTGCAATATGCTCTGCGAGGCGGTTCCCCGGATTATGTCGGGAGTGATGTCGCTCGATGTGCCGTTGGTCGCCGATGTAGGAATTGGCGCGAACTGGGATGAGGCGCACTAACGCTCATTGTCTTACTACTGGTGTTAAGTCAGCACCAACATCGAGACCTGCGCGACGCCGGATACCTGCCACTCTTGATGCTAATTAGACGTCAATCGCCTCCGGCAGGGAGAGCCACCAATTCAAGGTTTGCTCTAGCTCGTCCATACCCTGCTTGGTTAGCGATGAAAACAACTGAATCGATACCCATCGCTCGTGCTCTTTGAGCGCCTTTTTCACTGATAACAGACTGGCTTTACCCGGCCCCTTTTTGAGTTTGTCGCACTTGGTCAAAAGGACATGAACCGGCATTTCACTGGTCACTGCCCACTCGATCATTTGGCGATCGAAGTCCTTCAATGGGTGTCTGATGTCCATGAGTAACACCAGACCTTTCAGGCTTCTTCGGTATTGCAGATACCGCTCGAGTTGCTTGTTCCACTCACGCTTAATATTCAGCGGCACTTTGGCAAAACCGTAGCCGGGCAAATCCACTAAACGAATATTGTCGTCGACCTCAAAAAAATTGATTAATTGAGTGCGGCCCGGTGTTTTTGAGGTTCTCGCCAATTTATGGTTCTCGGTGAGTGCGTTAAGCGCACTCGACTTTCCGGCATTACTACGACCAGCAAAAGCGACTTCGCTGCCAATATCGCTCGGTGCGTTGTTGAGTGCGCTGGCGGATTGCATGAATTTTGTGGACTTGAACACAAGTCTGTCTGACTTATTGGGCGTATTTATGACACTAATCCCGTTAAAGTTTGGTGTTTTCGGCTCAGTGACTATAATGCCGCTCCGAACTACACGGGTATAGCAATAAAATCACAGAACATTGTCGGTAGGATCCGACTCAGAGGGTAAGCAATGAAAGCAGCAATGATTCGAGTTTTGAGCGTTTTGGCGTTTCTTTCGCTGGCGCAGGTAGCGCAAGCGGCTGACGCTCCGGCCAAGTACGCCGCCTCTTGCGGTGCTTGTCACGCCTACGGTGTGGCGGGTGCGCCAAAGACTGGTGATGCGGGTCAATGGGAGCCGAGACTGGCAAAGGGGATGGATGCACTTGTTGCGTCAGTAAAGAATGGTCTGAACGCAATGCCTCCTGGCGGCCTATGTAATGGTTGTAGCGATGAAGAGTACAAAGAGCTCATCACCTACATGGCGACTCCTCAATAAATCACAAAGGAATATCAACATGTTTTTAAAACGCGTAGTCACCGCGTTGGCGCTATCAATGCTTGCTGCTTCAGTAAACGCGGCCGGCGTCATGAAGGGCGACCCAGATGCGGGTGCCGAACTGGTTGGAAGCTGCACGGCGTGTCACGGTGCTGACGGCAACAGCTTAGCCCCAGCTTTTCCTAAAATAGCTGGGCTAGGTGAGCGTTATCTGCTGAAGCAAATGAAAGACATCCGGGATGGTCGCAGACCCGTCGCGCTGATGGCCGGTCAAGTCGATAACATGACGGATCAACAGTTGGCAGACATTGCTGCTTTTTACGACTCGCAAGAGCGAACTTCGGGCACGGCTGATCCAGAGCTGGTTGATTTAGGCCGCAAAGTCTATCTTGCAGGCATCGCCGATCGTAAAGTGGCTGCTTGCTCTGGTTGTCACAGCCCCTCAGGCAAAGGCAACGGCCCCGGTGGGTTTCCAGGCCTTTCTGGCCAGCACGCTGATTACATCGAACAGCAGCTCAAAATGTTTAGACTCGGATACGAGGATGAGAGCGGTCGTACTAACGGCGGTGACAGCAAGATTATGCGAACTATCGCTTTTGGTTTGAGTGATCTTGAGATCAAAGCAGTCGCGAGTTATGTTGCAGGCTTACAGTAAAGTTTGCTGACAACTTGGGGGTAGCAACATGAGTGTTTGGGTTCGTTCATTATTGGTCGCCGTGATCACTGTTGTCTCGTTGCCAACGATGGCGCAGGAGGCCTACGAAGAGGGCGTTCATTACGATCTCATTACCCCTAATATCCAAACTGGTATTAGTGACCGTGTCGTGGTCACTGAGTTCTTTTCTTATGGCTGCGGGCATTGTTTTAACTTTGAGCCAATGCTCGCCGCATGGGAGAAGCGTCAGCCCGAGAACATTGTCGTACAACGCTCCCCAATCGCCTGGAATGCGGGTGCTCGTTTGTTGGCCAAGGTTTACTACACAGCGGTTGTGCTAGATGCCATGGATCCCATGCATGAGGCTATTTTCCGGGCTATTCATCTTCAGCGTAAGCGTCTAGCTTCCCCTGAAGCCTTTCGAGCCGTATTCGTAGACAACGGTATTGATGCCGAAGCGTTCGATAAGGTATTCGACTCCTTTGGCGTGAGCAGTATGGTCCGACAGGCAGACGCTCGTATGAAAGGCGCTCGGATTAATGGCACCCCATCGCTCATGGTAAATGGCAAATATCGAATAGATACCCGCAAGGCTGGGAGCCAAGCCAATATGCTTAAAATCGCAAAGTTTTTAGCAGAAAAAGAGCTGGCTCGTATGAATCAGTCAGTCGCTATCGCCGAGTAATTCAGCGCACAACTTCCCCCACTTTAGTTGCCGATCGGCAACTCGGTTTTTTGCACCACCTTTCGCAACTCAAAACTAGAGTGGACGCCTGTGACACCCGCGATTCGGGTTAGTTTCCCGAGCAGAAATGATTCGTAGTGTTTCATATCTTTCACCACGATCGTGAGTAAATAATCTGCGCTCTGACCAGTCACCACTACACAGTCAACGACTTCGCTAAACTGGGTAATCGTCTCTTCAAATTGCTCGAACCGGTCCGGGGTATGCCTATCCATGGTAATGCTGACGTGTGCCGTCAGACTCAAACCCAGTTTATCCGGCGATAATAAAGCTACGTGTCGTCGGATAAAGCCCTCGTCGTTTAGGCGCTTAACCCTCCTGGCGCATGGTGTTGCTGAGAGGCCCACTTTGTCAGCCAACTCTAAGTTACTTAGGCTTGCGTCTCGTTGCAGCAGGTCGAGTAATTTAATGTCAATTTTGTCGAGGGAAGGTGTCGTCATATTTCATATTCTTAGTGAATTTAGCTAAAAAATATATTTTTTTTAGCACTAACTTACATTTTATCTGTTTTTCGGGAGTAACTTTGCTGATTTTCTCTGTTAATGGAGAGTTATACTGTCTCATTGATTCGGACCGTAGGTTTAAGCGATGACACAGGATAGTTCGCAGGGCTTTGATCACAGCAAATACCCCAGTTACAAGCCAATTAAGAAGGCTGATCGTCGGTGGCCGGACGCAGTATTAACCAAAGCGCCACAGTGGTGCAGTGTTGATTTACGCGATGGTAACCAAGCGTTGATTGAGCCAATGACCTCGCAAAAGAAATTGCGGTTATGGGAGTTGTTGGTTGACCTGGGGTTTAAGCAAATTGAAGTTGGTTTTCCATCTGCGTCGTCGCATGACTTCGACTTTTTAAGAAAATTGATCGAAGAGAAGCGGATTCCTGACGACGTCACAGTGCAGGTGCTGACACAGGCGCGCGAGGAGCTGATTACCAAGACGTTTGAAGCCCTGAAAGGGGCGAAACGTGCCGTACTTCATTTTTACAACAGTACTTCAACAGTACAGCGAGATTACGTATTTGGTCTGGATCGGGATGGGATTACCGACATCGCAGTCAAAGGTGCGCAATTGGTGAAGCAGGTGGCAGCACAATACCCCGATACGGAATGGGTGTTTGAATACAGCCCCGAGAGCTTCACTGGAACCGAAATCGACTATGCCGTCGAGGTGTGCAACGCCGTAGTCGATGTGATCAAGCCAACGCCTGAGCACCCCATGATTATTAACCTGCCGGCAACGGTTGAAATGAGTACCCCTAACGTCTACGCCGATCAGATCGAGTGGTTCTGTGATCACGTGGATCAGCGAGACGCATTGATTATCTCGTTGCATACCCATAATGATCGAGGGGGCGCTGTCGCTGCCAGCGAGCTGGGAATATTAGCCGGCGCCGACCGTGTTGAGGGCACCTTGCTCGGTAATGGTGAGCGCACCGGCAATATGGATATCGTGACGATGGCTATGAACCTTTATAGCCAGGGCATCGATCCCAAGCTCGACTTTGGGCAGATGGACGAAATGATTGCTGTGTGTAAGGAGTGCACTCAGTTGCCGCTACATCCTCGTCATCCTTATGCGGGTGAATTGGTATTTACCGCATTTTCGGGAAGCCATCAGGATGCGATTAATAAATGTCTGGCGCGACGAGACGACCGCGACCCCTGGGAGGTGGCCTACTTGCCCATCGATCCGGCTGATATTGGCCGCAGTTACCAAGAGGTGATTCGCATTAATAGCCAATCCGGTAAAGGTGGCGTCGCTTATGTATTAAAGCGTGATCATGGTTTGGACATTCCTCGCTGGCTCCAGATCGACTTCAGCTCGGCCGTTCAATCGCTGGCTGAGCATTCGGAATCCGAAGTGGTCTCCGACGATATCTACCAGTTGTTCCTAAATACTTACGCGCTCGACCGATCTAACGTACAAGTTGGCCGTTATCAGCTTGCGCGCGAGGAGACGGTCGATGCTCTCCAAGTAGATATTGTTGTTGGTAATACTCCGACCTCGATCACCGGTCGAGGTAACGGCGTGGTGGCGGCGTTTGTTGATGCGCTTGGCGTCTATACCGGCACTAAGTTGGTGGTGGTCGAGTACAGTGAGCACACGCTGGGGCGAGATGCCGAAGCCGAAGCCATATGCTATGTTCAGGTCGCAATCGACGGTCGAAGAAGTTGTGGCGTTGGGCGGAGTCAAGACATTGTCCAAGCGTCTATGGCGGCTATTGTGTCCGCGGTGTCGCGAGCCAGTGTATTTCGCGATTTAGCGGCTTAGCGCTAGCTGCCATCCATGTAGTCGATAGCGAGTGATTTTAAACGGGGGCTAGAGGTCACAAGTCGGAGGCGTCATCGCGCCTACCATGACGCTATATCAATGATTAAGAGTAAATTATTTGGCCGATCGCTGTTTAATGTAAAAGAGTCAGAGGCATTGCCGGTCGATTTTCTTTACGGCGTGCAATGGATGCTTGTGCTGTTGTCCTTCATCCTGATTAGTGGCTCGGCCGTGCACTTTTTCCGAACGCACGCCCTCGAATCTGTGAGCTTGATCATTCTTGCTGCTCAAGTGTTAGTGGCGTCGAGCGCCTGGGTTAGTTTAGAGCAGCAGCGATATAACGTTCGAATCCAACATTTGCTTGTCATCACCATGATACTGGGCTTTTCTGGACAGGCCGCGCTCGGGCACGCACAGCATTTGGCGTGGACAATACCAATCTACTTGGCTGGGATTTTAGTGCTGCCGACGTTAAGCGTGGCCTTAGTTGGTTTAACTATTACCTTCGTCGTTGCGTTGATCAACCCAGCACACCAAGTTGATCCAGCCAATCTTTTATTAGCACTCGCGGGTGCGGTACTTACACACAGAGTGAAACTGCAAGTCATAAAGCTGTCAGCTACGGCCGATACCGATGTTCTGACGGGCGCCTTGAACCGCCGACAATTCGACGCCTACGCGAGTCGGCACCTGGCTGATTTTCAGCGAAACCAGCGGCCATCGGCCCTAGTTCTCATCGATATTGATGACTTCAAAGCAATCAACGACTCATTGGGCCACGCTGTGGGTGACCGGGTGCTTAGCGAACTCACGCTATTGATTCAGAATCGTATCCGGAAAACGGATGCCGTTTTCCGCATTGGCGGTGACGAGTTTGTCGTAATACTGGTGGGCATCAGCGCAGAGACTGCTCAGAGTGTGGTGGAGGATATTCGCAAGCTTCTGTCATCAATGGATGACGTGCATCTCGCTTCCCTGAGATTTAGTGCAGGTTTATCTGATGTCGAAAATAATATGACGGTCGATACGTGGCTGGATCGAGCCGATAAAGCGCTGTACCAAGCTAAAGGTGATGGTGGTAATGTGGCCTGCCTTGCGCGCTAGGTTTCGCATTAACAAGATGCCACTTCTCAGGACCCTACTGACGGCACTACTCATTCTGACAGTCTTGTCTGGTTGCTCAGCCAATCGATTTCTTTACAACCGCTTAGACACCTTCGTGAATTGGTGGATTGACGACTATGTGGCGTTATCGGTCGAGCAACAAGGAGCGTTCGATGCCGGCCTGTCTTCGGTATTGCGGTGGCATCGCTATGACGAACTGCCGCGTTACAAGACAATCATTGCGGAATCGCTCGCGGCGCTGGAAGGGGGTGTCACTCTCGTTGAAGCCGAGCTTATCGCCGACGGTATCGATCAAGCCGTGATGAGGCTACAAGGGCAGATGCTTGAGCTGCTACTCGATGTGGGCGACTTGCTCACCGATGAGCAGATCGCTGAGTTTCTATCGACTATCGACGACGACCAAGCAAGCTATCGTGATAAGCGATTGTCTCGCTCTAATGACGAGTACTTTGAAGACTCCGCCGACTCACTCGAGGATTTAGCCAAGCGCTTACTCGGGCGGCTAACCAGAGAGCAGAAACAGCTTGTTGCGTCGACGAGCCGAGAGCTCACACGCCTCGA
This sequence comes from Halieaceae bacterium MED-G27, assembly GCA_002456975.1. Classification (GTDB taxonomy): domain Bacteria; phylum Pseudomonadota; class Gammaproteobacteria; order Pseudomonadales; family Halieaceae; genus Luminiphilus. Next base: position 10,749 of record NTKA01000010.1, read on the forward strand.
TGGTCTGTGGTATGCCGATCGCGAAAAATGGGGGGCCAGTCTCAGAGCCATCTTGGAGCAGCGCACCGACGATTGGCGAGGGGATATTATTGCCCTCGTCGAGGACCGCGAGGCAGAACGGATTCCCGATTATGTCACTGCAATTGACCGTAATGGCGAGATTATTTTGGTATTGCTGGTCGATGTGATAAATAGCCGCAGCGAGCGTCAGGACCGACGCCTACGGGACTTTCTCACCGACTTGACTGAGGACATCGACGCATTATCGGCTCGTATTGAGCCCGCCATCGACGAGGCTTAATCGTCTAACAGCGATAGATCTCTGACGGCACCGCGATCTGCACTGGTTACTGTCTTGGCATAGAATTTCAGCGCTGGGCTTACCTGACGGGGCCGCGCTTGCTCTGGCGTGTAAGGTCTGACTCGCCCCTCCTGTTGCAAGCGTCGTTCAGCTAAGGCTTCGGTGCTCAGGACAACATCGATTCGTCGGTTAGGAATGTCGATATTAACTGTATCGCCATCGAGCACCAGCGCAATCGCTCCCCCTGCAGCTGCCTCGGGTGACACGTGACCGATAGACAGACCCGACGTACCTCCTGAGAAACGTCCATCGGTCACCAATGCGCAGGCTTTTCCTAATCCCTTTGATTTGAGGTAGCTAGTCGGATACAACATTTCTTGCATGCCTGGGCCTCCGCGCGGACCTTCGTATCGCACGATGACGACAGCGCCTTCTTGCACGCGGTCTTCCAAAATATCGGCCACCGCGGCCTCCTGGCTCTCGCAAAGGTGTGCGGGGCCAGAGAACGTCAACAACTCGTCTTCAACCCCGGCTGTTTTTACGACACAACCATCCTCAGCAATGTTGCCGAACAGTACAGCGAGTCCACCCTCGGCTGAGTAAGCATGCTCATTCGAGCGGATACAGCCCTCAGCGCGATCGAGATCTAAAGAGGGCCACCGAGTCGATTGACTAAAGGCTTGCTGAGTCGGAATACCCGCAGGACCAGCGCTAAATCGCTCGTGCGCGATGGGGTTATCGGATACTGCGATATCCCAGGCTTCGATGGCATCACCAATGCTCTTGCTGTGTACAGTGACGCAATCGAGATTTAAGCGATCGGATCTGGCCAGTTCACCCAAAATTGCTAGTACGCCCCCGGCACGGTGCACGTCTTCCATATGATATTTTGGGGTGCTTGGTGCCACTTTGCAGAGTTGAGGTACCTGCCTCGATAGCACATCGATATCGGCCATCGTAAAGTCCAACTCGGCCTCTTGTGCCGCCGCCAATAGATGCAAGATCGTATTGGTTGAGCCGCCCATGGCGATGTCTAGACTCATAGCATTCTCGAAGGCGGCACGATTAGCAATTGTGCGCGGGAGTGCGTTAGCATCATCTTCAACATACCAGCGCCGTGTCAGTTCAACGATTAATCTACCCGCTTCTAGAAACAGTGCTTCGCGGTCTGAGTGCGTAGCGAGTAGCGAGCCATTGCCCGGCAGGCTGAGTCCAAGCGCCTCGGTGAGGCAGTTCATAGAGTTTGCGGTGAACATCCCGGAGCAAGAGCCGCAGGTTGGACAGGCCGAGCGCTCATAGGCGGCTACTTTCTCATCATCCGCTGACGTGTCGGCAGCAATCACCATGGCATCAACTAGGTCTAGCTTGTGTTCGGAAAGCGCTGTCTTACCCGCTTCCATCGGACCGCCTGACACAAAGACTACCGGGATATTGAGTCGCATTGCTGCGTTTAACATCCCAGGTGTGATTTTGTCGCAGTTGGAAATACACACCATGGCATCGGCGCAGTGTGCGTTCACCATGTATTCCACCGAATCGGCGATAATATCCCGCGAGGGCAGGCTATAGAGCATTCCATCGTGTCCCATGGCGATGCCATCATCTACAGCGATGGTATTGAACTCCTTGGCAACGCCGCCCGCAGCTTCAATTTCGCGGGCGACCAGCTGGCCCATGTCTTTTAAGTGCACGTGGCCGGGTACAAATTGCGTAAAGGAATTAACCACCGCGACTATTGGTTTTTCAAAGTCTGCATCCGTCATGCCGGTAGCACGCCAAAGCGCGCGAGCACCCGCCATATTGCGTCCTGCTGTAGAGGTCCGCGATCGGTATTGAGGCATGAATTTATTCTCCTACGCGTGGGCGTTACAGCGCACTAAAAGTTTTGAAGCATCAACAACTTCGATTGTCGCGACTGGTCGATATTTTCGTAGAGGCTGTCTGGTAACTCTTGCAATGATATCTCAGAGAACCCCTGTTCTCTAAACCAATGCGCTGTTTGTGTTGTTCGTGCGAATAATCGAGAGATTCCCGAGCTGATGGCACGCTGTTTGGCATGATTCATTAGGTGCTCGCCATGACCTAAATCGCGGTAGGCAGGGTCCGTCGCTAAGCACGCCATCTCGGCTAAATTGTCATCATGGTGGCAGTAGACGGCGACACAGGCAATCACGCGACCATCCCTTAGCACACAGATATAGTCATCGATTTCTCGTTCGATTCGCTCGAGCGATCGCGGCACGAGCACACCGGCGCTCTCTAACGGGCGAATCAACTCGATAAGCCCTGGGATATCCTCGATAGTCGCGGCCCTTGTTTGTTCATAGGGCTCCGGTGATATCAAGGTGCCTGCACCGTCGTGGGTGAACAGCTCCTTTAGCAGGGCGCCGTTATCATGGAATCCAATAAGATGGGCTCGTGCAACACCCGCATCGCAGACATCGCAGGCCAGCTGTATCAGCGGACGTATCGCCTGCTCTGGCGCGGCAGATCGAAGCTCATCAACGGTTGTTTGCCTGACTAGCTCACCGTCGCATTTCAGGCCGTCGTGCTCCGACAACACTATGACTTTGTCTGCGGCGATGGCGACCGCGACTGCCCTGAGAAGATCCAGTGAATCGAGAGCGAATGTCTCGCCTGCTGGCGAGTGACCGAGGGGAGGCAGCACGCAAATGGAACCGCCACTCAAGCAGTGATGAACAGCAGACACATCGACGCTTCTTACGACGCCGTTTGAGCCGAAGTCTGTCCCATCTATCACGCCGATGGGGCGCGCGGTTACATAATTCCCGGTTGTCACTTTCAAGCGAGTACGATGCAGCGGTGAATTGGGAAGGCCGGTCGATAGCTTCTGCTCGATGGCGAGATGAGCATCCGCGCTTTCTGATAAGTGCTGTGCCAGGCCATCCTTGCTGAGCGGTCGGTCTCGATAAAATTCAGCCGGCTTGGCTACATCGTGAACGATGACGAGCTTGATCCCCATCGAATGCATAAGTGCTAGGTCGTGAATAAGATTACCGAAGTTATCATCATGCAGAGCGCCGGAGCTCAGACCGACCACCATGGTTTTTCCACGGTGAGCGTTGATATAGGGCGCCGTGTGGCGAAACCATTCAATGGTTTGAGTGCTAGTGGTCAAGTGAGGCTCTTAGATAAAAACAGCTTTAAGCGTGTAGAAGTAGGCGATAGCAAGCACCGCAGCTATGGGGAGAGTAACAAGCCAGCTTGAAACGATTTGCTTCACGGTATTGAAGTCGACGACCCCTGTACCACGTGCCAACCCAACCCCAAGAACGGCACCGACTAGGGTGTGGGTTGTGGAAATCGGGAGCCCGGTACCCGAGGCGATAACGACCGTACCCGCTGCACCGAGCTCGGCTGCAAAACCTCGGCTTGGTGTCAGCTCAGTGATTCGCTTGCCGATGGTTCCGATAACCCGCCAACCATAAGTGGCAAGCCCCACGACAATGCCCACGGCGCCAACCAACAGCACCCACCACGGCATGCCTGATTTGGCCGCAATTGACCCGCTGTCTTGAACAGTCTGAACAACAGCAGCAACCGGGCCCACCGCATTGGCTACATCGTTGGAGCCATGGGCAAATGCCATGCCACAGGCCGTGAATATCATGAGCATGCCAAATATCGTTTCAATACCCATGCCTGAGTCTTGGCTGAGTCGCCGTCTCACCCAGGCGCCACCGGCGGCCGCGACAAGAAGGCCGATGATTGCCGATAGGACGGCGGCGTCGACAAACCCCGAGCCTGTCCCTAGATCGATATCCAAACCGACGTGCTTGAGTCCCTTGAGCAAGGTAACCATGGAGATCATGAATCCGACCATCCACATGTAAAGGGGTACCCACTTGGCTGCCGCGGCTGTTGCGTCGTCTTTGTTTAGAACCAGCGCTTCGACGGACTTGTAGAGACACCAAGCGATGCTGCCAGCCAACACCGGTGAGACGACCCAACTTGCTGAGATTTCACCGACTGTTCCCCAATTGACAGCATCCACCGATACGGCGACCACGGAAAAGCCAACGATTGCGCCAACGATCGAATGCGTTGTAGAGACGGGCCATCCTCGATGGCTGGCAATCAGCAACCAGGTTGCAGCGGCGAGCAGCGCCGACAACATACCGAATACAAATTGTTCCGGAATCGCCTCAAACAAAGCGGGGTCGATAATGCCTTTGCGGATGGTGGAGGTCACTTCACCGCCAGCCAAAAAGGCGCCAAGAAATTCAAAAATCGCCGCTACAATAATGGCTTGCTTTAATGTGAGCGCCCCCGCCCCCACAGAAGTGCCCATGGCATTTGCGACATCATTTGCGCCAATCCCCCACGCCATAAATAGGCCAAAGGCGAGGACCAAAAACATAATGGCGCCATAGTGGCTAGCTAATATTTCCATTGGTAATTCCTACCCTGGGGTTTGCTTCGACTATACGACGCAAATTAGATCATTGGTTTATGACAATAATGGGTCTGCCCGCGGCGTGTGGTTTACCTAGGCGCGCACTCCCACAATGCACGCCAAGTATATTCGCCAGCAGATTAACCCTCTACCCCATCCCCTCTGCGGTTGCGGCTGAAACGCAATCGAAGGATAGTAGTCACAGAGACATTGTCGAAGGCCCTGTGAGCACGTGGCGTGAAGACCAACGAGACCCTAGATCTTTTTTTCGAGCGTGTAGGTGGAGAATTACCTGGGGGCTGGCTTGAGGAGCGTGTACCGGATGACCAGCGTGATGCACTGATCAGGCTCTTTGCTTCGAGTGAATTTTTCCGCGATCTGTTTCAGGCAAATGCTAGCTGGGCACTGTCGGAGTTGGATTGGGCTTCTCCACCGGTAGATACCGTGTCCTTGCTGTTTGATGAGGCAGTACCGATCAGCTCTACCCTCGCGGAAGACGAGTTTTTAGCCGATCTTCGTCAGCGGCGCCGACGCTGCATGTTGCACATCGTGTGGTCGAGCTTCGTTGATCCGGATGGTTTGGACCGGGCGCTGTTTGCTATGTCCGCGCTGGCCGATTCGGTGATTCGGCAAAGCCTCCTGTACTCGAAAGAGCAATTGGTAGCACGCTTAGGCAGACCGGTTGGTGCATCGAGCGGCGAGGAGCAGGCGCTACTCGTAGTCGCCATGGGTAAAATGGGTGGCTATGAGCTCAACCTATCGTCCGATATTGACATCATGTTCGCTTACAACGACCCCGGTGAGACCATGGGTGGTCGAAAGAGCGTCTCCAATCAGGAGTACTTCACCCGGCAAGCACAAGCGATTATTAGGTATCTGGACTCAGTAACCGCAGACGGCCGAGTATTTCGCGTCGATACCCGGCTTAGACCTTTCGGTGACAGCGGTGCTCTGGTTGCTAATCTTCCCGCCCTGGAGACCTACTATCAGGAGCATGGAAGAAACTGGGAGCGCTATGCCCTGATGAAAGCGCGGGTTATCAGCTTGGCTCCCGCGCAGCACCAAGAGATCAACGATTTATTTCGACATTTCGTCTACCGTCGTTATATCGATTTTGGCATTATCGACGGGCTGCGCGATATGAAGCGCCTGATTGAGACCGAGCGGGTTAACAAGGATTACGACGATGATGTCAAACGAGGACGCGGAGGCATCAGAGAGGCAGAGTTTATTGTCCAGTCACACCAATTAACGCGAGGTGGACGCTACCCCGAACTCAGATGTCGAGGGTTTGCCGAGTCGATCGAGGTTTTGACTGATGCGGGCTACCTCGACAAAGACTACAGCGAGACTCTGCATCAGAGTTATCGTTTTCTTCGGCAGGTAGAGCATGCGTTGCAGGCGCTCGCTGACCGGCAGACCCACGCCCTGCCCACGAGCCCTGACGATCAACAATGCGTTGTGGGCCTGCTGAATCAGCCATCCTGGGCCTCACTGGCAGGGCGGATTGCCACGGCACGCACCGACATTGCTGAGCGTTTTGATGCGCTTCTAGCTGAGCCAGGGGAGCGCCGGTCCCTCTTGCTCGCAGGCGACTCAGATAATATGACGATCGATCGAGGATCTATCGATGAGTTGGGCTTGGCTCGGGCGGCCAGCTTTTTACCTGCGCTCGACGCTTTTACAGCAAATGCCAGGCTTCACCTCATGGATGAAGAAGGTTTGCGCCGTCTCCAACGGCTCTTACCACTGTTATGCCAATCTGCCGACAAGCTCGAGACATCCTTAAGCGCCTTTGAGCGAGTGCTATCAATTGTCGAGGCCGTCCTACGCCGGAGCGCTTATTTGTCGCTACTCGCTGAGAACCCATCTGCGCTCGACCGACTGGTGTTTTTGACTGCTCGCAGTCGATTTATCGCCGATCGTCTGCAAGAGCGTCCTGAGCTTCTGGATGAGCTCCTGTTTCCCGATCGCTTGTTCACTGCGCCGAGCCGAGACGATATCGCGATACTTCTCAATCAATACCGAAAGCGTTGGTCCGGCTCCGACTTGGAGGCGCCGATGCAGGATTTGCGGCGATTTAAGGACGAGATCGTGTTCCGGGTGGCGGCGAGTGAGCTCGAGGGTTCCTTGCCGCTGATGAAAGTGAGCGACAATTTATCGTTTCTCGCTGAAGTTATTCTCGATGAGGCGGTTACTCAAGCGAAGACAGAGCTTGAGTTGCGGCATGGCACCCCGGGTAATAGCGCAGGCTTCGCCATACTCGCCTACGGTAAGTTGGGCGGACTCGAACTGAACTATCAGTCGGACCTCGATTTGGTATTTGTTTGTGACGGCGAGTCCGGAATGACCAATGGCGATAAACCCATTGAAAACTATCGCTACTTCACACGACTGGCACAGAAAGTCATTCATATTCTGACCACCACCATGCTCGGCGGTCGCTTGTACGAGGTTGATCTCCGGTTGCGGCCCAATGGCGAATCGGGCCTTCTGGTGACCACTTTGAGTGCCCTAACCCATTATTTATGGCGAGATGCCTGGACTTGGGAGCACCAGGCTTTGGTTCGCGCGCGGGCGGTCGCGGGCGATACGGGATTAATTCAAGGCCTTGAGGCGTTGCGGCTCGATGTATTGGCGATGCCGCGCGACGAGCGGACATTGCGAGATGATGTTGTATCGATGCGACAGAAAATGCGAGTGCAGAGCCTCGGCGGCGAAAAAGGAGACCTGGCGAGCGATCTGAAATACGGTGAAGGCGGTATTGTTGATATCGAATTTGTGGTGCAATACCTGACTCTGCGAAACGCAAGCGACTCAAAAACGATTGCTCGCTGGTCTGATGTGGTGAGATTGCTGGCAGATTTAGGTGAGTCGTTGGCGGTCGACAGCAAGGAAGCGGCATTGCTCACCAATGCTTACTTGACGCTCAGGTCGATAGCTCATGAGTCAACCATCGCACTCACGGATGAGTCGTCGGTGGAGCGCGCAGCAACAATAATGAATCAGTCGGCGCCGCTGTGTCGCCGGCTACTACCCGGTTTATAAAGGATCGACGCGATAGTCGACGCGGTGTGAGAAAAACTATGGACCTCTCTAAATTATCTGGATCAATTTGGCTCGATGGAGAATTAGTCCCCTGGGAAGAGGCAAAGGTTCACGTACTCACCCACACTTTCCACTATGGTTTGGGCGTCTTCGAGGGCGTGAGGGCCTACGCTACCCCAGATTCAGGCACCTGCATCTTCAGACTTAAAGAGCACACCGACCGGCTTTTCCGCTCTGCCAAAATTTTGCAGATGGACATGCCCTACGACAAGGACACCTTGAACGAGGCGCAGCGGCAAGTGGTTCGTGTCAATGGTCTAGAGGAAGCCTATATCAGACCAATGTGTTTTCTCGGCTCTGAAGGTATGGGATTGCGCGCCGATAACCTTAAAACGCACGTGATGGTCGCCGCGTGGTCATGGCCCTCCTACATGGACCCCGAGGCGAGAGATCGAGGGATTAAGGTGCGAACGTCTAGCTACACCCGACACCACGTCAACATCACGATGTGCAAGGCAAAAGCAAATGGCAATTACATCAATTCCATTTTGGCTTTGCGCGAGGCGTTGGACTCCGGCTGCGAGGAAGCGCTTCTTCTCGATAACGAGGGATATGTTGCCGAAGGCAGCGGTGAGAATGTTTTTATTGTGCGCGACGGTAAGTTGTTCACCCCTGAGCTAACCTCGTGTTTGGAAGGCATCACCCGAGACAGTATCTTCCGCATTGCGGCTGATTTGGGCCATGAAATTGTTGAGCGACGTATTACTCGCGATGAGTTTTATGTGGCGGATGAGGCGTTTTTCACGGGCACCGCCGCTGAGGTGGTGCCGATTCGCGAACTGGATGGAAGACAGATCGGGAGTGGCAGTCGGGGACCCTTGACCGAAGCTATGCAAGCTATCTACTTCGACAGTGTCCGTGGTCGAGACACACGCTATGGTAGCTGGGTGACCGCTGTCGCTGATTAGCGACCGCAGTACTCGCTTAGGGTTAGGAACTATGACATCGGACTATCTGCCTAGCGGTATTTTTTATCGAAGTTGGCCGTGTCAAGACGCCAAAGCGCTCATTCTTATCAGCCATGGTCTCGGTGAACACTCTGGTCGATACCAGCAGACAGCAACTGACTTTAACGATGCTGGATTTTCGGTGGTTGCGCTCGATCACATCGGACATGGACAGTCGCCGGGACGACGTGCCTACGCTGAAGGTTTTGCTGCACTAGTCACTCCGCTGGCCGAGTTGCGAGACCACCTGAAATCCATTCACCCAGAGCTTCCGGTCTTTCTGATTGGACATAGCATGGGTGGTTTAATCGCTGCGAGCAGCCTCATTACCGATCAGAACGATTACTGCGGTGCGATTCTGACTGGCCCAGCTTTGGGCTTGCCTGCGCCACCGCCACTGTGGCAGGTGCTATTACTACGAGCGCTGAGTTGGATGGCGCCTACCGCAAAGGCGTTCGATATTGATTCGTCAGCGATTTCTCGTGATGCCGCTGTGGTAGAAGCTTACCTAGCCGATGATTTGGTTCATCATCAAAATATTCCAGCTCGCACGGCGGTGGCTTTGCTTGACGAGGGTGGTCGGGTGCTACAGGAAGCCAGCCGCATCTCTTTACCACTGCTGCTACTGCACGGTGCCGAAGACAAGCTGACCTCGGTCGCGGCCTCAAAAACATTTGTCGAGCAATTAGGGTCGAGTGACAAGCAGATCACGGTTTACGATGGGGTCTTTCACGAGCTGTTTAACGAACCTGAACGAGACGACATCATCAATACCTGTATCACTTGGATTAACGCCCGGCTTTGAGTCTTGGTACTGTAAAAGCATCTACTCTCGAAAGCATACGGAGCAGGCTCAGCAACGGCCACTAACGAAGCTGGTGTGGCTGCTGTTAATGCTGTAGTGCAGTTGAATCAACAGCTTATAATCGGCATAGTGCCCGCCAAATCTGTGACGACGTTATCGTGAACGCTAAAGCCTATACCTCTGCCACTCAGCGCTCGCGAAGCCAGGCCCATGATGACGAGCAGCCCTTGCGCATTGCCTTATTAGGATATCGTTCAGCGCCCCACTCCGGAGGGCAAGGAATCTATGTCAAGTACCTGTCGCGATCCTTAGCCAAACTAGGCCACCAAGTGACTGTGATATCGGGCCCGCCCTATCCGGAATTAGATGACTCTGTCAGTTTGGTCCAGTTGCCCAGCTTGGATCTCTACGAGCATGGGTTGCGGTCTGTGACGCCATGTCAACTTCTCAATCGTCTTAATCTTATCGAGTGGTTCAGTAAGCTTACGGGCGGATTTGCCGAGCCTTGGTTATTCGGAGAGCGCTTCTCGCGCTGGTATGTTGATCGCGAGGGCAGTTTCGACGTAATTCACGATAATCAAACGCTGGCATACGGCATTCTTAAAGTTGAAGAAGGCAGGACACCGCTCGTCACGACTATCCACCACCCTATCACTCGTGACTACGCAGTCGCGCTAGCGGCCGAGCCAAAGTGGTATCTGCGCTTGCTAATCCACCGTTGGCACGGATTTCTGCGAATGCAAAAGCGGGTGGCAAAGCGGTTGAGCGCTGTGGTAACGGTATCGCAGGCTTCTGCAATCGATATTGCAGCGGATTTTGCGGTAAAGCCCGAGGCGATTAGCGTGATGCCGTTGGGCGTTGATATCGATGTTTTTCGCCCCTTGTCAGGAGTTCAGCGCGAACCCTTTCGACTCATGACCACGGCCTCGGCCGATGCGCCGCTCAAAGGTCTTCCAGTTCTGCTCAAAGCCATGGCGCGACTTCGGCCGCAATTCCCCGGGTTGATGCTCACTCTAATCGGCAAGCCCAAGACCGACGGAGAAACTCGTCGTCTTATTAACAGTTTAGGTCTGGATGAAGCGATCGATTATCGACACGGCATTAGTACCGAGGAGATGGTGGCGTGTTATGCGAAGGCGACGGTGGCGGTTGTACCCTCGCTTTATGAAGGGTTTGGATTGCCAGCCATCGAGGCCATGGCCTGCGGTGTTCCCCTTGTTTCAACCAACGGCGGCGCCCTTCCCGAGGTCGTGGGTGAGGCTGGTCAGGTTGTGGCTGCTGGTGATGAACAGGCGCTGGCCTCCGCCATTGCAGGATTGCTGTCGAGCTCGGAGGAGCGTGAGCGACTAGCGGCAGCCGGTCGCGACAGGGCGATTAACGAATATTGCTGGGACCGGTGTGCGGAACGCATGGTTGCCTACTATCGGGAGGTCATCGCGTTGTGTTGACCGTTGATTTCGATTATTTCGACTTGCAGCCAGAACACGTATGTCTTGATTTGGGGTGTGGCGAAGGTCGACATGCCTTGACTGCTTACTTGGCTGAGGGTACTCAGGTACTCGGGGTTGATCTTTCCCATCAGGATCTTAAGACCGCGGCATCCAGAATCGGCGATATGGCGGATTATCAGCCTAAAGGTAAGATTCAGTTTTTACAGTCCGATGGCGGGCGTTTGCCGCTGGCAGATAATTCGGTAGACCGTTTAATCTGTAGTGAGGTACTCGAGCACATTCCCAATTACATCCACTTTTTGGAGGAAATACATCGAGTACTTAAGCCAGATGGCCGGCTTTGCATCAGTGTCCCGAGAGCGTGGCCCGAGTGGGTTTGCTGGACACTCTGCGATGCCTACCGGCGAACTGTTGGGGGCCATATTCGGATTTTTGACGCGCTACACTTACGAAGAGAAGTCGAGCGCTACGATTTCAAATGCACTCGACGCCGCGGAGCGCATGCTCTTCATGTCCCCTATTGGTGGCTTAAGTGCTTGTTTTGGCAGCGCGAACAGGAGCCCGCTATCGTTCGTGGATACCATCGGTTGTTGGTGTGGGATTTAATGGCAAAGCCCTGGATAACCCGTTTATTCGATCGAGTGATGAACCCCTGGATGGGCAAAAGCGTGGTGATGTATTTTGATCGGGCTGATGTGTTTGAGTCTGCCAAATGACAACGTTGACCCCTGAGCGCTATCCCGAAGCATTGTTGCGGCCCAATATCGATTACATATTGGATCTTCAGCGTGAGAACGGTGAAATTCCCTGGTTTTCGGGTGGTCACACCGACCCCTGGAATCATACCGAAGCTGCTATGGCGCTTAGCATTGCTGGCGAGTTTGATGCGGCGCAGCGTGCTTACGAATGGCTGCAGGCTGAGCAGCTCGAAGATGGCAGTTGGTGGGCATCTTATGTGAATGGCGAAGCTGCCAACATCACGCGGCGAGAAAGCAATTATGTTGCCTACATCGCAACAGGTGTTTGGCATCATTATTTGATCACGGCCGATAGTGAGTTTTTGGACACGATGTTCCCGGTCGTTGATCGAGCCATCGAATTTGTATTAGACCTGCAATCGGAGCACGGAGATGTCGCTTGGGGCAGCGACGGACTCGGTTATCCGCTTGACGATGCGCTGGTGACAGGTTGTAGCTCTATCTACAAGTCTCTCGAATGCGCGATCCGGTTGAGTCGCGCGAAAGGCGTGCTGAAACCTCAATGGATTGCTGCCCGTCAGGCGTTGGGCACTGCGCTACGACATCGCCCCGAGCGGTTTGATCGCAATTGGGAGAGTAAGTCGCGCTATGCCATGGATTGGTTCTATCCCGTCTTGGCCGGTGTTTTTGATGTGTCCCAAGGGCGAGAGAGGATTGATGCGCGCTGGTCAGAGTTTGTCGAGGCCGATTTGGGCTGCCGATGTGAGAATCATCAACCCTGGGTAACGGTCGCCGAGTCATGCGAATTGACAATGGCTTTGTTGGCGATTGGAGATCGCTCGCGCGCTGAAACCCTGTTTAATTCGCTGTGGCAGTGGCGCGATGACGATGGTGTTTTCTGGACTGGCTATCAATTCGAAGAGCAAATTCTTTGGCCCTTAGAAAAGCCAACATGGACGGCAGGTGCGGCATTGCTCGCGGCTGACGCGCTCTATCATCATACGAAAGCTAGCGATTTATTTCTCAAGTCGACGTTGCCGACAGATACCCGCAAGAGAAAGAGCCGGTCGTTCAAGCCGGCAGGCGTCTGAGCGCTCTTAGCGAATCACAGTCACCGGCTGCTTCAAACAAGCCTGAATTGAGCGCTAATTGCCAGATGGTTCGCGGCGCCTGTCCTCCCGCATCTACATGGTCGAATACGTCGTGGATGACGAGTAAACCGCCAGCGGTGACATGATGCGCCCATCCCCGGTAATCAGCCAACGCTACATCGAGGCTGTGTCCACCATCGATGAACACGAGACCCAGCGCTGTTTGCCAATATCTAGCGAGTACGCTCGCTTTTGAGACCACGGGAATGACGACATCTTCCACCTCATGGTTTCGCAAATTATGCCGAAACTCCGGTAATGAATCGAAGCGTCCAGTGTCATCTAGGAGTGCCTCGTCGTGAAAAAACTCGCCGGGCTGATGCTCCTCCGAACCCCGGTGGTGATCGATGGCAAACACCACGGTGTTTCGTTGTTTTGCCGCTGATGCCAACCATAGCGTGGACAAGCCACAGTAGCTTCCAATTTCCAGTAAGGGTCCAAATCGACCCGCCTCCAGTGCCCAGTCGAAAAGTTGTTTTGCCTCGTGGGCGGGCAAAAACCCTTTCACATCGCTCAAGTCGGCATCATGCATGGTAGGCTCGCGGCAAAAGACTCAGTATATGACGTTAACGATCAATTAGCTGGAACAAGTGGCCGGATGTCTCGTCTGATTTATAGTGCAGTGTTTACGGTGCTCTCGCCGTTATTTGTGCTTCGCTTGTTGTGGCGGAGTGTTAAGGAGCCGTCCTATCGTTTCCAGTGGCGACAGCGCTTCGCGCTGAGCTTACCTGCGCGTACCCGCCCTGGCGAGGGGCTGATCTGGATCCACGCAGTGTCGCTGGGTGAGTTATTGGCAGTCGCACCCTTGATCGAGCGCCTATTGTCGGAGCATCCACAAAAGGCTCTACTGGTGACCAATACGACACCCACTGGGGCTGCACAGACCAGGGCACTTTTTGGCGATCGCGTTGAGCAGTGCTGGTTTCCATTCGACATCCCCCAGGTGGTGACCCGGTTCATTAAACATTGGCGACCCGAATTAGTCGTGATGGTGGAAACCGAAATCTGGCCCAATGTGCTGGCTGGAGCCCAAGCGTCCAATATCCCAGCCGTGTTGCTCAATGCGCGCTTGTCGGCGCGTTCAGCCCGTGGGTATGCCAGATTTATTGGCTTGACCCGGCAGACACTGGAGCGTTTCAGCGCGATCGCTTGCCAATCCCAGGCCGATCAACGGCGGTTCAAAAAGCTTGGAGCTGAGCCCGCATCCCTGCACATTGTCGGCAGTATGAAATTTGATATTGATTTGGCGAACCGTCGCGAGCAATTGAACGATATCAAGAGTCAGTTGGGCGATGCGGTAAAGCAGCAGTCGATTTGGGCGGCTGCGAGTACCCACCCGGGCGAGGAGGTACTAGTACTCAATGCCTTGGAGCAACTCAAAAGCCTTGGCATTTGCAGTTTGCTACTGCTGGCGCCTCGGCATCCCAACCGGAGCCCCGAAATTATTCGATTGCTCGAAGAGCGGTCGTTTAGCTATCAAATGAGGAGCGATGGCGAGGCACTGAGGAGTGATACCGACGTATTACTGATCGATACATTGGGTGAGCTCAGTGCATTTCTGGGTTTGGCGAGCGTTGCCTTTATCGGCGGGAGTTTAGTGCCTCGGGGTGGGCACAATCCCATCGAGGCGGCAGCATGGGGTTGCACTGTGTTGACAGGTCCACACGTGACTAACTTCGCCAGCATTGTGCGCGATATGGAGCGCAATGACGCCATCACAACGATTGGATCGGAGCACGCTCTGTGTGATCAGTTACAACGCACATGGCTTGAAAGTGCGCGTGTCGATTCGAGTGATTCGGCGAAACAGTTTGTCGATAGTCGGCGCGGCGCCACCCGGCGCCAGCTCGATATCCTCGAAGCCTTGTTGGGCTAGATCAGCCGTCTTCTGACGCAGTCGCAGGCTCGGGTGCTTGCAGAAATCGCTCCAGCGCGAGGATGTCATCGGGAGAGAGCGTGCCGGCGTTTTCTTTCAGACGCATGCTGTTGATGACATAGTCGTAACGACTATTCGCGTAGTCGCGCTGTGCGGCAAACACGAGGTTTTGTGCGTTCAGCACGTCGACAATATTTCGGGTGCCCACCTCATAGCCAGCAACGGTCGCATCCAATGCGCTTTGGCTGGACTTGATAGCCTGCCCCCGAGCTTTTACCCGAGCGACGTCAGACATAACGGTCATATGTAATGAGCGAGCAGTGGTTACTGTATTGCGGGTTAGGTTGATGCGATTTTCACGAACAACGTTGTACTGCTCGTACGAGCGGCGTTTGTTGGCACTGATGGCACCGCCTGAGTAGAGCGGCAGATCAAAACGAATCTGGATACTCTCGTTATTGCCATCCGATCGAGGTGGCAAGTTGAAGGCAGTCGGCGGGGTAACACGCCCCGAGCGCTCATCTTCGCTGTATCGGTAGGTGGCTGAAACCGTGGGGTAGCGAGCCATATCTCTCGAGCGCGCATTTTTACGCGCCGCTTCCTCGGCGTGACGGATTGCGGTCAACTGATAGTTATTTGCTAGTGCGAAGTCGACCCAGGCGGCTCTGTCGGCAGGCATCGGCGCCTCTGGTGTGAAGTCATCACCTAATTCATACAACTGGCCATGTGATTGGCCTGTTACTACTGACAAACGCTCCTGAGCCACCGCGACATTATTTTCTTCGACAATGCGGGTGACGCCAGCAAGGTCATGGCGGGCTTCAGCTTCGTAGACGTCTGTAATTGCAATAAGACCGACGTTGAAGCGTTGTCGCGTTTGCTCGAGCTGGCGGGCTAGCGCTCTTTCCTGTGCCTTCGCAGCGCGCAAATTATCTTGAGCTCTCAAAACGCCAAAGTAAGCCTCTGAAACTCGGACGATCAGATTTTGCTGTGCAGCAGCAAGCGTTGCCTCTGCCTGCTTGGTTTGATCGCTGCCGGCCTTCCAATTAAACCATGCAGAGAGATCGAATAAGGTTTGCGAGAGGCTGATGTCATAACTGTTGGTTTCGGTTTTACTGCCGTTGGTCACGTCATCGATTTGGACCTGTCCGTCTTCGAACTGCGTGATGGTCAAGCGCGTGCTTTCTGAATCATTAAGCGACCGAGCGGCACCCATTCTCACCTGGGGTAACAGCGGCGCCTTCGCCAGCGTCTTAAGTTCGAGATCCGCTTTGTACTGAGCAACTTCCGCTTTGAGCTGGGCGTCATTCTCGAGTGCGATCTCGTAGATATCGACCAAGGTGTCGCTCAACGCGGAGGGCGCGAGACAGGAGATGAAGGCAATAGTAAGTGCGCGTTTTATGGCAGTGTTGGCGCAAAACGTCATGGGGGTCGTCCTTGAATGATATCGGGATCAGTACGTGCGACGAGAGTTTACCACTCAAATGATGGAAAAGCGGTGAAGCATTACACCGTCTATGATGGACAAAAGGTGCATGGACATTGCTAAACTCCATCAAAGGAACGAGATGCAGGCAGATAACGGCTTTGAGTGACGTTTTCCGACACAGAAAAAAGCAAAGCAAGCGAATGGCACTAGCGGACTTACACGCCTTGTGCGAGCTCAACTATGTTCGCCTGCTTCGAGTGTTTCCCGATTATCAGCAATCCAACAGTCGACGCATTCGAGTCGATAACAGCTTACTGAGCATTGACGTCATCGAGCGAGATCGACACACCACTTGTTTTGCGGTGGATTACCACTCACCGTTGCCAGCCGGTGTTGGCAGTAGTTGTTTTCATGTCAGGACGTATCACGACGCCGAGATGGCCGAAGTCGTGAAGCTCAAGACCAACTCGCGACTCGAGTCGCGATATTCGTATCCCAATCACCGGATGTATCAACCCGACGAAAAGTGGCAGCAAAACCGATTTGTCGCTGAAATCCTCGAGGCATGCCTAAGCGACGGGCAAGCCGCGGATGCCGTCTTCGATATGGGGGAGCGGAGATGACATTGCTTGAGGGCTCGCTGGCGCTTGGGACCAACAGCGACTGTCTTGAGCTTGTTCAAATCACTGACCCCCACTTGATGGCTGACCCCAATGGTGACCTTTTGGGTATGAAGACACTCGATTCGCTGCGTAGGGTTTTGTCGCGGATGAGCGAGTACAGTACTCCCGATGCCGTCCTCGTGACCGGCGATATTGCTGCCGATGGCGACGCAGAGGCTTACGATTATCTTGAGGCATTGCTGCCCCCCACGATGGTCAGCGCGTGGTTGCCCGGCAACCACGATGATCGCGGCAAGATTAGCCCTGAGCTAAAAAAGCGATTTTCGAGAACTATGATCAGCTCACACTGGATTATCTTGATGTTGGATACCCAGTCACCGGGACAGGTGGAAGGTTATCTTAGCCACTTTGAGCACGATCAGTTGAGTCATACGATCGAACAAGCTAACAATGACGGTAAGCATCTTTTGGTGGCAACGCATCATCCACTCCAGCCTGTTGGGTCGGCTTGGTTGGATGAGCAGCACGTGGGTAATGGCACGGAAGTTCTCTCACGCTTGCAGCAATGTCAGGGTAGTACGCTAGTAATCAGTGGCCATGTGCACCAGGCGACCGATCGTGAAGTGAATGGCATCAGGCTTCTGACTACACCTTCGACCTGTATTCAGTTTGCCCCACACTCAGAAAATTTCGGGCTCGATGAGATCGACCCCGGGATGCGGCGCTTAGCATTGCATGCCAATGGCGGTATCGAGACAGAGGTAATTCGTATTTCCTGCGCTGAGAATCGCCCCGACTTCACCTCAAGAGGTTATCATTAAGCCCCAGCTGACGGTCGATCACTCGCCGTCCCATGTCAGTTGGTTAGTTCGGAGCTCGCTTAAGCGATGACGCAATACAACGCAGATGCCATTGAGGTCCTGACGGGTCTCGAGCCTGTCCGCAAGCGCCCGGGCATGTATACCGATACGGCGCGACCCAATCACCTTGCACAGGAAGTGATCGATAACTCAGTCGATGAGGCGCTGGCGGGCTTTGCGAGCCAAATCGATGTGGTACTTCATGCTGATGGTGCGATTACCATCACTGACAACGGTCGAGGTATGCCTGTCGATTTGCACCCGGAACAAAAAAAGCCGGGTGTCGAAGTGATTTTGTCGACCCTGCACGCTGGCGGGAAATTTTCCGACAAAAACTATCAGTTTAGCGGCGGTCTCCATGGCGTGGGGGTGTCGGTGGTAAATGCCCTGTCCATGCGGCTCGACATCACGATTCGCCGTGATGGCAACGTCTACAGCATGGCGTTTGAGAACGGCGATAAGGTCGAAGACTTAGCAATATCGGGGCAGTGTGGCAAACGCAATACAGGTACCGGTATTAGATTTGTGCCCGACCCTGTATTTTTTGATAGCCCCAATTTTGCGATGGCAAAGCTGACACATGCCTTGCGAGCGAAAGCGGTGCTCTGCCCCGGTCTCCGTGTAACGCTGCTCGACGAAAAGCGCGGCGAAAAAGAAGAGTGGTACTACGAGGATGGCATTGCCGATTATCTCGCCGATGCCACGATCGACTTCCCAGTAATTCCTGAAGAGCCTTTTACCTCAAGCTTCACGGGCGAAACAGAGGCGGTAGATTGGGCTATCCAATGGTTGCCAGAAGGTGGCGACATTATCGCCGAATCCTATGTGAACCTAATCCCCACGACACAGGGCGGCACCCATGTTAACGGTCTGCGCTCGGGCCTTCTTGAGGCCATGCGGGAGTTTTGTGAGCTTCGAAATTTGTTGCCACGCGGTGTGAAATTGACGGCAGAGGATGTTTGGGATCGCTGTTGCTATGTGTTGTCTTCGAAGTTGGGAGACCCTCAGTTTTCCGGGCAGACCAAGGAGCGCCTGTCATCTCGAGAGGCTGCAGGGTTTGTCTCGGGCGTGGCGAAGGATGCATTTGCCCTGTGGCTAAATCAGCACACCTCAGATGCCGAATTGCTGGCAGAACTTTGCATTAACCGTGCCCAGGCTCGTCTTCGGTCTGCCAAGAAAGTCGTTCGAAAAAAGGTCGCTTCGGGCCCTGCATTGCCCGGAAAGCTGGCGGATTGCACGGCAGAAGATCCCGCGCGCTCTGAGTTGTTCTTGGTCGAGGGTGATTCGGCTGGAGGATCAGCGAAGCAAGCACGCGATCGTGAGTTCCAGGCAATACTGCCGCTGCGCGGCAAGATCCTGAATACATGGGAAGTCGACGCCAGTGAAATTCTTGCGTCTCAAGAGGTCCACAATATTTCTGTGGCGCTCGGTATCGACCCTATGAGTGATGACCTCGAGGGACTTCGTTACCAGAAAGTTTGCATTCTTGCGGATGCCGATTCGGATGGCCTTCACATCGCCACGCTGATCTGCGCATTGTTTTTGCGCCATTTCCGGCCATTGGTGCGAGCCGGCCATGTCTTTGTAGCGATGCCACCGTTGTATCGAGTCGATGTCGGCAAAGATGTGTTTTATGCGCTCGATGAAGCAGAGAAGAATGGCATTCTAGAGCGAGTGGCGGCTGAAAATTCGCGGGCTAAACCCAATGTCCAGCGCTTCAAGGGGTTGGGCGAGATGAACCCATCTCAGTTGAGAGAGACCACCATGGATCCCGATACCCGCCGTTTGGTGCAGTTGATTCTCGATGCAGATGACGATACCAACAGCGTGTTCGATATGTTGCTAGCCAAAAAGCGCGCGGGTGATCGGCGTGAGTGGCTGGAGACCAAAGGCGACCTCGCCGACGTCTGACACGTTACTGTCGACTTTAGTAGGAGGTCCCAGGGGGCATCGCTGGTCAATTTGCTCCAAGCCTTGTTAGATTGCAGGGATACAGGAGGGTGTTTGTGATGCGACGTTCGGTTTTTCTTCTTTTTCTGATTTTGGCAGCACCTGCCCTGGCCGACTGGTCTGTTGAACCCGGTTCGAGCGTGGGCTTCGTTTCTATTAAGAATAACGCCATTGGTGAAAACAACGCGTTTACGCGAGTGGCGGGCGGTATCGATGCAAAGGGCAATATCAGCGTAAAAGTCGACCTGAGCTCGGTGGATACCGGTGTGGGTATTCGAAACGAGCGCTTACAAACCATGTTGTTCGAGGTGGGTATGTACCCGGCAGCAACAGTGACCGGAAAGCTGTCAGAGGATCAGCTTGCCAAACTCAGCTCGGGTGGGCAAAGCACGGCGATGCTCGAGGTCACGGTCGATCTGCACGGGCAGCAAGCGAAAAAGATGGCAGCGCTGTCAGTAGCCGCGAGCAACGGTCAGGCTCAAGTCGTCAGTGCCCAGCCCATAATGCTGTCTGCTGCAGAGTTTGGTTTAGAGAGCGGTGTTGCTGCGCTTCAGCAGATCGCAGGTCTCAATGCGATCAGCCGCTCCATTCCCGTCACGGTCGATTTTACCCTCTCTTCCGACTAATCAGGGGCCGCTTCCGGTGGCCCTCATGACGTTGATCAGCTGCGATCGGTATTGGTTGTAGGCGACCCGATTACTCAGCTGCGTGCTATACGCCATGAGCGCGTTGAGGATGTCGGGCTGTCCGGGATGGGTTTTGTTCAGACGTTCTAATACCTTCATAGCGCGTTCTTCTTCGCCCATGTCAAACAATGCAACCGCGAACACGTAGCGATGCCTTGAGCCCTCTTCCTCCAGCTCGGCCGCACGGTTTAAGGCTTCGAGGCCAGATTCCCGCTTACCGCCCCTGATATCGTGTAAGCCCTTCGCAAACCACAAGCTACCGGCCGCCGGCATAGCTGCCAATGAACTCTCGAGAAGCTCGCTCGCTTCGTCATTACGATCTTGCTGGCGAAGCAGATCAACGAGATTGATGATGGCCGGCTCAAACTGTGGGTTCTGTCGCAGTGCGTATTTGAGCGCTACTTCGGCTTTGTCTAAATCGCGGCGAGCCAACCAAAAGTTCGCTAGCTGTAATTGCACCGATGGCATGTCGAGGTGTTTCGACTGGACCTCGAGGTATTCGGTGTAAAGTACATCGAGCTCCTCGACATCCTTGTCGCGCAGACCTTCAAACTCGCTGCCGGCAAGTATTGATGCAACCTCTAGTCGAACACTCATGATGGGGTCGGTCATCAGCGGGCGGAGCATGAGATAGCGCTGAGAGAGAGGTAGAGTTGCTACGGTACGGACGGTACTGGCTCGAACCATCGGGTCATCATCGCGCAACAGCATCGCCGCCATACCAGAGAGCCTAGGCGATCCGAGGTTAGAGATTTGCTCGATGACCGCACTTCTGATGATACCGGGCTGCTGGCTGTCGCTGACGATTGCCTCAAGGCTCGGCAGGGCTCTGAGGTCACCCCGATCGGCAGCTACCCTAGCTTTCGCTTGATTCAATGCCCTGATGTCAGGCTTCACGCCCCAGTTATTTACAACATCGTTAGCCCAGCTATTGGTTTGATCTTGGTGGCACTGGGTGCAGGCATTGGGGCTGCCGGTGCTGATCGACACATCGGGGCGGGGAATCCGCATACTGTGATCGCGTCGCGCATCGACGCCCATGTAGAGCTGATCGGGCATGTGGCAGTTAACACAGGCGGCACCAGAACTGGTGGCAGGGTGCCTGTGGTGACTGGTTTGGTCGTATCGCTCTGGCTGATGGCACTGGGTGCACACGCCATTACCCTCGACGACCAGGGCATTGCTGTGTGGTTCGTGGCAATTACTGCAAACCACTCCCGCAGCCGCCATCTTGCTTTGCATGAAGGAGCCATAAACATAAACCTCATCTCGAATCTGCCCGTCGTGCCAGTAAAGAGGCGCCTGCACCGAGGATATTCGGTGTGTATCGCTCAAGGGCTTCCCAAAATGGTAATCACCCAGCGTGGCTCGCCTAGAATGACAGCGGCCGCAGCTCTCGATTTGCATTGACGCGGTTGGCCCTGACCTTCGACTAGCCACCGACGCTTCGGTGTCACGCGTCCATAGGCCGCGACCCGCCAGCGATACCGCGAGCCCGCTATTTGATGCAGTCATCTCACCCCGACGGGCGAGGTCGGCGTGCTGCGCCCCGGGACCGTGACAGGCCTCGCATCCCACATCGATGGCTTGGTATTGGGTGTCGTAGCTGTCGGTACTGAGGTTGTAATTCTTGTGAACATCGGTGCTGTGGCACTCTGCACAGCGGCTGTTCCAATTGTGATAAATGCCGGTCCAATGCAGCGGGCTCGCATGCGAGACATCCTCATCGGTATTTTCATAGATGTGATACCAGCGTTGACCACCCTCTGTTTTTGGCCTCGCATCCCAGGCGACACTCAATGCCTGAAGTCGCCCACCCGGCAGTGATAGGAGTAGTTGCTGAAGCGGATAGACTCCGAAAACGTAGTCGACCTTAAATGCCTCGAGCTCGCCATCGGCGTTGTCGGTGCGGACCCAGTAGTCGCTGTCCTCGCGAAAAAATTCGCTGGTGATACCTTGATGGGTAAAGGAGGCTTTGTTGAAGTCACCAAGGACCGTGGTGGACGAGGCTTCTTGCATCGCCACATCATGGTGAGAGTTTTGCCAGAGGGTTGCTTCGGTTTGGTGGCAATCGGCGCAAACGGCGGACCCTACGTAATCATTTGCTGCGAGGCTTGTGGCAGACAGTGAGAGACCAGTGACTAGCAGTACCCATAAGTGCTTAACACCGATGAGTTGGCCGGCAACCTCGGTCATTGCCAAAGCGATTGGCTTAATTCCTTCACAGGCTTTTGTGCACCTCGCGCAAGCCACTCTGCCAATGCCATGGCAACATTATTAAACCGAATCTCGGGCGCCTCTGGAATATCATCGAGCCAGGCGCGTGCTTTTTTCGTGTTCAGTGACTGCATTGTCTTGGCATAGCCGAGCTGCTCAAGTGCCGCCGCGTTTGACAGCTGCTCCATCTGCTTTGCCAGCGGTCTGGTAAGCACGGGCTTGCGCCACTGAAGGCACTCGGAAATGAGTTCAAATCCTGTATTACAGATAACCGCGCGCGACGCGGCGAGATCGGCTTTGAAACCGTGGACGTTGGCTTTGCGCCGCTGTACGTTGCCGTGCTCACCATCGATTATCTGGTTCGAGTATTGAATAAATTGGCGGTCAGAAAACTGCTGTAACCACTGGGTGGTTTTGTCTTGCTCCTCAAACGGCAGATAAACGAGGATATGATCCTTGATGTCATCGGGATCAATATCTGGCAAGTCCAAGATTGGCGGCAAAATGCTGTCGTCGAAGGGCGCCCAGTGCAGACCGACCTCTAAATCAACCGGCGCAAACTGCGCCATCAACAATCGACTCAAAGGCGTATCTCCCGTCATTGGTGTGTTGCTGCCGAAGGCATACTGATGCCCTATTCCGATGGCCTCGCGCCCCCTGGCTTTACACGCCCAAGAAATCACAGGCTCGTAATCACACACAATTAAATCGTAAGGATCGAGGTCGAGTTTGGTTGCGTCCTTAATAAATGTAGCGGGATGCATGCCAAGCGCTGTCTTTCGATAGCGCATTTTTCCAGCCTCGGTCACCATGGTCAGGCCTTCTCGGTGTTTGAAGTCGCCGAAGATTTCCATGTCAAAGAGCTTGTCTCGCTCACGACCTGAGAACAGCCAGGTAACGTCTACATCGAAATCTTTTAACGCATGCGAAATACCCCGAGCTCTGCTGACATGGCCCTGTCCCGTCCCTTGCACGCCATAGAGGATTTTTCTAGTCATTGGGAGGCTCCTCTAGATATTCAGGAGTGACAAAGTACAGACGGCGACACCGCTGCCCACGAAGGCGCCAGCGAGTACATCACCCGGGAAGTGGACCCCGAGCACTAGGCGCGACATGCCGACTATTGTTGCCCAAAGGAATAACACGGCAGAGGCGCCACCGAGCACAGTGACTGTGACCAGCGAGAAGCAAAAGGCAGCAGAAGTATGCCCAGATGGAAAGCTGAATTTATCGGAGGCGGTAATCACTGATTGAAAGTTTGACTTAAAGTCTGCGGGGCGCAGGCGTTTTAGTGTGTTTTTCAACACAACATACACAGCTCGCTCTATAATCATCGCGAGCCCAAGCGTGACGAAATAGGTAGGGGCTAACACAGACCCAGAAAACCAGACTAATGCAGGCGTCAACAATTGCATGTAGCCATCACCGCTCCTAGATAACAGCCTCGCGCTCAATCGGACTCGGGGCATGCGCTGACAGGTGTGAAACACCTTCTCAAATAGCGCGACATCGAAGCGTTGTAGTGACGAAAGTATACCCATGATGTTTTTCTAATCTGCTCCTTAATCATTCTGCCGTGTTTCGGGGCACAATGGGAACCTTAAACAGCAGCTTTCATGAAACCGACATATTTGGAGTGAGCATGCATATTGGTATTTTGAAGACAGACACGGTGCGCCCAGAGTGGGTAGGCGAGTTCGGGGAGTATCCCGATATGTTTGAGCGCCTATTAAGCGAGGCAGAGGATGGCCTACGATTCTCTGTCTGGGATGTCGAGGGCGGCGTACTGCCCGATAATGCCGATATTGAGTCGGTGTGTGGCTTTATCATCACCGGTAGCAAGAGTTCGGTTTACGATGACAAGCGGTGGATTCGTGACCTCGAGGTGCTGATTTGCGATCTTCATGCGAGGCGTAAAAAAATGATTGGTATCTGTTTCGGACACCAATTGATCGCTCAGGCACTGGGGGGCGTGGTCGCTAAATCCGAGAAAGGTTGGGGTGTTGGGATCCATTGTTATGACATGGATGCGCTTGGGTTTGATGAGCAGCCGTCAGCTTCCTTGAAGCTAGTGGTATCGCATCAGGATCAGGTGCTGACTTTACCCCCAGGCGCTCAGACCGTGGTGCGTAACAATCATTGCGAGCATGGCGGGTTTCTGATGGGTGATCATGTCCTAACGCTTCAAGGCCATCCTGAGTTCATTGATGCCTACTCCGAGGAAATAATGGCTTTCCGCTACGACATGATTGGCGCCGAGTGCGTTGCCAAGGGGCGCGAATCATTAATTGAGCATGATCACGAGGGTGACCGAGTGGCTCGATGGATGCTTAACTTTCTCGCGGCGTAATTACCATTCGCCGGTATCAGGCATCGACGACCACGGCTCAGCGGGTTGCAGGGCTGAGCCCTCTTGCAGTAATTCGATTGAAATACCATCGGGTGATCTGACAAAGGCCATCCTGCCGTCACGCGGCGGTCGATTAATAACCACGCCTGAATCCATCAGCGACTGGCAAAGCTCGTAGATATTGTCCACGCGGTAGGCGAGGTGTCCGAAGTTTCTAGCGCCATCGTATTCCTCAGGATCCCAGTTGTAGGTGATCTCCACCAGCGGGCTTTGTTTTTCTGCGGCGTTATTGAGATCGGCGGGCGCTGCCAAGAAAACCAGAGTAAAACGGCCGCCCTCGTTGTCGATTCGGCGCACCTCAACCAAGCCAAGTTGCCCGACAAAAAACTCGAGTGTTGCCTCAAGATTACTGGCTCGAATCATCGTGTGGAGATATCGCATTGCGTCGCCCTTTGGGTGTCTTGAGCGATAGAGACTAGGCGAAACCAGCGACCACCGACAACACCGCTATAGCGATTGAGCCAAGCGCTTAACTTTTGCGATAACGCTATGGCTGTTGCGGTGAAGCCAAACTTTACCCGGTTGCTTTAGAGTGAGCCCTAGCGTTAGCAAAGGCCATAAACGCATAAATCTGTCAAGCGCGACAGGATAATGACACATTTGTCATAAACACTGCCGTTTTATCGCAAAAGACTAATCCCTTAAGCGCTTCTTATTGTTTACTTGAGCATAACCCAACAGAGGCGCAAGCCACTCGATGCTATTTATCGAAGCAACAACACATTGCCTTAATTGCGGCAGCGAGGCTGTTCGTCGGGTTCGCCGGAAGGGTCTAGAAAAGGCCTGCCTGGAAAAGGTATTTGAATGTGGCAACTGTGAAGCGCGGTTTGCGCGTGCCATCTACGGTATGCCAAGGGTGCTTTTGTCTATTATGGTTCGCCTCAAGCTACTGCGTTAAAGCAGTTAATGAAATTCCCAGAGCTTTTTGCATCGTTTCTCCCTACACTTGCGCGTCCGCTGGGAGGAATTGTTATGTGGTTTAGAAACGCTCGTACTTACAAATTGCCCGATCGCTTAGGCATTGACGCTCTCGAGCTCTCGCAGCGTTTATCGAGACGGCCCTTTGTACCGTGTCGGCCGAGTCAGATGACTAGTAATGGTTGGGTCCCCGCCCTCAGCGATGACACCACAGAGCTCGTGCACGCTGCTGGCGACTTCTGGTTAATCCGCCTGCGACGAGAGAAACGTCTACTACCCGCATCGGTTGTGCGTTCCGAGACTAACGAGCGCATCGCAGAAATCCAGAACGGGCAGGGGCGTCGAGTCAATCGCAAGGAGCGTCTCGATATCATGGATGAAGTCACCCAGGATCTGTTGCCGCGTGCGTTTACCAAGTCACAGTACCTCGATGCACTCATCAATGAGCGCGAGGGCTGGGTATGGATCAATACGGCCAGTGCAGCTCGGGTGGAGGACTTTTTGTCTTTATTGCGTGAAGGCCTGGGTAACCTGCAGGTGACGATCCCCGATACACAAAAGTCGCCGGTTGTGGCGATGAGTCAGTGGGTTCTAAATGGAGGCCTTCCAGAGGGCTTGAGTCTCGGTGGTGACGCTGATCTAGAAGACCCGCATGAAGAGGGCGGTTTTGTACGTACGCGGGGCGTCTATCTCGAGTCTGACGAGATTCTGAGCCTTATCGAGAGCGGTAAGCAGGTTGTGCGTTTGGCCCTGTCTTGGCAGGACAAAGTAGATTTCGTCTTGGATAAAGACCTCAGTATTCGTCGCATTCGCTTCAGTGACGAGCTAAAAAAACTGAACGATGAACTCCACGAGGACAAGTTGGCGCAGCGCGATGCCGATTGTTTGCTAATGGGAGAGACACTTGGATGTTTACAACAAGTGATCGGAGAGGAATTTGGAGGCTTCAGTAATGACTGAGTTACTTAGTCCAGGGCGATATCGTCATTACAAGAATAATAATGAATACACGGTAATTTCTATCGTGCGCCACTCCGAAACAGAGGAAACACTGGTGCTGTATCGCGCCGAATATGGAAAAAGAGAGTTGTGGGTGAGACCCATAAAAAATTTTTGCGAATGGGTAGATGTTGGAGATTTAAAAGTAAAGCGGTTTGCGTTGATGACGCCGAACTAGCGTCGTTTACTGTTTTTAAAAATTTGAAACGATCACTTATTTCAAAATTTTGGTTGCTGCACCATTTGTTAAGGATGTATTTTTGAACATCTAAGCACTGCAAAAATAAGGAAATGTTATGGCATTAATCGCGAAGACAACGTTTACGGTTAGGGCGGACAGCAGAGCGTCCTTCCTTGCCGATTTTGGTCCATTGGTGGCCATGTTAAAGGCGGCCCCCGGCTGTTCCTGGGCGTACGTTGCGGAAGGCGTCGATATTTCTAACGTATCGGAGCTGGACGATACCGCTGACGTGGGAATCGAGGTATTGTCTTATTGGTCGTCAGAGGACGCGTTTGATAGTCATATCAGATGGCGAATCGAGACCGAGCGCTGGAGTAAGTTGGAGGACCGATACCTCACTGATGGCCCACGATACAGCCTAATGCCAGTAATGTTCGCCCTCGAGTAACGGTCATTCCGACTTGTTCCCCCTCATCGATCAGATTTTTTCATTGTTTTTCAGACGTAAGCACCCTCAGGATTGCCACCTGTTGCTCCTTGGATAAGTCTAATTCCTTCCTGAGGGAGTCTAACTCGATAGCCTCTTTTTGAGAGATGTGGCCATCCTCCAATGCAACGGCAATAGCTTCAGTAAGGGCTGCTTTTTTATATTCCATCCGCTTAGTAAAACCCGCTCCTAGTATTCCTGTTACCAGGGCAATTGACGCGACTCCCATGACCGCAGTGATCGCAGAAATAATTTTTCCAACAGACGATATTGGGACAGTATCCCCGTACCCGACTGTCGTAAGCGTAACAATAGACCACCACATTGCTTGAGGTATTGATCCAAACGCATCAGGTTGGATATTCGATTCTACGAGGTAGACGGCAGTACTTGAGAGAAAGAGAGAGACCATCAAAAGATAAACAGTTGCAAGCAGTGCTTTTCTTTCATACACAACGGCTGCGATTAGATCGTCAATAGCTGAGGTGTATTGGTTTAATTTTAATAGCCTTAAAAGGCGGAGGGCTCTTAATATCCTCAAGTCTATCCCGGGAATTAAAAACTGGAGTAAAAAAGGGAGGATTGCTATTAGATCTATGAGACCAGAAAAACTCGATACGTATCCTAGCCTTCTGGATTTACCAAGAGGCCGGACAGTCGTAACAAGGGCCGGAGCGCTGTAGATCCTTGCAATGTACTCCACTGTAAAAAAAAAGATTGAGAAACACTCGAATAAGAAAAACTCCGTTGCAAATCTACTGTTTATGTCGTCGATTGATTCCAACACAACGGCTAAAAGGTTCATAAAAATTAGGAGCGCGAGCACAGACGCGGTCCAGCTAGCTCGGCTGGGGTTATCTGGCTCAGGTTCAAAATAGCTTGCAACTAGCTCTGTTGCGGATCTCATTGACATTACCCCAATTGCAAATGCGACGTTTGGCATTAACTTTATAGATTTAATATGTCACAGTAAGACGTACAGGTGTGAACAAAATACGTTTGATTCTGGGGATCATGTGCGCATGAATGACATGCATCAGGAGCGCTGGATATGTTCATAGGGTCCAGCCCCCATACTGCGTCATTGATAACGGCTGTCTCTAAGGTGGCACCCACAGATGCGCCGGTATTAATCCGCGGGCCAACGGGTGTTGGAAAAGAGTTGGTTGCGAAGCGCTTGCACGAGCAGTCTGGCCGTACCGGCCGATTCGTTGCAATCAACTGTAGTGCCATCCCTGCTGAGTTGATGGAGAGCGAGTTATTTGGTCATTCCAAGGGTGCTTTCTCGGGTGCGGTGAGCAGTTTCGCAGGCAGAATTAGGCATGCGGAAAATGGCACATTATTTTTAGACGAGATCGGAGACATGGATTCTTCGTTGCAGTCAAAAATGCTCAGATTTTTGCAGGAAGGCGTAGTAACCCCCGTGGGTTCGAATGAAGAATTCGCCGCTAACACCCGAATTATTTCCGCCACACATCAGCCATTGGAGGATTTAATAAAGCAGGGCGACTTCAGAGAAGATCTTTTCTTTCGCTTAAATGTCATCCCATTAAGTGTAGCCGCCTTATCCGCGCGAGGAGAGGAGATAACTGAATTCTTCGAATTTTTTGCGAATAAATTTGACGCTTCAATTAAGCCATTTTCTATCGAAGAACAGTCTTGGGAGTTAATGCGCAATTACTCCTGGCCGGGAAATGTTAGAGAGCTAGAGGGATTTTGCCAAAGGCTTGCCGCTTTATATCCAGGCGAAATAATTAATTTATACAAGGTGCCGCCTGATTATCTCCCATCTGGTATGAGCAATACGATATTGCGTTCGGCCACTGATGAATTAAAAACGGACGAACCTGCAAAGGTTAAACGTACCGCTACCGCTAATAGGAGCTCTTCACCTGAAACCTCTGTAGATGAATTGATTGATTTAGTTGCGTTGGAAAAATCGCCTATCACAGGAGACGCCAAAAGCTTGAAAGACAGAGTTGACAACTATGAGCGGAAGCTCATCGAGTTTGCTTTGGACAAGCAATCTGGAAATGTCTCACGCGCCGCAAAAAGTCTGGGAGTTAAACGGACCACCTTGATTGAGAAAATATCTCGTTGGCCTAAGTAGTGGGTGTCAAAATTACGACATGCCCGTAATTTCTATCGGAAATTTTTTTTAAGCATCTGATTTGGAAGTATTTTCTTTGGGTGGTCTTATCTTTGCTTTTGAGTCCATAACGGTCGCAGGCAATCAAAAATGAGATCACCGATCAAGAACTTGTCACTAACACTTTTGGAACTTCGAGGTTCGGAATTTCCGATCAATAGCCTCGAGGCGACGCTGTCCTGTCAGTACCAAACCACACAAGATTCCTCAGTCCTCGACAAACTGAATGACGATCAGGTTCCAGTTTTCTGTGTAGGCCAAAAATGGGAGGAAGCGATTCCCTTATTCGATCAGTCCGCGGAGCTAATTGGACTTCACCCGCTTGGAGTTGCATTAATACCCAGCGGTGATATCACGGCAGCTCGCAGGTTAGGTGAGTTCGGCGTTCGTAAGGTCGCGGGATATACACAGACTACTGAAAGCTTTCCTTCTAATCTGGTTGACGATATTTTATCTTTCGCAGCACGCTCTGGTGGACGCTCTTTGTCAAGAAATCACGGTAAGTCTCATACAGAAAAGCGAGCAGTTATTTTCGCCGACGAAACAAGCAAATCTATGCTGGAGCTTGTGAGGCGATTAGCGGGTTTCGATGTAAGCACTTTGTTGAGCGGTGAATCTGGTGTCGGTAAAGAGGTCGTTGCAAAAATTCTTCATGATCAATCCCCCAGAGTGTCTCAACCTTTTGTTGCACTAAATTGCGCCGCAATTCCCGAAAACTTAGTCGAAAGTATTTTATTCGGTCATGTGAAGGGGGCATTTACAGGCGCTCATCAGGACCAGGAGGGTGTGTTCGAACAGGCGCACGGGGGAGTGCTTTTTTTAGATGAAGTTGGTGAGCTACCTCTGCATACGCAGCCCAAACTGTTAAGGGCGATTCAAGACCGGAAAGTGTGTCGGGTAGGCGGCAACAAGAGCATTGATGTTGACGTACGGCTTGTCTCAGCAACTAATCGCGACCTAAGTATCATGGTCTCGAGTGGTGAGTTTCGAGAAGACCTGTTGTACCGACTGAATTCCTTCCATCTAAGCATCCCCCCGCTAAGAGAACGACCCTTAGATTTAGAGGCTCTCGCCATTCACTTTGCGGGATCACATGCCTGCGCGGGAAGAGTTATGCAGTTATCCCAAGACGCTCTGAGCCGCTTGCTTGCACACGATTGGCCCGGAAATGTGCGTGAGCTGGAAAATGTTATTTCGCGGGCGAAAGTTGTTGCAGATATGGATGTGATTTGTGAAGAGCATATCTTGTTGGACGCTTGTGTTTCTTCACTACCGACTAATTACTCCGGCCTGGGAACATCGCCAAAAGCGACCATACAACCTTCAGACTCACTCGCGACTACGAAAGAGTCCGCTGAGTGGCTGGCTATACAGGATGCGCTCGCCAATACAGCCTCAAAAGCTGATGCAGCAAAGGTTTTGGGGATAAGTCCCAGAACACTCAGACACAAGATTCAGAAACTAAATGAGCGCGAAGACCAGCTACAAAGGAAAATGTTATGACCATGTCGATAGAAGCGCAGAATGTATTGAGCATGATCCGGCAAGCAGAAATTGGAGGCTCCCAATCAGCCGCTTCTTTAGCGGATAGAAGCGGTGATGCTAGAGCGAACTTCTCATCGGATTTGGTCGAGGCACTGCGGTCAGTAAACGAGCTGCAGCTTACATCAGCTCAGAACAAAATCGATTTTGAGGCTAGCCCTGAGGCTTCGATTACTGACGTGTTGGTGGACTCTCAAAGGGCATCAGTCGCATTCGAAGCGACTTTGCAAATTAGAAATAAGGTTCTCAAGGCATATCAAGATGTCATGAGCATGCCGGTCTAAGGGGCTTTTAAATGGATACTTTAAGTTCTTCTGCACAAGCAAGTTTAGCCGGCCCAGCACGAGCAGGTGAAGCAATGACTGCTGTTTCAGAGGGTGAAAAAGGGACCGCAGTAACGACGGTTTCTGGTTCTTTACCCGCAGTGCAGCAATTTTTCGCACAACCGGCAGTAAAGCGTTCCATGCCCGCCGCAATTGCAATTTTTGCATTTCTTGCACTGCTATTATTTTGGGCAACTCTATCGTCGAAAGAGATGCGAAGCGTGTCCACCGGCATGGACACTGCTGATATCCAGCTTGCTTATGAGGCCCTGGTAGCGGGAAATTACGATGTTGAGATAGACGTTGTGACTGGCCAAGTACTTGTTGAGTCCAACAAGTATCAGGAAGCAAAAATATTTTTGGCATCTCAAGGGCTGCCAAGGTCCGCAACGGATGGCGGCGTTGCGTCATTATCCGACGATAGCTCCATGACCACCAGCCAGTTTATGGAGCAAGTGCGCTACCAGGGGGCCATGGAAAAAGAGCTCGCGGCTTCGATTGCCCGCATAAGTACAATAGAAACCGCCAGAGTTCACCTTGCTGCGCCGAAGCAGAGTGTATTCGTAAGAGATAGACAACCAGCAAAGGCTTCCGTGATTGTGACGCCCTTTCCCGGTCGCGTGGTTGATCAGTCACAGGTTCAATCAATAGTCCATCTCGTGAGTTCGAGTGTGCCTTACTTGGCGCTCGAAGACGTTACGGTAGTTGATCATTTTGGCAATCTGCTTACAAAAAATGGCACAGACATCTCGTCCTCTCCAGTTGCGAACAATGCGCAGTTCGTTGCTCAAAGGGAGGCTGAGCTTGCCTCGAGACTAAGGCAGTTGCTTTCGCCAGTCCTTGGTCAAGAAAGCATGAGGGTTGCAGTGAACGTAGAGTTAGACTTTACCGAGGTAGAGTCAACGCTTGAGCAATACTTCGATGCTGAGAATGATAGTCCCGAGATCAGGTCAGAGGTCCTAACCGAAGATACCCAAACGGGTCTAAAAGCGGCAGAGGGCATTCCGGGCGCTCTAAGTAACGTTCCTCCGGATGAGCCAGAAATAATTGAAGAAGCCGAAGAGTTAGCTCAGCAAGAGGCGGAAACACAAACAACGTCCTCACGATCACAAACGACTCGTAATTACGAGCTTGACAAGGAAGTTCGGTATACGAAGCAGATGTCTGGAGAAATTTTATCGCTGAGCGCGGCAGTTATCGTCGATGAACAGGCACTCAAAAATCTGGCGACTCGCCGATTGCTTGGTGTGCTTCCCTCTGCCGTGGGTGCCGAAGGTGGCGCCTTAGCTGAAGATCTTACCGCGACCAATGCTGTAGCAGCAGATATTTCGTCTACTGAGTTAGCCGAGGCAATGGACTTTGAGATCGAGCGATTCCGACAATTAGTAATAGGCGCAATTCCCTACAGCGAAGACAGGGGCGACACCCTGAGTATAACGGCCGCTCCATTTTTCAGAGAAGAAGTAAGTCAGAGTCCCATCCAGTGGTATCAGGATCAGCAATTCTTAACTTGGGGAAAACACGGTATGACCGTAGTGGCCCTTCTCGCCTTCTTGCTCGTCGTTGTTCGACCATTACTTCGCGCTTATTTGCCCGCTACTGACGCTGTTTCTGAGGAGCTAATGGAAGCCTTAGCGGATGGCGAGCTCAGCGAAGCTGATCGAAAAGCACTTGAGGACGGAGAGTCGCTTGACGAAATAAAAGCAAAGTTGAAGCCGAAAAAGTCTTCAATCTCAGCAGACATGCTGGATACAGCCAACAGTTATGATGACAAAGTCGCCGTGGTGCGCCTGTTGGTTGCTGAAGATGCGGGGCGTGTAGCAAACGTTTTGAAAAAGATGATCGACGCTAAATAGGGCGGGATAACAGATGGCTGAGCAGGGCGTAGTAGACAAAGTGGAGTCCAATAGCGACGGACTGCCGGAAGCGGTGCTTCGAGAGCTTGAGGGTTTAACAGACGCCGAGCGTGCCGCAGTGATAATGCTTTTGTTGGGGGAGAGTCAAGCTGCTGACATCATCCGCTTCATGAGTCCGAAAGAAGTGCAGTCTGTGGGCTCTGCGATGGTTGGCGTTGTCGATTTGTCTCAAGAAACCGTCGATGCGGTTCTAGACGACTTTGTTTCCACGATTAAAAAACAGACGAATTTAGGTCTGGGCACAACAGACTACGTCGAGGCTGTCTTCAAAAAGGCGTTAGGCAATGACAAGGCAAGCACGGTGCTTAACAGAATCCTTCCAGGGTCCAGCAGTAAAGGCTTAGAGATCCTTAGATGGATGGATCCCAGGGCAATTGCAGACATGATAGTAAATGAGCACCCTCAGGTAGTCGCCATCATCTTATCAGTCTTGGAATATGAAGCCGCAGCTGACGTAATTAATTTTCTTCCGGGGGAGAATAGAGGCGAGATCCTGCAGAGAATTGCAAGTTTGGAATCTGTGCAGCCCTCGGCCATGGAAGAGCTAGAGCGGATTATGGCAGAGCAATTTGCTAACAACTCCTCGGCACAGTCATCCAGTTTTGGTGGCGTGAAAACTGCTGCAAAAATCATGAATTTTGTCAAAGTTGACCTTGAGACGGACATAATGGGGAGACTTGCCGCCATAGATGAAGAGCTGATGCTTCAAATTCAAGACAATATGTTCACCTTTGATAATTTGTCTATGGTCGACAATCGCGCGATTCAGGTTCTCATGAGAAATGTAGAGTCCGATCTACTCATGGTTGCACTCAAGGGTGCTGCAGAGGACACCCAGGATAAGTTCTTCGAAAATATGTCACAACGAGCAAAAGCCATGTTCGTTGATGACATGGAAGCAAAAGGACCAATGCGGATCTCCGATGTCGAACAGGCACAAAAAGACATCATGCGGATTGCCCGTAAGCTTTCTGATTCTGGTGAGTTAGTATTAGCAGGTCGAGGTGATGACTTTGTCTGATCGAAACGGGGTGGTGTCGTGGGAGCTAAATACCCTGCTGGACGCTGGGCACAGAGCAAAGAAGTTTGCAGATGGACTATCTGGCAATGGCGGTGTGGCGTCAGGTTCTGATTTCATACCAATGAACATTACTGAGGAGGTGAGCCCGCCGATAGTTGAGGAGCAGTGCGAGGCTGAAAAAGTTGAAATTGACGTTACCGGGACCCAAGAGCCGGATGAAGTGAAAGAGTCCGAAGAGACCCCGTTGACAGAGGCTGATTTGCAACAAGCATTTGAGGACGGTAGACGGCTTGGCGTTGGAGAGGCGGTGGAGTTAAACAGTCAACTCGTTGAGGGTTTACGGTCAGTAACTCAAAAGTTAGAGGAGGTCTCCTTTCGAGAGATAAAACTAGATAATTTTCTTGTGGATTTGGCCCTAATTGTGAGTAAAAGCCTGTTTCATAGTTCACTTCTAGAAAAACGCGAGCTTGTAGTTCGTTACGTTGAGGGCATAGTTGAAGCTGCAGAGCTCCCACTTGACGCGCCATTAGAAGTTAAGCTCCATAGCGAGTTGGCAGCGGCACTTAGCGATGAACAACATGCCAAAGATCTTAATTGGATAATCACCCCCGACAATTCCTTTGATATCGGGGATGTACAGGTCTCGTTGGGACCAGCCTTACTGAGTTATTCAGTGGATGAGGCGCTAGCAGTCGCGCGGAGTCAGCTGCTCGATCAAGCACTAGCGCCCGATGACTGAATTTTCGGAAAAATATTACTTAGGGCGGCGAGTAAAAGATGCCGCGTCCCTTAATCCCTACATGGGGCATTTATGGGGCGAGGTTACTGCGGTAAGTGGAGCCACCGCAATTTGTAATGGTTTTAAAGCGCCCGTAGGAGCGCTTTGCGAAATCACCATAGAAGATGCTAAGGCCTCCTCCATTCTCGCTGAAGTAGTCGCGTTTTCTGAGGATGGGCTGGTCTTGATGCCTTTCGATGATCTGGCTGGTGTCTGTCACGGGAGTCGAGTCAGAATGATTCAGAAGATCTCCTCTGTGAGAGTAGGGCCTCAGCTCAAGGGCAGAGTAATTGACCCCCTAGGAAATTTTTTAGACAAACTTCCTCCTCCCGATATCAACAAATTTTCAGTTTTTCATGGGAGGCAAGTTCAAGCCGTTGATCGACGACCCAATGATGAACCGTTAGACGTGGGCGTTAGAGTTGTTAACAGTATTTTAACGCTGGCACGCGGCCAAAGAGTTGGGCTTGTCGCCGGCTCTGGTGTTGGTAAAAGCTCATTGCTGGCTATGATGACAAAACATACCACCGCCGACATTGTTGTTGTGGTGCTTGTCGGTGAGCGAGGGAGAGAAGCGACAGAGTTTATAGAGGAAACGCTCGGGCAGGCCGGTCTCGAAAACTCGGTTGTGGTACTCGCCACCTCAGAGGCGTCTCCAGTCCTCAGGCGAAAAGCAAACGATACTGGTCACACGATTGCTGAGTATTTCAGAGATCAGGGTCTAAATGTCCTACTTCTGGTTGATAGTCTCACAAGAGTTGCGCATGCAGAGCGAGAGATTGGGCTTTCTGCAGGAGAGCCACCCACAAGCAAGGGATACCCACCGTCAGTTTTTAGTAAGTTGCCCCGGATTATGGAGCGAGGGGGAATGAGTGATGGGGAAGGGAGCATAACCAGTATCTATACGGTGCTTGTCGAATTTGAGGCCGGGGATGATCCTATTGTTGAGGTTGCTCGTTCCTCGCTGGATGGCCAAATTATGCTCTCGAGAGAAATGGCAGACGCGGGCATCTACCCTGCTGTCAACCTGAAAGGCTCGATATCGCGTCTGTCACAGAGGGTCGTGGATAAAAATCTGACTGACCTTGCTCGAGACTTTCGCCGTTTGTGGACTAAGTTTGAGCAGAATAGAGACCTTATTATGGTAGGGGCGTACGAGTCGGGTTCTGATGAAGAACTCGATCGAGCGATAAGAATGCGCAAGGAAATGGAAAGCTTCATCGAGCA
The DNA here is from genome assembly GCA_002456975.1 of Halieaceae bacterium MED-G27. Lineage (GTDB taxonomy): Bacteria > Pseudomonadota > Gammaproteobacteria > Pseudomonadales > Halieaceae > Luminiphilus. Next base: position 47,219 of record NTKA01000010.1, read on the forward strand.
AGATTTAAGT
>NTKA01000011.1 GCA_002456975.1 Halieaceae bacterium MED-G27
TGACGCCAAGCATTACCCGTCAGTTCGTAGTTCTTTGAGGTTGCCTCAAGGGTCTCACTGTCCAAGCCCTCCGCCAGCACTTTGGCTGCAGGATAAGGCGCTTCCGCATTCAAATAGTAGTAAGCGAGATTTACCAACTCGGCACTGCGATCCAACAAGCCCTGTTCGTGTGTCGCGATGAGCATCGCGAGCGCTCGATCATCGTCGCGCTTCTCTGTGTAAATCTGAGCCGCTTGCACCCAATACTGCTTCTTCGGGTAATACAAGATAAGTGACTTAACTGTCTCGAGCGCACTGTCGATATCACCCTTGTCGTAGTAAAGGAATTGCGCGAGAGCGTACCACTGCTCTTTTGGAATCTTGCCCGCGGCCTTCTCCATGTCCATGGCGACGTTGATATTTCTCAACGACTCATCGTAATCCTTTAACTGGTAGTACCCGTTTGCCAACAATACAAAAGCGTTGGAGTTTGGCTTGTCCGTCAGATCCAGCCAAACAAGTAGCGCATCAACACCGTTCTTCCAGTCTTCTTGAACGAAGTAAAGCTGTGCGATGGTGTATCTTGTGTTGATCTCGAGCGCCAACGGAATATCTGGCTGCTCAATCACTAGCTCGTAGTATCGTAATGAGCCTTTGTAGTCCTCGTTGGCATACCGCAAAAACGCGTAAGTGTTGTAGACGTTAGCTAGCTCGTAACTGTTGAGCGACCGCTTCTTGCTGGTCTCACCAATCATCTCGTCCAGGATCGCCTGGGCACCAACGTAATCCTTTGCTTCAGCGAGCTCCTGCGCTTCAGCTAGCTTTTCGTACACTGCATTACGAAGAGCTGGTGTTTTTCTGGTTTCGCGCTCCTTGGGCTTATCATCCGACTGCGCGTAAGCCGCTGGAACCACAGAAAGAGTACCGCCTATGTGGCTACTAGCCACACCCGCGACTAAAACCACAGCTACGCATATAGCTTGACTGAGCAGCCGCATCATCGTTTCTCGCATTACCTGCCTCCCTCAAGTTCGTAAGTGAACTTGTTAGCAACGCCCACCACTTCAATCGCCTGACCATCGACTACTCGTGGCTTGTACTTAAACTTCTCCGCAGCTTTGATTGAAGCGCTTCGGAAAATCGACTGCGGACAGTCTTGCTCAGGGTTGGCAATATAAGGATCACGGATCGATCCACTCGAAGTAACCGTATAAGTGACAATACAGAAGCCTTCCAGGCCACGTGTTTGCGCCCGTCTCGGGTAAATTGGCGCCACTTTTACAATGGGAAGATACTCTCCGTCTCCGGATGACATGCCACTCGCATTAATATTCACCGTTACAGCCACTGCCGGCGCAGTGTTGGCCATGTTCATATCGACGTCGGTATCAAACTCAAGAGGCTCCATATCCGGCGGAGGTTCCTCGGGATCTTCGACTTTCTCAGGCAACACTTCCTTGAGATTTGTCTCAATCACCTTGTCGGGAACAACGATATCGGCAATCTTTCGCGCCTTTGTTTCCTCTTGCTGAAAGTCACGCGACACCAATACAGTCATGATGTAAAACAAGCCGACAGCGATAGGGACAGCTACAACAGCGCCTATTATTGATCGCACACTAGCTGGCATATCGCTTAAGCCTCGTCAGTCGAGATGCACGGCGGCGCTGTCAGCACTGGCCGAACTGTATCAATCAGTTCTTCAACAGCGAACGCTGGCGTTTCTCGGTCGATTTGAATCACTATATTTGCCTGAGGCGCCTCCTTCTTAGCAGCCTCTGCAGTTCTCAATGCCCGGTCAAGGGGCACTTTGTTCTTGTTGTAGTAAATCTCGCCGCGCGTATCTACCGCAAAAATAATCGTACCGCGCTCGCATGCCTCGGTAGTTTCTGCCTGCGGCTTGAAGATCTCGATACCAGGCTCTTTCACAAAAGAAGAAGTGACAATAAAGAATATCAACATAATAAAGACGACGTCCAACATCGGCGTCAAGTCAATTTGATTCTCTTCCTGCTTTGAAGCCGCGGACGGGCGACCAGCTTGATCTCGCAAACTCATACGTTAACCCTTATCACTGGCCCAGTTGACGATGCCAACACCCGCTTCGCGCGCTGCATCGGCCACATCTACGACGATACCCGACTTCGCACCTTTCTCTACCTTGACTGTCACCGGCGCTTCAGGATCCTCCGCCAACAGACGCTGGATATTCGCTCGTACTGCGCGGACGTCAACTCTGCGGTTTTCCATCCAAATCTGACCGTCTGACGCTATCTCAACAACAATACTTACCGAATCATTAGGATCCTGCTGCTGGTTGTCATCAGGCCGGTTTACCTCAATACCTGCTTCCTTAATGAAAGAAGCGACCACGATGAAAAAGATAAGCATGATGAAAACAACGTCAAGCATTGGGGTTAAATCGATTTCAGCCCCGTCCTGCTCTTGTTCTTTTGCTATTTTTCGCACTTAAAAAGTCCTCTGCTGACCGATCAGTGATCAGACGTCAGCTGATCCTCCAAGAGTTGCTGCTCACGCAAAGCAATGCTCTGAAGCTGTGTATTTGCAAATAGCCCTGACAATGCGGCTACCATTCCCGCCATCGTTGGAATGGTAGATCGTTCAACACCGCCGGCCATGGATTTAGCATCGCCACCACCGGTGACCGCCATCACATTAAACACCTCGATCATCCCAGTCACTGTGCCCAGCAACCCCAGCAGCGGGCAAAGCGCCACGCAGGTCGCGATCAGTCCCATATTGTCGTTGATTAGCCCTCGACTCTGAGACAGCAGCTTCACTCGGATTTGCTTGGCATTCCAAGATTTCCGCTCACCTCTACCTTCCCAAGCATCAATAACTGCGATCTTGTCAGTTTTCCAACCTCCAGCCAGAAAATAAACAAATCGCTCAATGATCAAGGTCCACATAAAGAATACTAGGATGGCGATGAGCCAGAGGACATCGCCCCCTTTGCTCATGAAGGCCAAAATGGTACTGATTAAGTCTCCCATCAATCTTTACTCCGAGTAATTCGAGTTAGCTGCCAGTAGCTTCAGCTCGCTCGGCAACAATACCGGTCGCCTGCTCGTTTATGATGTGGATGACTTTCTGTGCTCGCCCGTTCACGATGGTGTGTAACAACACTGTTGGGATGGCTACCAACAGACCCAGTACTGTAGTTACAAGCGCACTCGAGATACCACCGGCCATCGCCTTGGGATCACCAGCACCAAAGATCGTAATCGCCTGGAAGGTAATAATCATACCGGTTACTGTACCGAGCAGACCCATCAAGGGAGCCACCGCAGCGATAATCTTCAGCAGCGTCAGACCTGACTCCAGCTTCGGCGTCTCTCGAAGCACAGCTTCGGCCATCTTGAGCTCGAGAGTCTCAGTATCGATGCTTCGATTGTCTTGGCTCACCTTAAGTACGCGACCCAATGGATTGTTATCGTTAGCATCAGACGATTTCAACTGTCGCGATACCGCTCCGCCAACCATGGTCAACATAATAACTCGGTATATCGCCAGTAAGAATGCAAACGCACCAACGGCCGTAATTGCGTACCCGACATAGCCGCCCTGATGCCAACGCTCTTCAAGCGTGGGCGTGTCGATAATCGCAGCTAGGAAAGAACCACCGGTTGGGCCAGTTGGATCGATACCGAACTGTGAAAGACCCGAGGTACTGCCAGCTAGCGCACTTGCCTGAGCAGTCGCGCCACCACCGGGCTGGCGAGGCAATTCCGCCAATTTGTCGTTGTTGTAGGTCAAATAATTACCGCTAGCATCGATAATGTTAAATGCACCAACACGAACCACATCACGTGATCCGATTTCACCGGATGGCGTCGCAACGTCAGCCGCGAAACGTGACACCACGCCTTGCTCGCTGATCTCACGTAACATTTCGAACCATACACGCTCGATCTCTTCGATCTGAGGCAACCGGTCTGATCCTGTCATCTTAGCAATTAAGTCTTTCAAGAATACTTCGCGGTCGGGGTACTCAGCACTGACCAGTGAAACCTCAATGTTAGACGCGAGGTCGCCCGACGCTGCAGTCAGGTGACCGAAAAGTTCTGCGAGTGTACCCAGACGCTCTTTCAGTTGGTCTTGCTTAGCAGCGATCAGCAGTTCGTTGTCCTCAAACTGCTTTTCGAGTCGCGCCGACCGACGCTCTTCCGCAGCCCGCTCTCGGCGAGCGCGCTCCAAAGCGGCTTGCTGATTGGCTTTGTCCTGCTGGAAACGCTGCTCACGGGCCTCATTTTCTGCGGCGGCTCGCGCGCGCCCCTGCTTTACGAGATCGAGTAACTCATCCATATTCTGAGCTGCGATTTCTTGCGGCGTTGGTCCTGCTGGCACTTCTGGCGCCGCCGCTTCTTGTGCATAGACACCACTCGAGGCAATTAAACCTGCGACTGCAAATGCGGTTGCTTTAAAAAACTTAACCTTCATTTTAGTTAGCCTCCGGTGCCGCTACGGGCATATTCAAGAGATCAATAGTTGCTTGCTTCTTAGCAATTCGGACACCCTTGCGAACTTCCGCAGAGTAGTCGGAGGCAGACAATGCCTCCCATGACGCTGACTCTTTATTCCACGCTCCACTCTCGGCTGCATCGGTTGTCTGGTAAATCAACGCCACGCGCCCTATCCGCAACATATCCACGTCGCGCTCGGAGCCACCCACGGTAATCGTATCGCTGTAGGCTTCGATGCCCCTGCCGTACTGAAGCTCGATCGAGTAAAGCTCCAGAACTTGACGAAACGCCTCGGCAGCAGTCACGTCTGAGCGATCTAAGTTACTGCGGACCGCTTCGATATTGCCCAAGCGAGTATCAAGATCAAACGGCATATCAAGGTTGATGAACTGCTCTAAGGCGTCGACCATCCGAGTCACGAGTGGTGGTATCTGACGCTGAATCACGGCCGAGTCAGAAATCGACTGATCGATATCAGCGATGCGGCGGTTTTGGTTTTCGATCTGACGATCGAGGCGCGCGTTGTATACCTTGAGCCCCTCCACCTGCTTTATTACCGTCTTGTAGTCAGACAGCAGATCACGAGTTTCGTCAGCGAGGCGATCGATATTAATCTGAGACGCTGCCGCGTCGTCAGTACGATCTTTACCTACCTGCATAATTGCATCTAGAGATTCAGCGTTCGCCGCTGATACTCCTGTGAGGCTAGCGATCAGAGTCGCCGAACCGAGGAGTGTTTTAAGCCGAGTCACAGTCATGGGATTTATACTTCCTCAAGCAAAAGAATTCTAAGACCAGTCAAGATCCATTTTTCGTCATTACGGAATGAGCTCGATTACAGATCTATTTATTCACCGTGTTGGAACCTGTTCGAGCGAGTCCGAAACTCTATCGTCGAACTTTGCCGTTGGCAACGTCTCTCACGAGCAATCGGGCACGAATCCGTAAAATTTATGAGGCATCAGGGCTTTTCAAGCTCAACCACCGAGAAGTTGTGACTGTTTTGCGTGCCACCCTCGACGTCAGAGCACTTACGCTCGATCCAGTGATCGAAGCTCGAGAGATCAAAAAAGGCATCGCCATCGACTTGGCCGTGCACCCGAGTGACAACGGCCCGAGTGCAAAATGGTAACGCCTGACGGTAGACCTCAGCTCCACCGATAATCATGACGCTATCGGCGCCATCGATCAGCGCTTGTTGCTCTGCTAAATCAATCGCATCGCCAATCGTAGCGGCAGTGGATACGCCTACCGCCTGCCAATCAGTGCTTCGCGTCAAAATGATATTGAGTCGCCCAGGCAAGGGACGACCGATGGACTCAAAGGTCTTTCTACCCATGATGATTGGGCGGCCCATTGTGGTCTGCTTGAAGTGCTTCAGGTCATCCGGAAGATCCCAAGGCAAGGCATTGCCCCTGCCAATCACACCATTATCTGCCACAGCAACGACGAGCGTCACTTCCAAATCACTGTCAAATGTCATGATCAAATCGCCACCGGGGCAGCGATATTTGGCTCAGGGTCGTAACCCTTGAGTACAAAGTCTTCAAATTTGTAGCCATAAATCGAGTCTGGACACCTGAGAATCTGGAGCTGTGGGCGCGCTTTTGGCTGCCTTGCCAACTGAGTCGCCACTTGCTCCCAATGATTGCTGTAAAGATGACAGTCGCCCATGGTGACTATGACCTCTCCCGGTACCAAGCCAACCTGCTGAGCCAACATGTGAACCAAGAGTGCGACCGAGGCGATATTAAAAGGCAAGCCAAGAAATGCATCGCTAGAGCGGATGTAGAGCATGGCTGATAACTTACCGTCGGCAACGTAGAGCTGATAGAGCAGGTGGCACGGTGGCAATGCCATCCGGCCTTGCTCCACATTTTCTTGTGGCGAAATCGATTCATCAGGTAAGTATTCGACATTCCATGCATGAAACAGGATACGGCGGCTCTCGGGCCTATTCCGAAGGCAATCGAGGACGTAATCGATTTGGTTGATAGAACCACCATCGCGCGTGGGCCAATTAACCCACTGAGCGCCATACAGCGGCCCAAGATCACCAGACTCAGTGGCCCATTCATCCCAAATTGAAACGCCATGCTCGCGCAGCCATTGCGTATTGGTATCGCCACTCAAAAACCAAATAAGCTCATTCACCACGCTTTTAAAGTGAACTTTCTTGGTGGTCAGAATGGGAAAGCCGACATCGAGATCAAATCGCAACTGCCGGCCGAATACAGAGCGGGTTCCTGTGCCTGTGCGATCACCACGATCAGTACCGTTATCGCGGATGTCTGCGAGCAAGTCGAGATAATTCTGCATAGCAAGTTCCTAGTTGGACGGCTGGCGTCGATACGCCCAAATCATTAACAACAGACCACCAATCAGCATGGGTACCGATAATAGCTGCCCTCGAGTCAGCCATCCAAACGCCTCGAATCCAATGTGCGCGTCGGGCTCCCTGAAAAACTCCGCGAACGAGCGCAACAGACCGTAGCCAAGCAAAAACAGACCCGCCGCAGACCACGTCGGCCTGGGCTGTTTAGTAAACCAATACAGCACCACGAACAGCAAAACTCCCTCGAGTGCGAACTGATAGAGCTGTGAGGGGTGGCGCGCTAAACCCAAAGGGTCTTTTGGAAACACCATAGCCCAAGGTACATCAGTCGCTCTGCCCCATAGCTCTTGGTTAATAAAATTCCCCAACCTACCAAGCGCCAGTCCGATCGGTGCCAATGGCGCAACAAAGTCCATGACACCAGGAATGCTTAACTTATGGTGTCGGCAGAATAACGACATGGCAGCGATGACCCCAAGCAGACCGCCATGGAATGCCATACCTCCCTCCCAAATACGAAACAGCCGGAGCGGATCTGCCATCAGACCGCTCCAGCCATAAAAAATGATGTAGCCAATCCGACCACCCAGAATAATGCCAAGCGCCGCATAAAAGATTAGATCGTCTAACTGATCTTCAGATACCACAGCGCCGGGCAATCGGGATCGCTGGCGGCCCAACCACCACGCGAATGCGAGGCCAGCCACATAGGTCAGACCGTACCAGGCGATATTGATAGGCCCTATCGATATCGCGATCGGATCAATTTCGGGATAGGCAATCATGTCAGAAGCTACCTCTTTAACATTTGGGCTTAGAAATATCGGGGCTTACGCAACCATCGCTTTCAATGCAGAAATAGGCGCTTTATCTGCGCACGCAACTCGTTTCATTTTCTTAGTTTCAGGTTCCGAGCAATCGCGCCCAATTATCGTCGCCGCCGTCCGCCACCCCTGCGCCCACGACGCGGCTGCTCTGCCGCCAACAACTCCGACAGTGCAGCGCGATATACATCACGCTTAAAATCAACGACGGCTGCCACTGGATGCCAGTAGGTGACCCAGCGCCAATGGTCGAACTCAGGCGTATCGTCCAAATCGAGCCTAACCGCATCGTCGTCCGCCTCAAGTCTCAGCAAAAACCATTTCTGCTTTTGCCCTATGCAAACGGGTGACTCGTATTTTCGGACGTACTTTGCCGGCAACCGATATTTATGCCAGCTCTTAGTCTGCGCGAGCAAGGTAACGTGCTCGGGCAGCAATCCTACCTCTTCTCTGAGCTCGCGATACATAGCTTCTTCAGCAGACTCATCGGCATCAATCCCACCCTGAGGAAACTGCCAAGAATCTCGCCCTTTGACGCGACGGCCCCAAAGCACTCGACCCTCTTTGTTGCTGATGACAATGCCGACATTCGGCCGGAAGCCTTGCTCATCAATCACTCTGGCTTTGCCAGGCTCAGTGCCCATTTGATCACTAGACACAGCTAGATTCCTTACATGGAATATGTCGCCTCGGACGCATCGTAGATTTGCTCGTTAACAACATAAGTCTCTTCAAATATCGCGTATCATAGCTCAAAACACAGGCGAGCTAAGATGGCGCTGGCACTCTTTGATCTTGATAACACTCTGATAGCAGGCGACTCAGACCATCTCTGGGGTGAATATCTGGTCGACCGGCAGCTGGTAGACGCAGAGCGCCATGAACTGCAAAACGATCACTACTATACGCAGTACCAGGCGGGAACGCTCGATATTCTCGACTACCTTGAATTCGCACTGAACCCGATCGCCCGTATGACACCCGAGGCCGTAAGGGAGTTGCAGTGGCCTTTCATGAAGAATTATGTCGAAAAAATTCTGCTCAATGCCGCTTTTGACTTAATCGCGTATCACCGCCAACGCGGTGATACGTTGGTCATTGTTACTGCAACCAACTCGGTGGTCACTCGCCCTATCGCCGATAGGTTGGGAATCGAACACTTAATTGCCTGTGATGCTGAACTTATTGATGGATATTACACAGGTAAGCCAACAGGCGTACCCTCGTTTGCCGAAGGCAAAGTGACACGGATCAACGAGTGGCGGGCGTCCAATAGCAAAACGTTTGATACAAGCTATTTCTACAGCGACTCCCACAATGATTTACCGCTACTAAGAGAAGTCGATCATGCGACAGCGGTGGACCCGGATGAAAAACTGGCGCTGTTTGCGGCCAATGCTGGCTGGCCTATCATTTCACTGAGGAATGATTAGTCCTCGTTGTCGCAAAACTCGGCGTACTCATCGGCAGCCATTAAACCGTCCAGCTCACCCATGTCATCGGGCTGAATCTTGAAGAACCAGCCTTCGGTGTAGGGTTCGGTATTCACTAGCTCAGGTCCGTCTGCGAGCTCTTCATTGACGGACATCACTTCTCCCGAGACAGGCGCGTAAATATCCGATGCCGACTTAGTGGATTCGACAACCCCTGCTTGGTCACCTGCAGCAATGGCGTCGCCGATCTCAGGCGTTTCCACAAACACAATATCGCCGAGGGCTTCTTGTGCGTGGTCGGTAATTCCGACCGTTAGTGTGCCGTCTTCCTCGCGCCGGACCCACTCGTGCGACTTGGCGTAAAAAAGCTCGTTCGGTGTTTCACTCATGTCGCGACCCCCATATTTCGCAGACTCAAAGAGTAAGACGTGATGCAAATCATGGCAATCAAGAGAGCGTTTTTCTCACACCATCCGCAACTATCAGGCGCCTGCTGCCTGTTTGGCGAACCAGTTCTTGATCCAGCGCTGTTCATCAACCATACGAAGGCCAAAGTTTCGCGCCATCACCGCCGTTGGATTACGACTCCCAAAACCCCACTTGAACGCTTGCATGGCGGCCATCATGGCGAGGTTTTCTGTCTTTCGCAGACGCTGATAACGGCCTAGCACCGGTGCACTCGCCCAGGGCCCACCTCGCTGAATAGCATTAATTATGCTCTCAGCAAGCACCTTCGCATCGGCGAGACCTAGGTTGATACCCTGACCTGCCAGCGGATGGATGCTGTGCGCAGCGTCGCCAACCAGCACAATACGATCCTTTACGTAGTCAACCGCGTGACACTGAACAAGTGGAAATGTCGCGCGCTCACCAACCGCAGTGACTCGCATCGGAACTGCCGACAACGCTCGATTCAGTCCATCGACAAACTCCGCATCGGAGGCTGCCTCCCATCGTGGGGAGACATCGTCATCGAGAGACCAGACAATAGAGCAATGATTTGATTCAGCGAGAGGCAACAAGGCCAGCGGCCCGGTCGCCAAAAAAGCCTGCCAACAGGTATCACGGTGGTCCTGTTCAAGCTCAACGGTGGCGACAATCGCGTTCTGTTGATAGCGCCACTGCCGGGTCCTCATCGCGGCAAGATCCCTAATATTGGACCGTGCGCCATCAGCAGCAATGACAAGCTCCGCTCTAATGGAAGAGCCATCGTCGCAGTCAAGTTCCACCCCTTCGGCATCAGACGTACATCCTACGACCCTCGCGCTCCAACGGTTGTGGATGGCAGGAGCAGCGGCCACCAATTCCGCGAGGACACTCATCGTCAGTTGGGACTCAGCGATGTGCCCAAGCGCCGTCGCACCCACGTCACGGGCAGCAAAGTGGATGGCCCCCGACGCTTCTCCATCCCAAACCTGCATAGCCGTATAGCTCGCGACACGGTCAGTGCGATGCATCGCTGACCAGGCATCGAGTGAGCCGAGAAACTCCTCAGAAGCCGGAGTCAATGCCGTAACACGTTTGCCCCAGCCATCCACTCCTCTGCCTGATGGCTCGCTCGCAGGCGCCGAGGCCGCATCAATAAGCGTTATCGACAATCCGCTCTCCTTGAGCGCTAAAGCGACCGACATACCGATCACTCCGGCACCCACGATTGCCACATCGTAACGATCCATCGTCAACGTACCCCCATCCCAAGTTGAGCAACACGTCGGCGAAGCGGTGGTGTTATATCGAGTGCAGATAACGCAAGCGGTGACCCGACATCGATAGCCGGTGAAGGCGTGTCAAATACAGATGCGAGCGCTGTGGTCGCCGATTGCGTAACTATACGATCACTTTCAACGGAGTGAGAAAAGTTGCGTAGGCGTTCTGACAGCTCCCTCGAGTCATCCCGCTCGAAATCAAAATCTTGCAGGACCGTGGCGAGGGCCGAAATATCACGCACCGACAAATTGAAGCCCTGCCCTGCGACTGGATGGAGCGTGTGCGCTGCATTGCCCATCAATACGCATCGATGCCGAGTGACTTCCGTGGCCTCAACTGATGCTAAAGGCCAACTGCCACGAGCTCCACACGCGAGGAGCCTGCCAACCCGCCAACCAAATGTCTCTTGCATGGCCGCGAGCAAGGCGCTGTCAGACATCGGCATCAGCTGGTCCACCGTCGTTTGATGAGCGCACCAGATCACGTTATATACCGCTTGCCCGTTAATCGAGTTTGGCAGGGGTAAAAAGGCAATCGGACCCTCCTCGGTAAATCGCTCGAACGCCCGACCTTCGACTGCTTCAGATACGGCGACATTGCAGGCGATGGCGTACTGAGATGCCTCACGAGCTAGCGTTTTCATGTTCAGCGATTGACGCAGGCGTGAGCGAGCCCCGTCAGCTACTACTAACAATGATGCTGAGATGTTCGAGCCATCGCTCAGACTCAAGCTGGGGTACTCACCAGTGTCGGTCATAGCATCGATTGTGACGCCAGTCCTGATGTCGATTTCAAGTGATCGTGCAAGGTCGAGCCATGAGCTCATCATCGCGCTATTTTCAACCACGTAACCAAGCGCATCGAGTTGCTGCTCCTTGGCAGACAGCAACGCGCTGCCAAACCGCCGATAGCGCGACACATGAATATCTGTAATCGCTGCTGTCGATGACTCCAGGCCAGCCCAAAGACCCCAACTGTGGAGCCTCTGCCTAGAATCGGCGCTTAATGCTGTCGCCCGAGTATCGAGTATCGCTTCGCTCGATAGCGGGAACTCTCGTTCTATCACGGTGACTGTGGCGCAAGAAGACTGCGATTGCTTACAAACACAGGCCAGTAGCAGCCCGACTAGGCCGCCGCCGGCGACAACAATATGCGACTTGCTTTGCACTAGGCCGCCGCCATTAAAGCCTCGATGGCGTCCGCTGTTTTGGGAACTCTGTGAGTCAAAACCTCACAACCCGACTCAGTAACAACCACATCGTCCTCAATGCGAATACCAATACCCCGCCATTTCTGTGCAACCTTTTTGTTGTCGGCAGCGACATAGATACCCGGCTCGATAGTGAGCACCATACCCGGCTCGAGCGGTCGCCATTTACCATCGATGCGGTATTCACCCACATCGTGTACGTCGAGCCCCAACCAATGACCAGCACGGTGCATATAAAAATCTCGATAGGCGCCCTCCCCGATCAGCGTTTTCACGTCGCCTTTAAGGAGCCCTAGCTCAACGAGTCCCTGAGTAATCACTCGGACTGTGACATCGTGAGGTGTATTCCATTTCTTTCCAGGTTTCACCGAGGCAATCGCTGCTAACTGAGATTTCAATACGAGGTCGTACAAGGCCCGTTGAGGCTCTGAGAACTTCCCGTTCACAGGGAAAGTGCGAGTGATATCGGCCGCGTAGCCTTGATACTCACAACCGGCATCGATGAGCACCAAGTCACCGTCCTCCATGCGAGCATTATTCTCAGTGTAATGGAGCACACAGGCATTCTTGCCGCTCCCTACAATCGAGTTGTACGCAGGGTGACGCGCGCCATTTTCGCTAAAGGTATGACAGATTGCGGACTCCAAGTGGTACTCGAAACGACCGGCGCGACTCTCTTTCATTGCACGGCAATGCGCATCGGCACTGATATCCGACGCTTTCTGCATAATCTTCAGCTCGGCGTCAGACTTGATTAATCGGTGTTCATGTAAAAGAAACGCGAGATCGGAAATATCGCCGGGTGGCTTAGCGCCGTTTCTAACTTTTGCTCGGATCTGATTTACCCAAGACAGTACTCGCCGGTCAAATTGATCGTCGTGGCCCATCGAATAATAGATCGTTGATCGACCCTCAATAAGCCCCGGAATGATGTCGTCGACATCGCTCTCTGGATAAGCGTCATTCATGCCAAAGTTTTTGACAACGCCCTCTGGACCCTGACGGTATCCGTTCCACAGCTCGAGCTCGGGATCGCGATCTCGACAAAACATAATGACTTGCCCCTGGCGCCTACCTGGCACCAACACGAGTACCGCGTCGGGCTCCTCAAAGCCCGTGAGGTATAAAAAGTCGCTATTTTGACGAAATGGATACTCGGTATCTCTGCTACGTGTCACCTCACGGGCCGCAGGAATTATGGCAACACTTTCGGGTGCCATTCCCGCCATGAGACGTTTCCGACGTTGCGCGAACTCTGACTTACTGATCTTCACTAGTTAAAACTCCCTGTTATTTACCACGTCTTGAACGATACTAACGGCCGCGAGGCGCACGTATTCAATCAGTTCTTCCAGATTACGCTCCGCATCGTCGCTATCCGCTTCGTCCGTATCAACCTGCGCTAGCATTGCGAAATCGCGCAAAATATCAGCGGTGGAGGTATCGACCGCATCACTGGACGCGTTGCGCGATGACACGCCCTCTGTAAAACCTGACAAAAATCCAGTTACCCAACCTGACAAAGAGCGAAGGCGGGTCTCCATCGCATCGTCGTCCGACGGCAGTAATGGCTGGAATGCATAATCGGAATCGACAATCGCCGACAGTGTCGCAAGGCTTAATCGACCCATTGTCTCAGCAAGTTCACCGGTAACATCCATCCCTAGTGCGCGCTCGGTGGCGGCTACGGTCTGCGCCAAATGGTTGTCATCTGCCGGATCGAACCCTGAGGCCAACAGACCCACCATCACCCCGTGAATTTCGGAGGGATTGACGGTTTGACCTGCGTTAAATACGAGGTCCGCCAGCTCCTCCCAATCCGGCATGTCTTCGAAGGCGCCTAGCGAATCGAGCATAAAAATCCCAGTTAGTGTAGATCCGTGTGAAACTGCTACGGTCACAGTCGCATTTCGTATTTCACCGCGTTTGACCACCCATGAGCGGTTACCTATAGTGAAGCCGAATTGGGTAGTGGGTGCAATAACGTGACTGAGAATCTCATCAAGACCTTGGAGTCAAAGGTCGACGATTTAGTCGAGCTCAGCACACAGTTAAAAGCCGAAAATATGTCGTTGAAGAAACGCGTCGCTGACCTCCAACATGACAAGCGCAACCTGGCCGATCGGCACCGCAAAGCTAACGAATACATCGAGCGATCGATAAGTCGGTTACAAAAGCTGGAGGGCAACTAAGAGCGATGCGCCCAAACACTGTCAGTATCGAAATTCTTGATAAGAGCTACCAAGTTGCCTGCGAGCCAGAGCAAGAGGATGAACTCCTCCTAGCAGCTCGAGACCTAGATGCCCAAATGCGAGCGATCCGAGCAACTGGAAAGGTAATCGGGATAGAACGCGTTGCCATCATGGCTGCCCTCAATTTAAGCCATCAATTATTGCTTGAACGAGGGGCTCCGAGCGCAGTGGCATCACCCGATAATGAAGATCAAATCAAGTCTTTGACCTCCAAAATCGACGAAGCTCTGTTCCAACTTAGACAGTTTGAGATTTCCTAATTTTCTTTGAGCGCACTGGGTTATACTGGCATTGACCTGGTGTATGCGCTAGACCGTCAGTCCTCGAGCCGATAATGCACCACCCGGAGATTCTTCATTTTTACTGTTGTGCATGCCCGGTGCGGCCGGGAAGCCTGATGTAGGATGAGGGTCACCACCTTGAACCGCATGGGTTCAAGGGCGACACTGTCGGCGGTACTCTGGGTCATACCTAATGCACGACGATTCATCTTCAAAAAAGAAGCAGTTGAGACAACAATTGCTTGCGGCTCGGGCAGCGCTCCCACAGCGAGATCGAGCACAGTTCAGTCAAAGGGCTACCGAAATTCTCTTGGACAGCGCCCTGTGGCGAGCCGCCAGCCGGATCGGTGTCTACCTCCCGCTCAAAACTGAACTCGACATCAGTCAAATATGGGCGAAGGGCTCAAATCAAGGTCGATGCTTCTGCGCGCCTAGAGTGTTAACCAGCGGCGCCATGACCTTTCATGAATTCCAGTCAAACAGCGATTTGGAAGTGGGTATGGGAGGCATTGCTCAACCGACCGAAAATGCTGCCGAAATCGCGGTAGATAGTATCGATTTATTTTTGGTGCCCTTAGTGGGCTGTGACAAAGCTGGTAACCGTTTGGGTTTTGGTAAAGGCTGCTACGACCAAACGCTGAACCGGGGGAAGGGATTTAAACTGGGTGTTGGATTCGCTGTGCAACTGCAAGACAGCGTGCCGATTGACGGACACGACATCCCAATTAACGGATTCCTCAGCGAGCGCGGATTGATTTTTTTCAGTCGTTAACGATCTGCTCAGCGTTGACTAGGATGCCCGCCTCGTGAGGCTCGAGATCAACACCATCATTGGCCGTCAGCGCGCTTGCTAGGATCGCTACAACAAAACCGACTCCCAGTAGTGGCACCAAACCTAGTTGCTTCCTCTTCATGACTCCCCCTGTTTATTTTGTTATGTCCCGCTAAAAGCGGCCGCAGAGTATGACAGGAAAATTTGGTAATAGTTCACATTTTTTTACATTATTTTAAATAGGCCACGTAAGCACGATTACTGGTCTCTTCCTCATAGGGATAACCCAGATCGTTCAGGCGCGCTATTAACTCTCCGTCATTGCCACTGATCGCGAAACCCACGAGGATTCTGCCGTAGGCGGCACCGTGGTTTCGATAGTGAAACAATGAGATGTCGAACTCGCTACCTAGTGCATCGAGGAATTTCATCAAGGCACCCGGCCGTTCTGGAAACTCTATCCGAAATAAGCGCTCATGGCCTGCGGCACTCGGTGACCTGCCGCCGATCATGTACCGCACATGCAACTTCGCGGTTTCATCGTCGGTAAGATCGGTGGTGGCATAGCCAGCGCTTTCAAACTGGCCAACCAGTGTTGTGTCATCTGAGGTGCCAGGGGCTACCGATACACCAACAAAAATATTGGCACCTGCATCAGAGCTATAACGATAGTTGAACTCCGTGATATTCCGCTTACCGACGACTCTGCAGAAGTCCCTAAACGCCCCTCGACGCTCAGGAATAGCAACACTGAAAATAGCCTCGCGACGCTCACCGATATCGGTTCGCTCGGAAATGTAACGCAAGCGGTCGAAATTCGTGTTGGCCCCGCTGATCACGGCCAAAATAGAGCTATCTTTAAGTGCGTGTTCTACCGCGTACTTTTTCATACCAGCGATCGCCAAGGCGCCTGCTGGCTCGGCAATCGCTCGGGTGTCTTCAAAAATATCTTTGACAGCGGCGCACATCTCGTCGGTAGTCGCTGTGATGATGTCATCGACATACAGCTCGATCAGCCGGTGGGTTTCTTCTCCAACACGAGCGACGGCACAGCCATCAGCAAACAGACCCACTTCCGATAATGTTACGCGCGATCCCGCCTGTCGAGCCGCCAGAGCGCAGGCCGCATCCGAAGGCTCGACACCGATAACTGTGGTATCAGGCCAATGGTGCTTCAATAAAACGGCCATACCCGCCAGCAGGCCACCACCACCGCAAGGGATAAAAACATAGTCCTGTGGTGTCATCTGATTGATTAACTCCAGCGCCACCGTGCCCTGGCCAGCAATGACATCGGGATCATCAAACGGGGGCAAATACGTCCGCCCCTCCGTATCGACCAGCGACTCTGCAAATTTGGCGGCATCATCGAAGGCATCGCCATGAAGAACAACTCGTGCACCTCGACGCCTTACGGCATCAACCTTGATAGATGGCGTGGTCACAGGCATTACGATGACGGCATCGATACCCAATTTGCTAGCGGCTAGCGCCACTCCCTGCGCATGATTCCCCGCCGAGGCGGCAACAACCCCGACGGCCTTCTGCTGATCGCTTAGCCGCGACATCTTGTTGTAGGATCCGCGGCATTTGAAACTAAAGATAGGCTGCAAGTCCTCGCGCTTCAGCGAGATGTCACAGGTTAAACGATCCGACAACCCCGGAGCCTGAGACACGGGCGTTACCGAGGCGACATCGTAGACCGATGTGTCCGCAATCGCTTGTAAATAATTGCTAGTCATCACTGCTGTCTCGTGACTGGCATACCACCAGCCAACTTCGAATTAAATGGCCCCAGAATCGTAGCGCTCCTGCATCGCTGCGAGCGACATAGGCTTAATCTTGGAAGCGTGCCCCGCGGTGCCAAAAGCCTCGTAGCGAGCAACACAGATATCGCGCATGGCAACAAGGCTTTCTTTAAAGTATTTGCGCGGATCAAACTCCGCAGGATTTTCGGCCAGAAATCTACGGATCGCGCCGGTCGCAGCCAACCGCAAATCTGTATCGATATTAACCTTCCGCACCCCGTGCTTAATGCCTTCAACCACTTGCTCGACGGGGACTCCATAGGTTTCGGGAATTTCACCGCCAAACTCATTGATGATCGCGAGCCAATCCTGAGGTACCGCCGATGATCCATGCATCACCAAGTGCGTTGACGGAATGTTGGCGTGAATCGCTTTGATTCGATCAATGGCGAGAATGTCTCCGGTCGGTGGACGGGTAAATTTATACGCGCCGTGACTGGTACCGCAGGCAATGGCCAAAGCATCAACGCCGGTATCCTGCACAAACTGCTGCGCTTCGTCTGGGTCGGTTAGCAGTTGATCATGGGTTAGCTTACCTGCAGCCCCGATGCCGTCTTCCTCTCCAGCCTCACCGGTCTCGAGCGAACCGAGACAGCCAATTTCACCCTCCACTGATACGCCACAGGCATGCGCGATATCCACGACACGCTTGGTAACGTCTGCGTTATAGTCATAGTCCATCGGCGTCTTACCGTCGTCACCTAACGATCCATCCATCATGACCGAAGTAAAGCCAAGCTGAATCGATCGCTGACAAACAGCCGGTGACGTGCCGTGATCCTGATGCACAACGATAGGGATAGAGGGAAATTCGGTTTCCGCAGCTTGCATTAGCGCGCGAAGAAATGGCGCACCCGCATATTTTCGAGCGCCGGCACTCGCCTGCATGATGACTGGGGCGTCACAGGCTTCGGCTGCCTCCATAATAGCTCGGGTCTGCTCGAGATTGTTAACGTTAAAGGCCGGCACCCCAAACTCGTGCTCTGCCGCATAATCCAATAACTGACGCATACTGATTAAGGCCACTTCTACCTCCTTATCCTGTCTTTCCCAACTATACGGGCTCAGCGCTCCTTGAGTGCACGCACAGCGGGTAATTCTTTGCCTTCAACGTACTCAAGGAACGCGCCGCCACCTGTCGATATGTAGGACACCTGATCAGCAATACCAAACTGATCGATAGCTGCTAGGGTATCGCCCCCGCCGGCGACCGAAAATGCCTCACTATCAGCTACTGCTTGAGCAAGGGCTGCTGTCCCAGCTGCAAAGGCAGGGAACTCAAACACACCCACGGGCCCATTCCACAACAGCGTCCCAGCCTCAGAAATCACATCGGCCAGCCGTTGCTGCGACAATGGACCGATATCGAGGATCATGTCGTCGTCACCAACATCCGCTGCCAACTTCGTGGTGGCAGTAGCATTTTCGCTAAACGACTGAGCAACCACCACGTCCAGCGGCAGCGGTATTTGAGTCTTAGACATCAAAGTTCGCGCCATGGGCACCAAGTCCGCTTCATACAGTGACTTGCCCACGGGGTAACCCGCGGCCGCCAAAAAGGTATTGGCGATGCCGCCGCCCACCAACAGCTGATCGCAGAGCTCTGCTAATCGCTCAAGCACGGCTAGCTTGGTTGATACCTTCGAACCACCTACCACGGCTACAAGTGGCTTTTTAGGTTCAGCCAATGCGGCGTCAAGTGCCTCAAGTTCGGCCTGAAGCAGAGGGCCTGCACAACTGACTGACGCCTGTTGGATAACACCATGGGTCGATGCCTGCGCACGATGGGCTGTCCCGAAAGCATCCATCACGAAGACATCGCATAACGACGCATAACGTCGCGCGAGCGCTTCACCGTCAGATTTCTCGCCCTCGTTAAAGCGGACGTTCTCCAAGAGCCAGACATCACCGGCTAAAGGTGAATGCTCAGGCCAATAAGGCATTAGTGTTACTGGACGACCCAGCAGGTCCGTGAGCGCATCGGCGACCGGCGCCAGCGAAAAAGTAGGATCGTAGACACCTTCGGTCGGCCGGCCCAAATGAGACATCAAAATAACGCCAGCGCCTTTCTCAATTGCTTTTTGGATCGTGGGTACTGCCGCCCGCAATCTGGCACTGTTGGCGACCACGCCATCTTTTATTGGCACATTGAGGTCTTCGCGAATGAGCACGCGTTGGTTAGTCAACGACAAGGATTCCATCGTCAGCATCTCTTAATTTCTCCTCAACAACGATTGATCATTCACCACTAAACTCAAAGGTTCGAGTCGCCTTGCTCTAATGCATCCATGCGAATCGCAATATCAATCATTCGATTGACAAAGGCCCACTCGTTATCGAACCAAATCAGTACCTTCAGTAGTCGATTACCACTAACTTGGGTCTGGGTTAAGTCCACAACACAAGAAGCGGGGTGCCGTAGAAAATCGCAAGATGCCAATGGTTCATCGCTCACATCCAAGATCGGTGACAACGTTTGCTTGGCATCGAGTAACGCTTGATTCACGCCCTCCAAATCGATCTCCGACCGAAGCACCACCGATAGGTCCAGCGCCGACACATTGACTGTAGGCACACGCATGGCACGAGCACTGAATCGGCCTAATAAATGAGGTAGTAACCGGTCGACACCAGCGGCTAGTTCGGTGTCAACAGGAATAACCGAACTAAAGGCCGATCGGGTCTTCCGAAGGTCGGTATGGTGATAAGCGTCAATGACGGGCTGATCGTTCATGGCGGAATGAATCGTCGTGACCACTCCGGCATCCACCCCGAAGGCATCATCGAGCACCTTGATGACTGGGATCAATGCATTACTAGTACAGGAACCCGCGGAAACAATTCGCATGTCGGACCGCAAATCGTCTTGATTGACACCAACGATAATGGTCGCGTCGACATCGGGTGTAGCGGGCTGAGATAAGAGAACTTGCTGCACGCTCCCCGATAGATGTCGCTCCGCCGAGGCTCGATCTGCCGAAGTACCAGAGCAGTCGACAACGAGATCAACTTGCTCGTCTGACCAGGGAATAGCTGACGGGTCCTCTTCGTGGAAGATCGGGAAGGTCTGATCGGCGACCGTTAAGCGTTCGCCATCGAGCTCAATCGCGCCCGAGTACCTACCAAAAGTGGAGTCATACTTTAGTAGATGGGCAATGGTGGGGCTGTCCGCAAGCTCATTACAGGCTGCTAGGGACAGGCGATCTCTCGCATCGGAACGATCTCTGAGGCAACGGATTAAGAGACGCCCAACCCTGCCCAGGCCATTGATTCCCAGGCGAGTCATTAGCTAAGAATAACGTCCTCGACAGCCTCGAGCACAGCATCAACGGTAAAACCAAACTCGCGCATCAGGTCAGATCCGGGTGCTGACTCCCCAAAGGTACTCATACCAACCACGCGTCCGTCGAGGCCAACGTACTTAAACCACCAATCTTTGTGTGATGCCTCAACTGCCACTCGTGCCAAGACGTGGCTGGGAAGTACCGACTCCCGATAAGCAGCATCCTGTCGCTCAAAGACCTCCGCGCATGGCATCGAGACCACTCGCACGCCCCTGCCAGAAGCGGCTAGTTGAGCCGCAGCATCCACAGCAAGTGCCACCTCAGATCCTGTCGCGATTATGACGGCTTCCAACTCGCCCTGCTCTTCTAGCAACACGTAGCCACCGCGCGCCACATCCGCCACACGCTCTGCTGACCCAACCTGATGTGGCAAGGTTTGACGGGACAATACCAGGGCTGTGGGACCATCCTTCCGAAGAATGCCTTGCCGCCAGGCCATCGATGATTCGACGCTATCGCAGGGCCTCCAGGTATCAAGGTTAGGCGTCGAGCGCATTGCAGCGAGTTGCTCTACAGGTTGGTGGGTAGGTCCGTCCTCACCAAGCCCAATCGAATCATGCGTGAACACGTAGATTACCCGTTGTTTCATCAACGCCGCCATGCGCACCGCATTACGCGCGTATTCCATAAAAATCAGGAAGGTACCGCCGTAGGGAATAAATCCACCATGCAAGGCCATACCATTCATCATGGCCGCCATCGCGAACTCCCTCACCCCGTAAAAAATATAGTTGGCTTCTTCACCACTACGATCGGCACCTTTTGCACCCGCCCATAGCGTCAGGTTTGATCCCGCGAGATCCGCACTGCCACCCAACAACTCGGGTAGTGTGGGACCGATGGCTTCCAAGACCTGCTGTGACGCTTTTCTGGACGCTACCGAAGACTCGCCGGCCACACAGCTGGCAACAAATTCGTCGATGCCAGTCAAAAACGCCTGGGGTAGCTCGCCTGCGGCCCGGCGAGAAAACTCCTCTGCCAAAGCGGGGTGCTCTTTTGCGAAGGCCTCAAAGCGCGCGCGCCATTCTTGCTCTGCACTGGCGCCAGTATCGACTGCACTCCAATGGCTGTAAATCGCATCAGGGATCTCGAACGCAGATTGGGTCCATCCGAGTGAGTCACGAGTCAACGCTACCTCTTCGGTACCCAGCGCTGCACCGTGACAGGCCTCTGTGCCTCCTTTATTAGGACTTCCTTTCCCGATGACTGTCTTACAACAAATAATAGTGGGACGAGCCGTATCGGCAACTGCTGCATGCATAGCATCGCTGACAGCTGCAGGGTCGTGACCATCTACGTTGGCGATGACCTGCCAGCCATAGGATTCAAAGCGTTTGACTGTGTCATCGGTAAACCAGCCGTCCACCTCACCGTCAATCGAGATGCCGTTGTCGTCATAAACCACGGTGAGCTTGCCAAGGCCCAGAGTACCGGCTAATGAGCAGGCCTCATGACTGATGCCTTCCATCAGGCAACCATCGCCAACAAAGCACCAGGTGCGGTGATCGACGATGCGATGTGTGCCCTGATTGAAGCGGGCGGCCATCAACTTTTCGGCAACCGCCATGCCAACAGCATTTGCCAGCCCCTGACCCAGAGGTCCGGTCGTGGTTTCGACACCGGGCGTGTAGCCGTACTCGGGGTGGCCGGGAGTCCTGCTGTGGAGCTGCCGAAAATCTTTGATGTCGTCCATACTCAGGTCGTAACCCGATAGATGAAGCAGCGAGTAAATCAGCATCGAGCCGTGGCCGTTTGAGAGCACAAAGCGATCTCTGTCAGGCCATTGTGGGTTCTTCGGGTTGTGCCTGAGGAAATCATTCCAGAGCACCTCGGCGATATCTGCCATGCCCATGGGTGCGCCAGGGTGACCACTATTCGCTTTTTGAACTGCGTCCATGGCCAATACGCGAATGGCGTTAGCTGCCTCTAATCTTGAGCTCACAAGCTTCTCCGACACACCAAAATTATGGCCGGCAGTCTAGCACCAAACGAGCGCTTGCCGGTGGGCAGGTCGCAGGTTATCGCGTGAATTTCATTACAAACTTACGAAAATGAAAGTTAGAACAAGACTCGGCAACGGAGCGTCCCGGAAATAGCGGTCAGCCGATTCAAGACCTCCTCTGAATAATTGGCTTCGATATCGATCACCACGTAACCGGTATCACCGCGAGTCTGGAGGTATTGACCACTGACGTTGACATCATTGTCAGAGAACACAGCGTTAATGGCGCCCATGATTCCCGGCACATTATCGTGAACATGCAGTAAGCGATGCTTACTTTGATGCTCAGGCAGTGCTACCTCGGGGAAATTTACTGCGCTTACCGTCGTGCCGTTGTCACTGTAATGGGCTAGTTTTTCCGCTACTTCGACACCAATATTGGCCTGGGCTTCCTGGGTTGAGCCGCCAATATGAGGGGTCAGAATACAGTTATCGATACCGCGTAATGGCGATTCAAAGCTGTCATTGTTTGATTTCGGCTCAACTGGGAACACGTCGATAGCAGCGCCCCCCAAGTGATGGGAGCGCAAAGCATCGGCCAGGGCATCAATATCGACAACATTACCTCGCGATGCGTTGACCAACATGGCACCGGGTCGCATCCTCGCGATCTCATTGGCACCGATAAGTCGGTCTGTCTTGTCATCTTGCGGTACATGAAGGCTAATCACGTAGGCTTCTTTCAACAGTGCATCGAGGGTCGGTACTGGCTGCGCATTGCCAATGGGCAGCTTTGATTTGATATCAAAATAAATCACTCGCATTCCCAGACTTTCTGCCAGGACACCCACCTGCATACCAATATTGCCGTAACCGACAACGCCAAGCGTTTTTCCACGGCACTCGTAAGACCCAGTCGCGGTCTTTTGCCATTCACCTCGATGTGCAGCGGCTGCGCGCTCGGGTATGCGTCGCAACAGCAACACCATCTCTGCAATCACAAGCTCAGCAACCGACCGGGTATTTGAGAACGGCGCATTGAAAACCGGAATACCCATCCTTGCTGCCGCACCCAAATCCACTTGATTGGTACCGATGCAAAAACACCCGATCGCCACTAGTTTTGGCGCACCAGCGAGTACTTTCTCAGTGAGCTGCGTGCGCGAGCGAATGCCCACGAAGTGGGCATCGGCGATTTCTTCCAACAACCGCTCCTCAGGCAACGCTTTTGGATGACACACCACGTGCGTGTAGCCCACCCGCGCCAATGCCTCGATAGCGCTGTCGTGGATGCCCTCGAGCATCAAGAACTTGATTTTCGTTTTATCGAGCGAAGTTTGGCTCATAACTGTTCGTCTTTACATCCTGAAACAACCAGCCCTGGCAGTGGGGGTGCTATCATCCAGTCTTCTTCCAAGAAGTAGCGGAGATCCTAGTAGTGTCCCTATCGGCTAACGCCCTCGAAGCCCTGAGTGCTGCGCTTACCCCTGAGCAAATCCGAACCGACAGTGAATCTCTGAGCGCTTACGGTCAGGACTGGACTCGCTTTACCAAGCCCGCACCCTCTGCCATCGTATTCCCGCGCTCAACGGAAGAGGTCGCAACAATAGTGAAGTTGGCCAGAGAATACCAGTTGTGCCTGGTTCCTTCCGGCGGTCGGACAGGCTTAAGCGGTGGTGCGGTCGCCACAAACGGTGAACTGGTCGTGTCACTGGAGAAGTTGAACTTCGTCAACGAAATCAATCCGACCGATCGCACGATCCATGTCGGTGCCGGTGCCATCACACAGCAAATACAGGAAACAGCAGAAACTAGTGACCTGCTCTACCCCGTCGACTTTGCGTCGAGCGGCTCAAGCCAAATCGGTGGAAATATTGCAACCAATGCCGGAGGCATCAACGTGATTCGCTACGGGATGACTCGTGACTGGGTAGCGGGCCTGACAGTTGTTACTGGGGCCGGGGATGTCATCAACCTCAATAAAGGCCTCATGAAAAATAATACGGGCCTTGATTTACGGCACTTGTTTATAGGCTCCGAGGGGATTTTGGGGTTTATTACCGAAGCGACATTGAAGCTCACGGCACAGCCCATTAACCCCACCGTAGTGGTCCTTGGGCTTCGCGATATGGCTTCGATTATGCAGGCGTTCAGCGCGATGCAAAAAACCGCGCCACTGCTGGCCTACGAGTTTTTCTCGGAGTTGGCAGTCGACAAGGTGGTCACGCATGCAGGCGTCAGCAGGCCCTTCGATACGCGAACACCTTTTTATGCGCTGATCGAGTTTGAGAATACCGATGCCAACAGTGAAGCCAGGGTATTTAGCGCTGTAGAGGACCTGATGGAGCGTGGCATTGTCATCGATGCCGTTATGAGTCAAAGCGTTGCGCAAGCAAGAGCACTATGGCGACTGAGGGAAGATATTTCCGAGACCATCAGCCAATGGACACCTTACAAGAACGACATCTCGGTCACGGTGGCAAAAGTGCCTGCCTTATTGGAGGCGGTTAATCAGGAAGTGCATAGGAGCTACCCCGACTGGGAAGTGGTTTGGTATGGGCATATTGGCGATGGCAATCTGCACCTGAATATTTTGAAACCAGATACACTCCCAATAGACGACTTCAAGGCGCAGTGCGGCGAAGTGTCAGAGTCGATTTTTGATGCGATTGCTCAACTCGACGGTAGCGTATCGGCCGAGCACGGCGTAGGCACCTTGAAGGCCCCTTACCTTCATTTCACTCGCTCATCGACCGAGATTGACTCAATGCGGGCGATTAAAGCGGTGTTTGATCCCGATGGCATTATGAACCCAGGTAAAGTGCTCGCCACCTAACCGACAACAAGATTGGTAGAGGATGTCAGTATGGATAGTCAGTCTCTTAAGCAAGCGGTAGCCGATGAAGCCATCGCCCATATTAGTGACAACTTTGCCGACAGTTTGGTTGTTGGGATTGGGACTGGCAGTACAGCAGAATGCTTTATCTCGTCATTACCAAGGCTCAAAGACCGGATCGAATTTACGGTGTCAAGTTCTGAACGTTCAACGGCCATGTTGCTAGACCTCGGATTCGAAGTCCGTGATCTCAACGAAACAAATCGCGTCGATATCTATGTGGATGGCGCTGACGAAGCGACTCGAGACCGGCACCTGATTAAAGGTGGCGGTGCCGCACTCACCCGAGAAAAAATTGTCGCTGCCCGAGCCGATCAATTTGTCTGCATTGCCGACGACAGTAAATTGGTCGACTACCTAGGCGCTTTCCCATTGCCTGTGGAAGTGATTCCCATGGCCCGACGTCTTGTTGAAAAGGCGTTGAATGCTCTCGGAGGAGAAGCGCGCTGGCGTGAAGGGGTCATTACCGATAACGGCAACATAATCCTCGATGTACACGGTTTACAAATGACCGATGGCAGGCCGGTAGAGCGCGAAATCAACGATATTACCGGTGTGGTATGCAATGGGATTTTTGCGCTGAGACCTGCCGATATTCTGTTGATCGGCAGCAGCGCTGGAATCACCCGCCTTTGAGGCATAAGAATTTACATTGACATATAAAGATATCTTTATATAGTAGCGCCCAAAAGGGGGGCTACTATGAAGTCTTATTCTGTATTCACGTCTGAATCGGTATCAGAAGGTCATCCTGACAAGGTCTCAGATCAGGTTTCCGACGCTATTCTGGATTTATATCTAAGCCAAGATCCCAGTGCGCGAGTGGCGGTTGAGACTCTGGTAAAGACAGGCATGGCAGTCGTCGCAGGAGAAATTACGTCAAGCGCTTCGGTAACACCTGGTGATATCGAGGCTGTGGTGCGCAAAACAATTTGCGACATCGGATACGACAGTTCTGACGTTTGCTTCGACGGTAATACCTGTGCGGTCGTCAACGCCATCGGGTTGCAATCAGCAGATATCGCGATGGGTACTCATGAGGCCGACGAAGCCAATCAGGGTGCAGGCGATCAGGGTCTAATGTTTGGTTACGCGACCAATGAAACAGCGGCATTGATGCCCGCCCCAATTTTCTACTCGCATCGATTAGTCGAAAAGCAAGCGGAGTTGCGCAGATCAGGGCGCGCCGACTGGCTAAGACCCGATGCCAAGAGTCAGGTTTCGATGCGATACAACCAAGATGGTGCGCCCGAGGCGGTGGAAGCAGTGGTTTTGTCGACTCAACACAGTCCTGATATTTCGCAGAGCGATCTAAGGGATTTCGTTAAATCTGAGATCATCGAGTCAACGCTACCTACAGAGTGGTTAACCCCTGAGACCCAATTCCATATTAACCCCACGGGGCAATTTGTTATTGGTGGCCCCATGGGTGACTGCGGCCTGACTGGTCGGAAAATTATCGTCGATACCTACGGCGGTATGGCGAGACATGGCGGCGGCGCTTTTTCTGGGAAGGACCCATCAAAAGTTGATCGCTCAGCGGCTTACGCGGGACGTTATGTTGCCAAGAATATTGTTGCTGCTGGCTTAGCCGATCGCTGCGAAGTACAGGTGTCGTACGCAATCGGCGTCGCCGAGCCAACGTCGATCTCTGTCGATACTTTTGGCACATCAACGATCAGCGAAGACAGTATCGTGACATTAATAAGAGAGCACTATGATCTTCGTCCAAAAGGGCTCATTAATATGTTGGATCTTAAGCGTCCGATTTATCAAGCGACCGCAGCCTACGGGCACTTTGGTCGAGAACTCGCGTCCTTCACTTGGGAGCGCACAAACAGGGCTGATGCATTACGACAGGCCGCAAACTAAACCTACTTATTAGAAGTAAAGAGGATCTCTAATGACTACAGCAGTCGATTTAACACAATTTTCGGACTACAAAGTCGCAGACATTGCTCTGGCTGATTGGGGTCGCAGGGAGCTCGCGATTGCTGAGACTGAGATGCCTGCACTGATGACGCTCCGCGAGCGCCTAAAGGCAGAACAGCCATTAGCTGGTGCAAAGATTCTGGGCTGTATCCACATGACGATTCAGACCGGCGTATTAATCGAGACGCTAGTAGATCTCGGTGCTGAAGTTCGATGGTCTAGCTGCAATATTTTCTCAACCCAAGACCACGCTGCCGCTGCGATTGCGGCAGGCGGTGTGCCAGTCTTTGCCTGGAAGGGTGAGACCGAACCAGAGTATGAGTGGTGTATCGAGCAGACCATTCTTAAGGATGGCAAGCCTTGGGATGCCAACATGATTCTGGATGATGGTGGCGATCTAACTGCGATGCTGCACAACAAGTATCCAGAGATGTTGGAGCGAATTCACGGCATTACCGAGGAGACAACCACCGGCGTACATCGATTGTATGAAATGTTGGAAGAGGGGACGCTCAAAGTTCCTGCCATTAACGTCAACGACGCCGTAACCAAGTCGAAGAACGACAACAAATACGGGTGCCGGCACAGCCTAAACGACGCGATAAAACGTGGCCTCGATCACCTGCTGGCAGGTAAGCGGGCACTGGTTCTGGGCTACGGTGATGTGGGCAAAGGCTCGGCTCAGAGCCTTCGACAAGAGGGAATGATTGTTAGGGTCACCGAGGTCGATCCTATCTGCGCCATGCAGGCCTGCATGGATGGCTACGAGGTAGTCTCTCCTTACATTAACGGGGTTAACGACGGTACCGACGAGTGCATCGATAAAGCACTACTGGCGAGTACTGACCTGTTGTGCTCAGCCACAGGAAACGTTGATGTTTGTAATGCCGCAATGCTGCGAGCCCTCAAATCAAGTGCGGTGGTTTGTAATATTGGTCACTTCGACAATGAAATCGACACCGCCTACATGCGTGAAGCTTGGGAGTGGGAAGAAATTAAGCCACAGGTCCATAAGATCTATAGGGATCGGGACAGTAACGACCACCTGCTACTGCTAGCCGAAGGCCGATTAGTCAACCTAGGTAACGCTACCGGCCACCCCTCACGCATCATGGATGGCTCGTTTGCCAACCAGGTGCTGGCGCAAATACACCTTTATGAAAAGCGGTTCGCTGACTTGCCTGCCGATCAGCAGTCTGACGCCGTTCGAGTAGAGGTCCTACCGAAACACCTCGATGAGCAAGTGGCAGCACTGATGGTCGAAGGTTTCGGCGGCGTTATGACCCGTCTTACCGGGCAGCAAGGTGATTACATCGGGGTCTCAGTCGACGGACCTTACAAGACCGATAGCTACAAGTACTAAATTTCTAAGTCAACTAACTGGTAAACTCTGTAGGCATGCGGAGCTACAGAGTCTACAGCGATTGTCCTCTAGACGTTGGCGCAATAGCGAACCTCGATAAAGGCGCGACCAAGCATTTGGTCGCGGTCTTGAGAGTGCAGCTGGAAAACACCGTTACGGTGTTTAATGGCGATGGCTTTGACTATCTCTGCTCGGTCGTCGAAATCCATAAGTCCGCGCTCGCGGTCCGTGTCGTATCAAGATCCTCACCGGACAATGAGTCTCGCCTGGTGACAACGCTGGGCTTGGCGGTATCGAAAGGCGACCGATTTGACTGGGCTATCAAGAAAGCCACCGAACTGGGCGTCACCTCAATCGTACCGTTGCTGACAAAGCGGGTTGATGTGCGATTACCCCCAGATCGGTGGGTAAAAAAACGTGCTCATTGGCAGCAGGCAGTGATTGCTGCCTGCGAACAATCAGGTAGGGCTTATGTGCCAACCGTATGCGATGCACAACCACTGGCAAGCTGGTTACTAACGCTCGAAGCTGACACACGTTTTGTGCTCGATCCTAGAACCCTGACTGCTGCCAGAACAGCGGACCAACCCGATCATATTGCTCTGCTGATTGGACCCGAGGGCGGACTCACTGATGAGGAAATTGAACTTGCTATAGCTAGTCAATTCGTTGGCTTGTCATTGGGGCCTCGGGTTATGAGAACCGAAACCGCGCCAATAGCAGCCTTGAGCATCATCGGAGCAAAGTGGGGCGATTTGAATACCTTTGAGTGACTGATCACTTTCTCACTCGCGAAAAGTCGGTCGGTTGATCGAGGACACGGCCAGATCACAAGCAACCATCGACTCAGCGAGATAGCAAACGGATCCTTCGACGCCACTAATCTCATCAATGACTAGTTGCGACTCATCGCTTAGAAAGTCTAGGGAGGGTCAACGTTATCTGCTCATCTCCCAAGCTGCATTCAAGCCGCATTAAAAGCGCGCTGAATAAATAACACTGTGTAAACCCGGGGGTATTTGTCATAAAGTCAAGCAAACCACAGTACCCACCCCTAAAATCGAAACCGAAAAAAGTGCTACTATGAGGTGGAGCGTTTTTGGAATGCGACGCTTTTGAGGTGTGGCACTTATCGAGCGGGTCGACGCTTGGATGCGATGCGCCATCGACGCTATTCAGCTAGTGGCGTGCGCAAAATCTCTTGCAATACTCACGGCAGGACACCGGAACTATATGAGCTTGTTTATTGGGGTTGTGATGGACCCCATCTCGATGATCAATCCCGTAAAAGACACAACGCTCGGTCTGCTGGTGTCAGCGCAAGCTCGGGGCCATCGCCTTGCCTACATGGAGCAGAGTTCTCTGTATTTAAACCATGGCGAGGCAAGAGCCAAGGTGACCGAATTAGTGGTCAAAGCCGAGATGAAAGATTGGTTTGAGTTTGGCGATTCAGCAGACCTATCCCTGTCTGAGTTTGACGCCATACTGATGCGCAAAGACCCACCTTTTGATATGGAGTTCGTCTACACCACTCAATTACTCGAGGTCGCTGAGCGGCAGGGTACGCTCATTGTTAACCGCTGCAGTAGCTTACGCGACTGCAACGAAAAACTTTTCGCAACGCAGTTCCCCCAATGCTGCCCACCACTGGTTGTCAGCCGCGATATGACAACCCTTAAGGCGTTTCATGCGGAGCATAAAGACGTCATTTTCAAGCCACTTGATGGCATGGGTGGTCAGTCAATATTCCGGGTATCCGAGCGCGACCCCAACTTAAACGTTGTGCTGGAAACCCTTACCAACCAAGGCACCGTCTCGATTATGGGCCAGCAGTTTCTGCCCGACATTAAGGGTGGCGACAAGCGGATTCTCATGATTAATGGCGAGCCGGCACCTTACTGCCTGGCGCGGTTGCCAACTGCAGGTGAACATCGTGGCAATCTGGCAGCGGGTGGTACGGGTGAGGTCAGAGCACTCACCGAGAGAGACCGCTGGATCGCAACCGAGGTTGGACCTAGTTTGCGGGAACGCGGACTGCTTTTTGTTGGACTCGATGTGATTGGGGACTATCTCACTGAAATCAATGTCACAAGTCCAACTTGCATGCGCGAGATAGACCGTGCCGAAAATACCCAGATAGCCGAGCAAGTTATCGCATCGATTGAGCAGCACTGTGGACAGCCTGCTCACCACTGACTATCGCGAACCCAGTCGTCTGCCACTAGCGACCTCGGCGTCCATCCTGATCCACCTCGGTCTCTTTCTCGGACTCAGTACATCGCTTGCCATGACGATCATCAAAGATCCCTCCGTTGCTGTCACAGTGACTCTGACACCCTCGACCCAAGCCCCTACCGATGCCTCGCATTTCGCCAACAGTAACCAGATGTCTAACGCAGGCTTAGCAAATGAATTAACAACTGGGCAAACCCAAGCATCTCTCGCAATAATGCGTGAAGAAACTGAGCAGGGGCCCAGCGCCGAAGCACTCTTTGAGGAAGTCGCCTTGTTACAAGGCGAAGTGGCAGAAATACAGCAGGCACAAAATACCCGCTTGGGATCGGTTGCGGCGCGACGGGCTTTGGATGCGGACTACCTCAGACGCTGGACTCGACGGGTTGAAGCCGTGGGTAATGCCGCTATCAATGGCGCGTCAGGACAGCGGGCCAGCGGCGATGTTCGCCTGCTCGTTGTAGTGTCTAAGCCAGGGGAGTTGCTCGATGTCCGGATCCTTAACTCCTCAGGATTTTCCCATTTAGACCGCGCGGCGTTGCAAACAGTTCGAGATGCCGCACCGTATCCAAAATTCCCACCCGCTTTAGCGCAACAAGTCGATAAACTAGAGATCGTGCGAATTTGGCAATTTAGGCCATAACAAAGGTCCATTAGGATGGCAGCAAGCCCAACAAAAAGTATTCAGCGGACGACAGACTCGTTGCGCGATCACCTGCTGATCGCGACACCAAGTATTGGTCGCGGATTTTTTAAAGGCTCAGTTGCCTACATCTGCGAACACGGCGAGGCGGGTGCTATGGGCGTCGTAATCAATAAGCCGTTAGACCTGCACCTCGCCGATATCTTTGAGCATCTTTCAATACAGCCTCTCCTAAGCTACGACGAGGAAGTCGTCATGGCAGGCGGCCCGGTTAAAGTAGACCGGGGCTTTGTTCTGCACAGTAACGAGCTGAGCTGGGAAGCAACGCTGAATGTTAGCGATACGATTAGTTTGACCACATCCAAAGATGTATTGGCCGCGATTGCCGCAGGCGACGGCCCCGAGCAACATCTGGTCGCGCTTGGCTACGCTGGGTGGTCTGCAGGCCAACTCGAGGAGGAGCTGGCACAGAATAGCTGGCTCACCATCCAAGCAGATCCCAAGGTTCTCTTTGATACCCCCCACAGCGATCGATTAGATGCGGCTGGGCAGCTGCTGGGTATCGATATCCGGCTACTGTCGTCACACGCTGGACACAGCTAAATCATGCGCAGCACAACAATCCTCGCTTTCGACTATGGCTTGTCTCAGATCGGCGTAGCGATAGGCAACACAGTGACTAAAACAGCGCGCCCTCTCTATTTAGTTACAGCCACTCAAGGTAAGCCAGACTGGCCTTCGATAGAGCAGCTCATTGATGAGTGGCAGCCGCTAAAGCTGGTCGTAGGCGCGCCGGTGAACCGTGAGGGTGTCGATAACACCATGCTGAGTCATTGCGAACGATTTGCTCGGCAACTAGAAGGGCGATTTGGCCTTAAGGTGACCATGGTCGATGAGAGTTACAGCTCGAAAGAAGCGAAGTCGCTAGCAAGTACCGAAGGGCATAGCAGCGATTATAAAGACGCCCCAATCGATCATTATGCGGCGGCAATATTTCTTAGCGACTTTTTAGCTGACACC
Organism: Halieaceae bacterium MED-G27; assembly: GCA_002456975.1. Taxonomy (GTDB): domain Bacteria; phylum Pseudomonadota; class Gammaproteobacteria; order Pseudomonadales; family Halieaceae; genus Luminiphilus. The sequence goes on from NTKA01000011.1 coordinate 32,458, forward strand.
TAACTGCCTTTGTCTTGCCACCACTTATCGCGGAAATGGGGATCCGTCGCATCAACCTCAAGCGATGAGCGGCCCGACGTGGCGCGGGACTGTCCAGCCAACTTAATGGCAAGGCGCACGTCATTCTCCGATTCAGCGGCGCGAAGTGCCTGATCCGATGCGATGAGGCCCTGCTTGTAAGCCCCGATAATAGCCTGATCAAAAGTCTGCATGCCCTGATCGATGGAGCGCTTGATCAAATCTGGGATTCGATTGACCTCCCCGTCGCGGATGTACTCCTGCATCAGCATCGTCGACAACATCAACTCCACTACGGCGACGCGCCCAGAGCTGCCTTTGCGCGGAATCAGCTGCTGACCCACGACAGCTCTTAGGTTAATAGAAAGATCCATCCAGAGGCGTTTCACGTGTTCGTCGGGGAAAAAGCTCTGCACGCGTTCCAGCGCCTGTTTGGCGCCAGTCGCGTGCAGCGTGCATAAACACAAATGCCCCGTCTCTGCGTAAGATAGCGCCATTTTCATGGTTTCAGCGTCTCTAATCTCGCCGATCATGATAACGTTCGGTGCCTGACGGAGTGCAGTTTTAAGCGCTACCTCATAAGAGTCAGTATCGATACCAACCTCGCGCTGACTAACAATCGACCGCTTATGGCTGTGGACAAATTCGATAGGGTCCTCAACCGTGATGATATGGTCGTCGCGCTCAGAATTACGGTAGTCGACCATGGCCGCGAGTGTCGTCGACTTACCAGCACCGGTGGCACCAACCACCATCACCAAACCGCGCTTCAGCAAACTCAGTTCTTTTAATTTAGCGGGAAGACCGAGTTCAGCAAAACTTTGGACCTCGTCTTTAATTCGGCGAACCACAAGCGCCGGTTGCGTCCGCTGGGTATAAGCAGATGCCCTGAATCGACCCAGCTCAGAATCCTCAATGGCATAGTTAGCATCGCCCGAGATCGTGAACTGCTCGAACAAAGACTCCGACATGCTGGAATGAAGTATTGAGCGAACTGCTTCCTGCGACAGAGGCTCCGAATCACCGGGAGAAAGTGCGCCATCGACCTTGTAAGTCGGTGCAGCACCTACCGTTAAAAAGCCATCGGAGGTGTCGAGGTCAACAATCTTTTTTAAAAATACTTGTAAGTCTATAGTCATAGTCAAAAGATCGCCTCGGGCGTTTTCGCCTTAGAGCGAGCTGTCGCAATGTCAATGATGTGTTTGAAGACATTGATCCATTGTTTGCATGCCCACTGACTGCCCGGTCTGAATCGCCGAATACATTTGAGCTACCTTGTCTTCCCGAATCAAATTTCGGATGGCAGGTGTGCCTCTCATGATTTCAAGTGCAGCCACCCGCCCCCCGCTCTTCTTCTTAAGTAACATTTGTGACACCACCGCCATCAGGGACTCGGATAACATCGAGCGCACCATGCCTTTTTCTTCAGCTGGAAATACATCGATAATTCGATCAACCGTCTTTGCCGCCGATGTGGTGTGTAAGGTGCCAAACACTAGGTGGCCCGTTTCGGCTGCCGTCAGTGCCAATCGGATGGTCTCTAGATCACGCATCTCACCAACCAAAATGACATCGGGGTCTTCGCGCAAGGCCGATCGCAGCGCCGCCGAAAAACTCTGGGTATCGCGATGAACCTCTCGCTGATTGACAAGACAGCGCTTGCTTTCATGCAAAAATTCGATCGGATCCTCGATCGTCAGTATGTGGTCGTAGCGCTGATCATTGATGTAATCAATCATGGCCGCCAGTGTGGTTGATTTACCTGAGCCCGTAGGACCGGTCACCAGTACTAAACCGCGGGGCATTTGCGCAAACTCCTGAATGACATCGGGCATGCCAAGATCTTCTAAAGACAAGATCTTTGACGGAATAGTCCGGAAAACTGCACCGGCGCCACGGCTCTGATTGAAGGCATTGACTCGAAATCGTGCAACCCCCGGCACCTCGAAAGAAAAATCAGTTTCTAATTGATCCTCATAGTCGCGACGTTGCTGATCGTTCATTATGTCGTAGATCAGACTCTGTACTTCACCGTGATCCATGGGTGGTACATTTACCCGTCTTATTTCACCATCGACGCGAATCATCGGCGGTAGGCCGGCAGAGAGGTGTAGGTCCGATGCATTTTGTCTGGCGCTAAATGCTAAAAGCTCCGTAATATCCATGTCACTCCGCCTTACACTTGTTCCGGAAGGGGCCCAGCCCCTTTACACTGCCTATCATGGACAGTCGCTTGCTCACTGACAATATCACAAAGGTTCGTTCGCGCATCTCGGCCGCAGTGACAGCTGCAGAGCGGGATCCTGCGAGTGTTGAACTGATTGCGGTCAGCAAGACAAAACCCGCCAGCTTGATCGAACAAGCCTATGCAGAGGGCTTGCGACACTTTGGAGAAAATTATGTCGCCGAGGCTCTGGAGAAAATTAACCTCTGTCAGCATCTCAGCATTTGTTGGCATTTCATTGGACCGCTGCAGTCGAACAAGACGCGATCAGTTGCCGAGCACTTTGATTGGATTCACAGTATTGATCGTCTGAAGCTGGCGCGCCGACTCAATGATCAGCGACCCAAGTCACTGCCTCCTTTAAACATCTGCCTGCAGACTAATCTCGACCAAGAGCCGACGAAGTCGGGCATCACCGATGACGCAGAGTTAACCGATTTGATGACTGCGATTTCCGAAATGCCCCGGCTCCAATTGCGAGGACTGATGGCCATTCCCCCGGCCAACAATAATTCAAGCAGCCAGCGGCACGCATTTGCCAAAGTGCGTGAGCTTAGTTTGCAATACTGCGCGCCTCTTGGCGCCAATGAGCTATCGATGGGGATGTCAGGCGATCTTGAGGCGGCTATCGCTGAAGGCGCTACGATGGTCAGGATTGGAACCGATATCTTCGGTACAAGGTATACTGCGCGGCCCAAATGAGGATGTCGGTTTGAGTAATTTTCCAACTATCGCATTTATCGGCGGTGGCAACATGGCTAAAGCTATCATTGGTGGACTGCTGGAGTCAGGCTGTCCGGGCCATAATATCTCGGTGGTCGTGCCTACACAGGCGACGCGACGAACACTGAATACGATGGGTATCGAGCAGGTTAGCTCCAGTCCGGGATCTCGAGAATTCGATGCCGATATTCTGGTGCTTGCAGTAAAGCCGCAAAAGTTAGCGACCGCATTACCACCTCTGCAAGGGAAACTATCGGGCGATACCACGGTCTTGTCGGTCATCGCGGGAGTGACTTCTGACACCCTCGCTCAATTGCTTGGTATCTCAGATATTGGGCAGATCGTCAGATGCATGCCCAACACCCCCTCATTGATCGGCCACGGTGTCACCGGTGTTTATGCCGCTGATGCGACCGATACCGTCAAAGTCGGCATGATTTGCGAGATGCTTGAGGCGATTGGTGACGTATTTTGGCTTGACTCTGAAGACGACCTCGATGTCATCACCGCTATTTCTGGAAGCGGCCCGGCCTACTTTTTCTTATTCATGGAGAGCTTATCCGCCGCGGGCGTATCGATGGGGTTCAGCGAAGAGGTCGCCAGAAAGCTAGCCGTGCAAACGGCTCTCGGGGCCGGTCGCTTAGCCGAAGAATCACCCGAGTCATTGGCGCAGTTGCGTCGCAATGTGACTAGTCCTGGCGGCACAACCGAACAAGCTATCAATGCTTTCCTCCAAGGCGGTTTACCCGAACTCGTTGCCGCGGCGGCCAATGCTTCAAAGCAGCGTTCGATAGAAATAAGTAAGGAGCTCGCGTCGTGAGCAATGACCTGATTGAAATCCTGCTGCCTGCGCTGCAGATGATCGTAAATGCACTGCTGGTGGTTCTATGTCTTCGACTGATAGCTCAGTCCTGTCAGGTCAACCCTTACAACCCTTACGTCGCAGTTCTAATTCGCGTGAGTGATGCAGTAGCCGGGCCCTGGCGAGCCATCTTGCCCCGTACTCGAAGGTTCGACTTAGCGACCTTTGCTACCATGCTCACCATTCAGTTGCTTTACATTGCTTTCATTCTCTACCTGTTAGGGGCCATCAGTGGCTTCAATTTCCCAGTCGCTGTGATGTGGGCGTCACTGGGTATTGCGGGACTGGCAATCGACCTATTTTTCATCTGCATCATCGGAATGATTATCGTAAGCTTTATTGCACCTCACAGCACTCATCCCGGTATCGAATTGCTCTGGCAAATTACCGAGCCTGTGATGGCGCCCGTGCGACAAATCCTCCCGCCGATGGGTGGACTGGATTTTTCTCCAATCGTTGTATTTATTGCTATCAACATCATCAGTAATTCACTGGCCAAAATAGCGGTTGCCGTCAGCTATCCGGGTTGGATTATCGGCCTCTAATCTCATGACAGACACTGAAAACTCGGTCGGCATTGTCACCCCTCAGCGCTTCGTATTCGACGAGCCAATTGCCCTAGAAGCAGGTAGCGAACTGCGGCACTACGAGTTGGTAGTGGAAACCTATGGTGAGTTAAACAGTGACGCCTCGAATGCCGTCCTAATTTGCCATGCCCTGTCTGGCAATCATCATGCAGCCGGTAGGCACAGTCCCGAGGATGCAAAACCGGGGTGGTGGGATCTAGTGATTGGTCCAGGTAAGCCAATCGACACCGACCGCCTGTTTGTGGTGTCACTCAATAATTTGGGTGGCTGCGACGGATCGACGGGGCCAGCATCTGCCACCCATGATGGCGGTGATTTATGGGGTCCCGACTTCCCCCAGGTCACTGTTAATGATTGGGTGGAAACACAGCGAAGACTAGCCTCACGGTTAGGAATCTCACGATGGGCTGCTGTCATCGGCGGTAGCTTAGGGGGCATGCAGGCGCTGCAGTGGTCTGTCTCTTACCCCGACTGGGTCGACCATTGCGTGATTGTTGCCGCAGCGCCAAGTTTAACAGCGCAAAACATCGCATTTAATGAAATTGCCCGACAAGCAATCTATGCCGATCCAGATTGGCGGGATGGAAATTATCTCGCCGCTAACGCACAACCGACTACCGGTATGGCGTTAGCACGGATGGTGGGTCACCTCACCTACATGTCTGCGGACCGCATGTCGGACCGGTTTGGAAGAGATTTGCGGAGCGGGAGCTTTGCGCCTGACTCGAGCGAAGCACCACTATTCGAGGTAGAGAGCTATTTGCGATACCAGGGCGAGCAATTCTCGACCCGATTCGATGCCAATACCTACATCTTGATGACAAGAGCACTCGACCGCTTCGATATTTCGGACACCGCTAAGGGCGATCTTTGCAATGCCATATCGGAGGTACAAAGCGATTTTCTTGTCATTTCGTTTAGCTCGGACTGGCGTTTTGCACCCAACCGCTCGAAAGAACTCGTGGATGCTCTCGTCGCAAACGGCAAATCGGTGAGCTACGCGAATATCGAGAGCGATGGTGGTCACGATGCCTTTCTATTAGAAAATGAAGACTATCTAGCCATCTTTTCCGCTTGGATGAAGAGGGTGGCCGCATGACGCAACGCAGTGATCTCGAACACATTATTGAGTGGGTGCCCAACGAGTCGCGAGTACTCGACCTTGGCTGCGGTGAAGGCGAACTGCTGGAAGCGCTGATTGACGCTAAACAAGTCAGCGGTGTCGGCGTCGATATCGACATCAGTAATATTGCGAAAGCATTGAATAGAGGATTACAGGTTCTGCAGCAAGACATGGAATTAGGGCTCGATAACTTCTCGGCAAAGAGCTTCGACGCCGTCATCGTTGCCTACTCTCTACAGGTGCTGAGCCAACCCCACGAGTTATTGGACCGAGTAGCCGATATCGGCAACGAGGTGATCGTCAGTTTTCCCAACTTCGGACACTGGCGCTCGCGTTTGGCACTCCTACTTGGCGGAAAAATGCCCAAAACCCGCTCTTTGCCGTACAACTGGTACGACACACCTAATATTCACTTCTGCACCATCGTAGACTTTGAAGCCCTGTGCCGTGAGCTTAAAATTACTATCCTGGAAAAACGCACCATGGGCCCGATCGACGTACTGTCCAGCCTATGGCCCAACCTGTTCGCCAAATCCGCAACCTACCGAGTTAAACGACAGTGACTAGACTTCTTTTTTTGTGGGTGCTCCTGGTAGCGCCGCTGACCCACGCACAACAATCGGAACGTTTCGACAACTACGAGCTGCACTACAGTATTGTGTACAGCACATTTTTGACGCCTCAGGTCGCGGCTGACTTTGGCTTGCCGAGAGGTAAAGACAAAGCAATGCTCACGCTTTCCGTTCGTGATGCCGAAGCCGGTGATATTCAGGGACGACCGATGGCGATATCGGGTCGCAGCTGGGATTTAATCAACGGGGGGCCAATGGAGATTAAAGAAGTTCGCGAGGGCCGAGCCACCTACTACCTCGTTCCCTTTGAATTTCTCGATCAAGAGTATCGTTTTTTTGAGTTCACCTTCACACCGGAGGGGTCCGATACGAGCTACGACTACAAGTTCAAAACTCAGTTGTGGCGCCAGGAATGAATCGCTTAGTTCTCGCATCAAATAACAACGGTAAGTTGGTCGAGCTAAACAGTCTTCTGGAGCCCCTCGCTGTTACCGTGATCCCACAACGGGAGCTGGGTATCGAGGATGCCGAGGAAACCGGTCTAACTTTTATCGAAAACGCCATACTGAAAGCCCGCCACGCAGCTAGCGCTTCGCAACTTCCCTGCTTAGCCGACGATTCAGGGATTGTTGTCCCTGCGCTGGGTGGCAAACCGGGAATCTATTCAGCTAGATTTTCGGGGCAGGGCGACCAAGCAAATAATGAAAAGTTACTCGACGACCTGGCTGGTCTTTCTAGAGATGATCGACAAGCCTACTATGTTGCTGTCATCGCAATAATGACCTCGAGCACCGACCCAACCCCTCTGATCGCTGAGGGCCGCTGGCACGGCCATATTGCTAGTAAACCCTCTGGCACAGGTGGCTTTGGCTACGATCCACTTTTCATACCAATGGGGTACGACACGACCGCAGCGTCGATGGCTCCCGAAGTGAAAAAGTCTCTGAGCCATCGGAGTAAAGCACTCGCGGTGCTGATGCCCCAGCTAAACGCCCTATACCCACAGCAGTGACTTGAATTCACAGTGACTCTCCCGCCACTTTCCCTGTACATCCATATACCTTGGTGTGAAAAAAAGTGCCCTTACTGTGACTTTAACTCCCACGAGCGTTTTGACCCATCGCTTGAACGGCCTTATCTGGAGGCCCTACGGAGAGATCTTGCAACCCAAGTGGATTGGGCGGCGGGGCGCCAGATAGCCACGATTTTTATTGGTGGCGGTACACCTAGCTTATTTTCGGGCGACGCCATTACCGATCTTATCGATAGCATTAGGTCGATGCTTACTGTTGCCACCAGTGCGGAAATTACCTTGGAGAGCAACCCGGGCAGCCGAGATGCACAACGATACACACAGTACCGAGAGGCCAGTATTAATCGTTTGAGTATCGGGGTACAAAGCTTCGACGAAGGTCAGCTTCAGAAACTAGGGAGGATACATTCTAGATCCGAAGCATTCGATGCGATTGGCCTCGCGCAGCAAGCTGGCTTTGAACGCATCAATATCGACCTCATGCACGGCCTTCCGGGGCAGTCACCCCAGGCCGCGATAAGCGACATAGAGCTCGCCATCAGCACAGGGGTATCTCACATCTCTTGGTATCAGCTCACCATCGAGCGCAATACCGCCTTTTGGAATGACCCCCCAACACTGCCAGTGGAAGACGACCTTCAGACCATTAATGAAAAAAGCTATCAAACGCTCCGGGAGGCAGGCTTTGCTCAGTACGAGGTGTCGGCTTGGGCGAGGGCGGAACAAGCGTGTCTGCATAACCTTAACTACTGGCAGTTCGGCGACTATCTCGCGATCGGTGCCGGTGCGCATGGCAAAGTCACTACTCAAGATGGTCAGGGTTTTCGATTTAATCGGACGCGTGCTCCCGACCATTACCTAGCCCAGTTTAGCCGCGATACGATTACTAACTCAGAGAACCAGCTCAACCCGATTCCTGACGACGAAAAGCTCGGTGAATTCATGATGAACGCACTGCGCTTAACAGAGGGATTTGAAGATAGCCTGATTACTGACAGGCTGGGTATCTCCGCAGACTCGCTGCGAGCACACTGTCAAGCACTGATGGAGCGGAACTTGCTGACCTGGATTGACGGTCGTATCGCGCCGACTAGGCTTGGTTATCAGCATCTCGATGCGGTGGTTGCAGAATTCATCTAAAAGCACCTGCTAGCTCTTAGTGTAAAGAAGGTCCCAAACCCCATGACCCAGCCGCTGACCTCGCCGTTCAAATTTGGTCTCAGGCCGCCAGCGCGGTTTACTCGAATACTTACCTGCGCCAGCATCATTCGCCATTGTAGCGTTAGCCTCTAAGACTTCGAGCATATGCTCTGCGTAGGGCTGCCAATCAGTGGCAAGATGAAGCTGCCCGCCCGGCCTCAGCCTATCCGACAGCAGACTAACAAACTCGGGCTGAATCAAGCGGCGCTTATGGTGTCGTTTCTTGTGCCAAGGATCAGGAAAATAGATCTGAATACGATCCAGCGACCCGTTTGAGATGACTTGCTCAAGCACTTCAACCGCATCTTCTGCATAGACTTTCAGGTTATCGAGTCCTAGCCGGTCAATCTCGCTCAGTAGCCTACCGACGCCCGGTCGGTGAACCTCAATACCGACAAATGCGGCTGTGGTATCGGCTCTAGCCATGGTCGCAAGGCTATCGCCCATACCAAAACCAATCTCCAAAATGCGTTGTCGACCAACCCCAAATTCACGGGACCAAGCGAGGCTACCATCGCCTAGGCTAAGGCCATAGCGCGAAAACTGTGTTTCCCAAGCTTTATGCTGGGAGTCAGTCATTCGACCACCCCGCAAAACAAAACTTTTGATGCGTTGTTGCTCGAGTGAGGTCATGGTCTAGATTCTAATACCGCTTGCGACAAGCCCCTTGCGAGCGAGAGCCACCCTGCGATCAACAAGACGCCCCCGATGGGTGTTATTGCACCCAAGACCGCCGTATCTGTGAGTACCAATAGATACAAACTGCCTGAAAAAATCGCAGTACCCGCCAAAAACAACCAACAGCTTCGACGATGCCATAACGTGTTCATCTCTTGCGCACCGAGACTTACTACGAGTAGCACCACCGCGTGAGCTAAGTGATAGTCCACGGCGGTGGACCAAGTATCCAGCCGAGAAGCCGCCACCATGCTGGCCAACGCATGCTCACCGAAGGCGCCCAGAACGACAGCGGCCGCTCCCAAGAGAGCGGCCGCTATTGCAAACCCATTATTCACAGAACCCAACTACTCGACAGTCATTCCAGAGCGCAGTTTGCGCATTGCATTGGCTTCCAATTGGCGAATTCGCTCTGCGGACACGCCGTACTCTGCAGCAAGCTCGTGCAAGGTAGCCTTTGGCTCAGTCAGCCAGCGACGGCTGACGATGTCGCGGCTGCGCTCGTCGAGATCGTCGAGTGCCGTCGCCAGCAATGCCGTTTCGTGGGTCGACGTATCGAGACTTTCTACCGCAGATTCTGGATTCGCCGACAAGTCTTCTAAGTAATGTTGCGGCGCTTGCCATGCAGTGTCTTCGTCAGCGTCTGAGGGCATATCAAAGGCGACGTCTCTGCCAGCCAAGCGACCTTCCATACGCGTCACTTCGTGAGCATCAACACCCAACTCATTGGCAATGGCCAATGTTTCTTCTTCAGTCAGCCAGCTAGTCGACGTTTTATGGCTACGCAGATTAAAGAAAAGCTTTCGCTGCGCCTTAGTGGTCGCCACCTTGACGATACGCCAGTTCTTCAGGATGTACTCGTGCATTTCGGCTTTGATCCAATGCACTGCGAAGGATACGAGGCGCACCCCCTTATTAGGATCGAAACGCTTTACTGCCTTCATCAAGCCGACATTGCCTTCCTGAATGAGGTCGGCCTCTGCCAAACCGTATCCGGAGTAGGTTCGCGCTACATGAACAACGAACCTGAGATGTGCTAGCACCAACTCTCGAGCGGAGTCGACACAATTGTCATAAAACAGCTTCTCGGCGAGCTCTAGCTCCCGCTCCTGCGACAGCATCGGTATTGCACCCACAGTTTGCACGTAGGCGCTTAAATTGGCACCCGGTGCCATTGTCAGCACCGCGCTGGGTGAGATAGCAACTGCTGTAGTAGCAGACTCTGTCATAATAAAACTCCTTTTACGGAGACGTAGTTTAGCACTCGTGACCTTAGAGTGCTAATTCGCTGCGGAGTTCAGTTGTTTTGCTAGCGCGGCTGTATTTTTGTGAGATGCACCGAGACACTAACGAAGGCGCTCAACCAGCCAATAGCAGCCCCCGCACCACTCAGCAAAATCGCGAGCTCAGGGCTCAATCCAAGGCTCAATCCAAGGCTCAAAGGCTTACGATCATACAGTTCAAAAAGCCCTTCAGTTGCTGGAGCGATCGATGAACCAATCAACAAAACAACAACGCAACTCACCAAACCACCCAGCGCCCCAAGCCACAGGCCTGAATACAAAAAAGGCCGTCTGGCAAAGCGATCACCCCCACCAATTAGCTTTATTACGATGATCTCATCGCGCCTTGCTTCAATGCTGAGACGCAGGGTATTCCCTAGGACAAAAATCACGCCTAAGGCCAATAACACCCCGATTGACTGAACGGTGACTTGGCCAGCTTCGAGCGACGCTTCCAGGCGCTTTAACCAGCGACTATCAACCACGGCTTCAGCTACGCCACTACTTTTTTCGAGATCCTGTGCCAGTGCCTCTATGCCTGCTTGCCTGACATTAGGTGCTGGATAAACCCACAAGGTATGAGGTAAAGGATTGTTTGTTAACGAATCCATCAGCTGGGTTAAGCCGGTAGCCTCAACGAATTCCAACAGCGCGTCATCTCGAGGTTTTAACTCGACTGTGGAAATACCCGGTTTTCGCTCTATCTGAGACAGTA
>NTKA01000012.1 GCA_002456975.1 Halieaceae bacterium MED-G27
CCGCCAATAGTAAACACCATCAAAAACCCTGACATTATTTTACCGCAGTAAAATCGATGCACTCCAAACACGCCGAGTACAAAACAGAGCGTTGCCACAAGTAAGAAATTCTTATCACTTACTGCTGTCTGATTCACCTTATCCCCCTTGTTTTATGTCGATTCTGTCCTACTCAACCGTCACCGACTTCGCAAGATTCCTCGGCTTGTCAACATCCGTCCCTTTAGCAAGCGCTACATGATAGGACAACAATTGCAGTACCACGGTGTAGACAATTGGACCTGCGAGTTCTGATACCGAGGGCACATCGATCACCGTTACTCCCGGCCCTTGTTCGTAAGCTAGCGCTTGATCGGCAAACACAAATAGCTGCCCACCGCGCGCTCGGACCTCCGCGAGGTTAGAGCGTAGCTTCTCGAGCAGATCGTCTTTAGGAGCAACAGCAACAACTGGCATCTTCTCGTCGACCAGCGCCAAAGGTCCGTGCTTTAGCTCCCCTGCGGGGTACGCCTCCGCATGTATATAAGAAATTTCTTTGAGCTTTAGAGCACCCTCTTTGGCAATCGGGTGATAGACGCCGCGACCCAAAAACAGAGCGTGGTCTCTATTGATGAAATTAGTGGCAACCGCCTGGATAGCTTTATCTTTGGCAATGGTTGCCTCCACTGCCTGCGGTAACTCCGCCATGGCCTGTCGTAACGCCGACTCATCGAGTTCACTTTCGGGGTTGCGCCTAGCTAAACAAGCAGTGAGCACCAGAAGTGCCGCAAGCTGAGTGGTAAAAGCTTTGGTGGAAGCGACCCCAATTTCGGCGCCTGCCTGTGTCAAAAAGACAAGATCGCTGGCTCGCACAATAGCACTGTGATCGACATTGCAAATCGCCAGTTTCGCCAGCGCATAATCGTCGCCCAAGTGTTTAATGGCAGCCAGGGTGTCGGCCGTCTCGCCTGACTGCGAAATAGTGACCACCAACGTACCGGGCAAAGCAACGGACTTTCGATATCGAAACTCTGAAGCCACCTCGACCTGACAGGGAATACCCGCCAATGCCTCGAGCCAATGTCGAGCCACTAAGCCTGCGTGATAGCTAGTGCCACAGGCAATAATTTGGACTGCCTGCACTTGATCAAAAACCGTGGTTGCCGCCTCACCAAAGAGCTCGTCTGATAACTCGGCAAATCCCAAGGTATCGCGCAGCCGATCGGGTTGCTCATAAATTTCTTTGAGCATGTAATGCTCAAAACCGCCGCGATCACCCTGATCATCGGCTGAGGTCAGTCTTGTTGTAGCGCGCTCGATAGATTCACCAGCGACATCAAAGATCTCAAAACCAGCAGGCGTTAAGCGCGCCAGATCACCGTCCTCCAGGTACACGAATGTGTCAGTTACCTGTCGTAACGCCAAGGTATCGGAGCCAGCGAAGGTCTCACCAATACCCACCCCCAAAACCAGCGGGCTACCTTCGCGAGCCACTACGATCTCGTCATCATGATCAGTATCGACCACGGCAATAGCGTAAGCACCCTCGAGTCGGGCAACGGTTTCTTGCACCGCCGCAAATAACGATGCCCCCCGGCTTAAGGCAACGTCGACGAGATGAACGATGACCTCGGTGTCTGTTTCTGAGCTAAAGACCACGCCATCGGATCGCAACTCTTCGCGCAACAGGGCATGGTTTTCGATGATGCCGTTGTGAACCAATGCCACACGATGACTTGCGACATGCGGGTGTGCGTTAGTAGCGTTTGGTTCTCCATGTGTCGCCCAACGCGTATGCGCAACCCCGCGGTAACCCGTAATTGGGTTTAGCTGATTCGCGTCCTCAAGCGCTTTCACTTTCCCGGGATATTTGTGGAGCTGCAAGGATTGCCCAGTATCGACTAACGCCATACCTGCAGAGTCGTAACCGCGATATTCGAGTCGACGTAAGCCCTCGAGTAAAATTTCAGAGACTTCTCGCTTAGCAGCAGCTGCCACGATTCCACACATGACGCTTAGTCCTTTGGCTCTTTAGTCGGTCGTTTCCAACCATCGATATTGCGTTGCTTTGCCCGGCCAACCGCTAACTGACTCTCTGCGATATCAGAGGTTACGGTTGAGCCTGCGGCCACAAAGCCGTCATCGGCAACCGTCAACGGTGCGACCAGCGTACTATTGGAACCGACGAAAACACGGTCTCCCAAAATGGTCTTGTGCTTATTGGCACCATCGTAATTGCAGGTAATCGTACCGGCACCAATATTGGAGTTCGCGCCGACAGTAGCGTCACCGACATAAGCCAAATGATTAGCTTTAGCGCCCGCGCCCATGTAGCTGTTCTTCAGCTCGACAAAATTGCCAACCTTAACGCCCTCAGCGAGCTCACTTCCCGGCCGCAATCGCGCGTAAGGACCAATCTGGCAGTCGTTTCCAACGCTAGCGTCTTCAATATGGCTAAAAGAATTGACCAAGGTTCCACTCCCAATAGAACAATTTTTCAGCACAACATAAGGTTCGACTCTTACGTTATCGCCGAGTGACACCTCGCCCTCCAACACTACACCGACATCTAAGAACACATCCTGCCCAGCAGTGACGTTGCCACGAATATCGATTCGAGTGGGATCGGCTATACCGACCCCCGCGGCCATAAGCTGAGAAGCCTCGCGCGCTTGAAGCGCGCGTTCAACGTGAGCGAGCTGGACTCTGTCGTTGACGCCAAGCCACTCGTCGCTGCCTGTGGTCACCACCGACACGGATACTCCCTCGCGGATAGCAACCCCCAATACATCAGGCAGGTAATATTCGGCTTGGCTGTTGTCGTTATCGATTTGATTCAACCAACTAGCGAGTTGCTCGCCGGTCGCTGCTAGCACTCCGGTATTAATCTCGTTTAGCTCACGCTCTTGTTCATTGGCATCTTTATGCTCAACAACCCGAGCAAATAAACCCTGCCCGTCTCTGACGACACGACCGTAGCCGCTGGGGTCCTCGACTTTAGCCGCCAAAACGACAGGTCCTGATGCAGCCATTTCTACAACAGATGCGAGGGTGTGATGCGTTAACAACGGGACATCGCCGAACAAGACAATTACCGTGCTGTCAGGACGGCAGGCGGGGATGGCCTGTTTGACAGCGTGCCCGGTTCCGAGCTGCTCAGTCTGTCGATGACAAGAAACGTCATGAGCACTAACGGCACTCTCAACCGCATCGGCATCGTGGCCAACCACGACATGAATTTTGGCAGCACCAATTTGCCTTGCCGTGTCGATAACGTGGTGAATAAGCGGCTTGCCCGCCAGATTGTGAAGGACTTTTGGCAGTGAGGAGCGCATTCGCGTGCCTTTGCCAGCGCCCAAAATAATTACTTCAAGCATGATGTTGGTAGTGAGCCCAGATAGGTCGAAGATCTCATACCTGTGTGACAGTTGCTATGCAGGGGCGACAACAACGCGGCTAATGTGACAAAGGTGATGGAGGGGCGGGGGGTTAGCGCCCCGCTCGATTTTTCAGCTTACGCAAAGTCGCGAGCTGGGCAGCAGCCTCGGCGAGTTGCGCGGATGCTCTACCGTAGTCAAGCTCGCCGCTTTGATTGGCAAGCGCATCTTCAGCAGCTTGGCGAGCAGTCTCTGCCGCGGCTTCATCGAGATCACCACCGCGAATCGCTGTATTAGCCAATACCGTGACGACATCACCTTGGACTTCAAGGTAGCCACCGGACACATAAAACACGTCTTCATCTCCGCCCTGGAGTACAACACGAACAGTGCCTGGCTGGAGGGCAGTCAAGAGCGGCGTGTGCCCGTAGCAAATACCGAGCTCACCTTCGGAGCCACTGGCTACCAGGAGCTCCACTCGCCCTGAGAAGATCTGCTCCTCAGCGCTAACAATATCGCAATGAATGGTAAGTGCCACGCGAATCCCTCTTAGCCGTTAAGCTGCTCTGCCTTTTCGACAGCCTGATCAATCGACCCAACCATGTAGAACGCCTGCTCGGGCAGGTGATCATATTCGCCCGCCAAAATACCTTTAAAGCCTGCAATAGTGTCCTTTAACGATACGTATATACCTGGCGACCCTGTAAATACTTCTGCTACGTGGAATGGCTGCGACAGGAAGCGTTCAATCTTTCGCGCTCGAGCAACTGTCATCTTGTCTTCCTCAGACAGTTCATCCATACCAAGGATCGCAATGATGTCTTTGAGCTCTTTGTAGCGCTGCAGCACCGACTGGACACCGCGAGCGACTTCATAATGCTCGGTACCGATAATGAGTGGGTCGAGCTGTCGCGACGTTGAATCGAGCGGATCAACCGCAGGGTAAATACCCTTGGCGGCGATATCTCGACTCAATACTACGGTTGAATCTAAGTGCGCAAAGGTGGTCGCTGGCGATGGGTCAGTCAAATCGTCCGCAGGAACATATACCGCCTGAATCGATGTAATCGAACCCGTCTTGGTCGAAGTGATTCGCTCCTGTAATACGCCCATCTCCTCAGCCAGTGTTGGCTGGTAACCTACCGCTGACGGCATTCGTCCAAGAAGAGCAGATACCTCGGTCCCCGCAAGGGTGTAACGATAGATGTTATCAACGAACAACAGAACGTCACGACCTTCGTCACGGAACTTTTCAGCCATAGTGAGGCCGGTCAAGGCGACTCGGAGTCGGTTACCGGGCGGCTCGTTCATCTGCCCGTAAACCATAGCTACTTTGGATTCGGATAGCTCATCGACGTTGACAACTTTTGACTCCTGCATCTCATAGTAGAAGTCGTTACCCTCTCGAGTCCGCTCGCCAACACCGGCAAATACCGACAGACCTGAGTGCTCGGTCGCGATATTGTTAATCAGCTCCATCATATTAACGGTCTTACCCACGCCCGCACCGCCAAACAGACCGACCTTTCCGCCCTTAGCGAAAGGGCAGACAAGGTCGATGACCTTAATGCCGGTCTCGAGCAACTCTTCAGACGCAGCCAATTCTTCATAGGTCGGCGCGGCACGGTGAATCGACGATCGCTCCTGCTCACCAATTGGACCTCGCTCATCGATCGGATTTCCAAGGACATCCATAATACGGCCCAAAGTCTGGGTACCCACAGGAACAGAAATCGGTGCACCCGTATTGTCGACCGCCAACCCTCGGCTAACACCTTCGGATGAGCCCATTGCAATGGCACGCACCACACCGTCACCAAGCTGCTGCTGTACTTCGAGCGTCAACCCTCGATCGGTAATCGTTAATGCGTCATAGACCTTTGGCACACTGTCGCGGGGAAACTCTACGTCCACTACCGCGCCAATTACCTGTACGACCTTTCCACTACTCATGTTTGAGTCCTCTGTGTTGAACTGGGGGCCACATTACTAATGGAGCCCACCATTAAATTCCTAATTCTTTTGACTGCCGGCTATCCAATAGCCGCAGCGCCTCCAACAATTTCTGACAGCTCCTGCGTAATCGCTGCTTGGCGTGCCTTGTTGTAAACCAGCTGTAACTCGTCGATCAGCTCACCGGCGTTGTCACTCGCGTTTTTCATAGCAATCATCCGCGCAGCCTGCTCGCAAGCGCCGTTTTCGACCACTGCTTGATAAACCAGCGACTCGATATACCGCGCTAAGAGGCCATCGAGCAAATCGCGAGCATCGGGCTCGTAGATATAATCCCAATGATGCGAATATTGTTCCGCCTCCTCTGCTCGTAGCGGTAACAATTGCTGCAACGTTGGGTTTTGCGTCATCGTATTTACAAAATCGTTAGACACCAGGTACAGCCGATCGATGGTGCCGTCGACATAGGCATCAAGCGTGTGCTTTACCGGGCCTATCAATTGCTCAACCGTTGGCTCTTCGCCAATGTCACGTACACTGGCCACCACATTGCCACCCACCGATGCGAAAAATGCCTGTCCTTTGGCACCTACAAGGCAAAGGTCGACAGCATGACCTTCATCACTGTGAGTCTTCATCGACTGCAATGCACGCTTGAACAAATTAATGTTTAAGCCGCCACACAAGCCGCGATCCGAGGACACAATGATGTAACCAACACGCTTAATCTCACGCTCTTGCATATAGGCATGGCGATACTCAGCTGACGCATTGGCAATATGGCCGACCACCGCACGCATTCGCTGAGCATAGGGCTTACCTAACTCCATACGATCTTGGGCCCGGCGCATTTTGCTCGCGGCGACCATTTCCATGGCGCTTGTGATCTTCTGAGTACTTTGAATACTCGTGATCTTAGTGCGGATTTCCTTACCAACGGCCATCGCGAATTACCAGGTTTGCGTCGCGATAAACTGCTCGAGAGCACTTTTGAACGTGGCTTCGCGTTCGTCATTCCAGCCACCATCAGCTGCAATGTCTTGCATCACTGCGCCGTGCTCACTGTGCATATAAGACAGCAGTGCCGCTTCAAAGTCTGCGATTTTCTCGACCTCTACCGACTTCAAGAAACCCTCGTTGGCAGCAAACAACAACAGACCCATCTCAGCGATGGATTGCGGTGCATACTGCTTTTGCTTCATGAGCTCAGTGACACGCTCACCATGCTCGAGCTGCGCCTTGGTCGCATCATCCAAGTCCGAAGCAAACTGGGAAAACGCCGCCAGTTCGCGATACTGCGCGAGCGCCGTTCGAATACCACCGGACAACTTTTTGATAATTTTTGTCTGAGCGGCTCCACCCACTCGAGATACCGAAATACCCGCATTCATCGCAGGACGAATACCCGCGTTGAACATATCGGCTTCCAAGAAAATCTGACCATCGGTAATCGAAATTACGTTGGTCGGTACGAATGCAGAAACGTCGCCGGCCTGCGTTTCAATCACCGGCAGCGCCGTCAGAGAGCCCGTTTGACCTTTAACTTCACCGTTAGTGAAGGCTTCAACATAATCAGCGTTAACCCGAGCCGCTCTCTCCAATAAACGAGAATGGAGGTAGAAAACGTCACCGGGATAGGCTTCTCGGCCAGGCGGTCGACGCAGTAGCAGCGAAATCTGTCGATAGGCAACCGCCTGCTTCGATAAGTCGTCATAGATGATAAGCGCGTCTTCACCGCGGTCTCGGTAGTACTCGCCCATGGTGCAACCCGCGAAAGGGGCAAGATACTGCATTGCCGCAGGATCTGAGGCGTTAGCAGCTACGACAATCGTATGCTCCATAGCACCGTGCTCTTCGAGCTTCCGAACCACCGACGCAACCGATGACGCCTTCTGGCCAACGGCGACATAAACACACTTAATACCAGTGCCTTTTTGATTGATGATGGCATCAACCGCAATTGCTGTTTTACCAATCTGTCGGTCACCAATAATCAACTCACGCTGACCTCGGCCGATTGGCACCATGGCATCGATAGCTTTCAAACCAATCTGAACCGGCTGATCAACCGACTGTCGCGCGATCACACCGGGCGCAATTTTCTCAAGCGCGTCGGTCATTTTAGTGTCAATCGCACCCTTGCCATCTATCGGATTACCCAAAGCATCTACCACTCGACCCTGAAGCTCTGGGCCGACAGGCACCTCGAGAATACGACCTGTACAGCGACAAGTCTGACCTTCTGCAAGTTGCTTGTAATCACCAAGTACAACGGCGCCCACCGAGTCTCTTTCAAGGTTGAGTGCGAGTCCAAAAACGTTACCGTCAAACTCGATCATTTCTCCGTACTGAACTTCAGTAAGCCCATGGATTCGGATAATGCCATCGGTAACGGAGACAATCGTGCCTTCATTGGTTGCCTGTGACGTTACATCAAGTTGCGAAATTCGCTGCTTGATAATGTCACTGATTTCTGAAGGGTTCAGTTGTTGCATGAGGGTTTCCTCTGTCAAGATTTCAACGCGGTCGACAACTTATGAAGCCGCCCGCGGACTGAGCCGTCGATCACCAAATCGCCAGCTTTAATAATGGCCCCACCCAACAGGGAGGGATCTGTTTCAACCGTCATATCGACGGTTTTCCCCAAGCGCTCCGATAGGGTCTTGGACAGTAGCGCCGCCGTATCATCCGGCACATCGAAAGCACTGATAACAGCAACTTGGGCAGCTGCATCGAGAGCGGCCTTCAGCTCTGCGAATAAAGCGGAGACCTCTTGCGCCAATCCCAATCGGTTGTTTTCGGACATTACCGACACCAACGAAGCCATGCCCGCAGGAACAGAATCACCGAGTAGTACGTTAATAGCATCCGAGCGCTGCTGCGCAGTATTAGCCGGATCGTCCAAAACCGCTCTAACAGCCGCATCGCTGACAGCAACTGCCAAGACCTGAAGCGCGTCGTTCCAGGCGTCGACCTGTGATTGATCGACAGCATGCTGAAACGCGGCGCGCGCATAAGGCCTAGCGACTGTTGTTGGCTCGAGCACCTTTACTGCTCCTCAACCAACTGCTTTAGAAGGTTCGCGTGCTTATCAGCATCGATTTCGGCAGCCAGCACTTTTTCCGCACCAGAGATCGCCAGCGCGCTAACTTGTGCCATCAACTGCTCTTTAGCTTGAGCCTTCTCGCGTTCCACTTCTGCATTGGCGAGCTCTTTAACACGATCCGCCTCAACAACAGCAGCCGCCTTAGCCTCGTCAATCAGAGTCGCTGCGCGCTTATTGGCAGAATCGACAATGCCAGCAGCTTCTTTCTTTGCTTCAGCAAGACGATCAACTGCTTCTTTTTGCGCGAGCTCCAAATCGTGACTAGCGCGATCTGCTGCGGCTAGACCATCAGCAATTTTTTGCTGACGCTCTTCCATGGCAGCCATAATGGGCGGCCACACGTAGCGCATGCAAAAAGCTACGAACACGAGAAAAGCGACCATCTGCCCGATGAGCGTTAAATTAATGTTCACCGTATTCTCCTGATTGTTTAAGACTCACCGGCTGGGCCGATGAGATCGCAACAAGGTCGTTAGCCCGCAACCACAAAGATGAGGTACATAGCGATACCAACACCAATAATTGGAATCGCGTCTACGAGGCCAGCGCCCAAGAAGAAAGTGCCCTGCAACCGTGACGCCAACTCAGGCTGACGAGCCGAGCCTTCGATGAGCTTACCGCCCAAAATGCCAACACCGATCGCAGCACCCATGCCGCCCAAGCCCATCATGATCGCCGCAGCGATGTAGATCATTTCCATGGTTGTCTCCTATTGAGTCTTTGTATGGAATCGTAAAAATTAGTGGTCTTCGTGTGCCATGCTGAGGTACACGATAGTAAGCACCATAAAAATAAATGCCTGCAGGGTGATCACCAAAATATGGAAGATCGCCCAACCCAGCTGTAAAAGCGCCGCTGGCAGCATCCAGAAAATACCGGCTCCAAACAACGCCGCTATCAAAATAAAAATCATTTCACCGGCGTACATATTGCCGAAAAGTCGCAACCCCAACGAGAAGGGTTTGGCGAGCAAACCAACCACCTCCATAAAAAGGTTTACAGGAATAAAAGCCCAGTGGTTAAAAGGGTTCATCGTTAACTCTTTTACAAAGCCAAACCCTTTCACCGTGATGGAGTAGTAAAGCATCAAAATAAAGACACCTAACGCCATACCCATCGTGATGTTGGGGTCGGTGGATGGAACAATCTTTTGATATTCGACACCGGCTAGAAGCAATAGCTCAGGCACTACATCCACAGGAATGAGGTCCATCAGGTTCATCAAAAAGACCCAAACAAATATCGTCAACGCCAACGGTGCTATTAACTTGTTCTGCGCATGAAAGGTGTCTTTTACCTGGTTATCGATAAACTCCACGATCATTTCAATGGCATTAACGAAACCAGATGGCGTGTCAGCCGAAGCTCGCACCGCTACCCACCGAAACAGTGCGCAGAAAATAATGCCGAGACCTATCGACCAGGCAAGCGAGTCAACATGCACGGCGTTAAAGCCCATGGCCGCGATTTCATCTGCGCCATGCGCAAACGCCCACTCGCCACCCTCGGCCACGGTGTGCCCATCATGGCGATGGAACCCTTCCGGAAGTTTGCCGTAGGTCAAATTAGTCAGGTGGTGGACGATATAATCCGAAACCGTCTTTTCCTGGCCTGCTGCCGCCATCTTTCTATGCCATCCCTACAGTGGTTTCCAGGCCCAAACCTTATGGGTCTGGTTTTTCCTTACCGACGCCCTTGCCAGTAATAAATCCCGGGCGTCACTAAAAGCGCCAAAATAGCTCCGGCGAATAGGGCTCCCGGTGATGGCTCCGACGCTTTCGAAAACCACACCGCGAACAACACCGCGCTTATGCTAAATTTTCCGATCCCCAGCAAGGTTGGTGCTGCTGAAAACCGGCTAAACAAACTGATTGCTAACCATGCTTGGGGAGCCGCAATAATCAGCGAACCAACTACAAAAGCCACGCCCCCTGCTTTACCCAAAAAAAGCGCTATCGGCACACTCAAACCGATCGCTAACCCCACTGTCGCTCCCAAAGCGAGCGCCAACTGCTGAGCTAGCTGCTTACTGGAATAATCACCCATCGAACCCACTGTCACGGTGAGAGCGCCAGGCGGGCGCAAGTCTATTCGAATTGGAGAGCTGCATCAACAAAGCATATTGCTAGTTATCGGATCTTGCGCAGTATTCCATCTAGCACATCTAAGCTTGGATACTGAATAACAATCTTGCCTCGACCTTTTTTGTCGTCGATAGACACCTGTGTGCCAAGCATTTCCGATAATTCGCGAGATAGGCGTGCAATATTTGGATCAACCACGGCTTGGGCTACCTGGTCGGTTGCTTTAAGTAAGGCCTTGACCAAAGCCTCAGTTTGACGAACCGATAACTGACCATCGATCACTTGTTTAGCCGATTTTATTTGCTGTGTGCCCTCAAGCGCTAACAACACTTTTGCGTGACCTGTATCCAGCAGTCCGGCTTGTAAATGATCTAGCACCTCAGACTCAAGCGATAATAACCGCAATAGGTTGGCCACGACTGAGCGCGACTTACCAACAGCGGTCGCCACATCTTGTTGACTAAGCGAAAACTCTGTTTGCAGTCGGCGCAGGGCCATTGCTTCCTCGATTGGGTTTAGATTCTCGCGTTGAATATTTTCAATTAACGCCATAGCAATGGCTGCTTCGTCGCTGACGTCGCGCACTAGCGCCGGAATGTCGGCTTGACCCGCTAGCTGGCAAGCCCGCCAACGCCGCTCACCAGCGATAATTTCATAACGTTGATTTCCGATTTGTCGCACGACAATCGGTTGCATCACACCTTGGGCTCTTATGCTGTCGGCTAGCTCTTGCAGTGCTTCCTGATCAAAATCTCGTCTTGGTTGGTATTGCCCGCGCTGCAAGAACTCTACGGGCAGCTGCTTTAGTTCGCTGTCGCCAGTCGCTGCGCTGCGCTCACCTGAACTCGGTGTTAACTCGGAACCTAGGAGAGCGTCTAATCCGCGATTCAATTTGCGCTTTCTTGTCGTCATGTTCGTCCTAACTGTTATCTGTGTTGTTACGACGCATAAATTCGGCCGCTAATGCCATATAAGCTCTGGCACCTCGAGAATATCGGTCATATAGAATACCGGGTACGCCGTGGCTCGGTGCTTCTGCTAATCGAATATTACGTGGTATCACCGTCCGATAAACCAAACTGCCAAAATGACTAAATAACTGTTCTGATACCTCGTTGGTGAGGGAGTTTCGAGGGTCGTACATAGTGCGCAGAATACCCTCAATTTCTAAGTCTGAATTCACCGTTTCATTAATGCGCCGAATCGTATTCAACAACGCCGATAAACCCTCGAGGGCAAAGTACTCGCACTGCATAGTGATCAAAATAGAGTCGCAGGCCACCATTGCGTTTACCGTCAACATATTTAGTGACGGTGGACAATCAATAATCACAAAATCAAATTGACTGTCTTTGGTTGCCAGCGCCTGCTTGAGACGAAGCTCTTTTTGAGGCACATCGATAAGCTCTACCTCTGCCGCGGTTAAATCACCATTTGCTGGCACAACATGGAAACCAGTATCGCCTGCCGGCAATAAAGTTTCTTCAAGAGTCGCCTCGCCAAGTAATAAATCGAGTATTGAATAATCAACGCGGTTTTTTTCGATGCCAGACGACATCGTGGCATTACCCTGAGGATCCATGTCAACGAGTAATACTCGAACGTCGAGTTGCGCCAAACAGGCGGCTAAATTGACGCTTGTCGTTGTTTTACCGACCCCCCCTTTTTGATTGGCTACTGCAATGATCTTCACATTAATGGTTCCCGTTAAGCGACAACACGAGAAGCTCTCTATTTTCACCTAACCCAGGCACGTTTAATTGGATACGTTGTCTAAGGTGAACCCATTCCGGTAAGCGCGCAAGTTCTGACTCTGTGTGTTGCGATTTCATAGCGTACCAACATCCATTAGGCGACAGCATATGTCTAGTCGAACAACACATATCAGACAGGTCTGCAAATGCTCTGCTAATAATCCCGTCAACAGTCGACGCTAGCTCGCAGGCCTCGACCCTCATTTCATGAATACAGACATTGGTTAATTCGAGCTTGGCCTTCACTTGCGCCAAAAATCTGGTTTTCTTGCCATTACTGTCGACAAGATCAATTCGTTTATGAGGAAAGTAAATGGCTAAGGGTATCCCCGGGAAGCCGCCTCCTGTGCCGACATCACACAAAGAACCCTCAGGAATGTGTGGCACCACTGACAAACTGTCCAACAGATGCCTAATCACCACTTCCGAGGGTGTTTTTGTGGCTGTCAGGTTATAAGCGCGGTTCCATTTGAGCAGCAATTCAAAATACTGCATCAATTGTGGTTGTTTGCTTTGATCTAAAGCTAGCGTATCTAGCCCTTTTGCCAACAGCGTTTCAACTGCTGTCTCAGCCATTGGCCACAGCCGCACGAGACTCTGTGCTTTGCTTCTTCACATAGACAAGCAGTAAAGAAAGGGCAGCGGGTGTGATACCTGGAATACGGCTGGCTCTAGCAATATTGGCTGGGCGCGCTTCGTTGAGTTTTTGACAAATTTCATTCGATAAACCAACGACGTTGTCATAATTAAAGTCTGAGGGAATTTTCATCTCCTCGTGTCGCTTCAAACGATCAATTTCTTCCTGTTGTCGAGCTATATACCCCTCATATTTGATTTGAGTTTCGACGTACTCTGCCGCGTCAGCAGACAGTACAGATGAACGTGTCTCAGCCAGCATTACATCAGCATATGTGAGTTCAGGTCTTTTGATGAGATCGAGCATGGAGTACTCACGTATCAGGGGTGATTTAAGTTTCTGCGCGAGCGTCTCTGCTGTCTTAGAACTTGGTTGCACATAGGTCGAGGCCAAATACACCAGCTCGCTATCAATCTGCTGACGCTTTTCTTCAAACCACTGCCAATGATGATCATCGACAAGACGAAGCTCCCTGCCAACCGGCGTCAAACGCTGATCTGCATTATCCTGTCGAAGTTGCAGCCGGTACTCAGCTCGGGACGTAAACATCCGATAAGGCTCTTTAGTTCCCAAGGACACCAGATCGTCTATCAATACTCCGATATACGCTTCATCGCGCCGCGGCTCCCAAAATGGTAAGTCGGCGCATAAACGAGCAGCATTGATACCCGCTAATAAACCTTGTGCTGCAGCCTCTTCATAGCCCGTAGTGCCGTTGATTTGACCCGCGAAAAATAATCCTGTCATTTGAGAAGTTTGCAAACTGTGGCTCAAATCTCGAGGATCAAAATAATCGTACTCGATAGCATAGCCCGGACGCGTGATGTGAGCATTTTCTAAACCCGCGATCGAGCGAACAAAATTCTCTTGCACATCAAACGGCAAGGAAGTCGAAATCCCATTAGGATAGAGCTCTGAGGTATTCAGTCCCTCTGGCTCTAAAAATATCTGATGAGATGACTTATCGGCAAAGCGATGAATTTTGTCTTCAATACTAGGACAATATCGAGGTCCTGTGCCTTCGATCACGCCACTGAACATAGGTGATCGGTCTAAGCCATCGCGAATAAACTCATGAGTCTCTTCATTAGTATTAGTCATCCAACAACAAACCTGCTGTGGACACTGCGCGATGCTGCCCCGCTGCGACATAACCGGCCGGGGATCGTCTCCCCACTGCTCTTCCATGACGGAAAAATCAACCGAATTACCGTCAATTCGGGGAGGTGTGCCGGTTTTTAAGCGATCAGTTCGCGGACATATTTCTTTCAAGCGATTAGCAAGCGTAGTAACCGCCGCGTCACCCATGCGACCGCCCGCTCGATTCTCCAAGCCGATATGAATCTTTCCGTTGAGAAAAGTGCCTGCCGTCAACACAACAGACACCGCTGTGAATCGAATACCACTGGCGGTAACCACACCAGCTACCCTGTCTCTATCGAGAAGAATGTCATCGACAGCATCTTGGAACACCGACAATCCAAACTGTGACATCAGTGTCTGTTGGATGGCATTTCTATATAGAGTGCGATCGGCCTGTGCTCTGGTAGCTCTCACAGCAGGACCTTTTCTTGCATTCAATACACGAAACTGAATACCTGCCTGATCAGTCGCTGCCGCCATGACACCACCAAGCGCGTCGATCTCCCGAACTAAATGACTTTTGCCGATGCCACCGATTGCTGGATTACAGGACATCTGGCCCAAGGTGTCGATAGCATGAGTTACGAGCAGCGTGTTCGCGCCCGCTCGCGCAGAAGCGAGCGCCGCTTCAGTACCAGCATGACCGCCGCCGACGACGATAACGTCGAACTGTCTGCTTCTATTTGTCACTGGAAATCTCCAGATAACTTATGGGCGGCGGAGTATACGCGCTAAGTCGACGCAACTTAAGACCTCAAATGTATGATCGACATAGCGCCCCTGTTACGCGACATCTCACGATATTGGTCAATGACACATAAATAATCGAGCCGTTTTGGCTACGCGAACCGACAACCACTGATCAAGACAATCCTGATGTCATGGTCAACAAATGGAAAGATAAACTTACTCGAGCGTAGTGTTTCCAACGTGTTTATTGAAAGTAGGTTAATCGTTAAGAACCTTATTAAATAAATATATTATCTTAGAGAAGATAATTAGATGTTGTTGTTATTAGGGACGCTCGATTGTGTGGATAGATCAAGGAAAGGTAGTAAGCAGCGCACTTAGCGTCCACTTGAACCGTGTGCGTATATATCGATAAGGTCTGCGTAGAGACAGTGCAAAAGGTGAGGACTGTTTCTAAGGGTTCTTCGGCGTCGCCGTGTTTTAGTGGTTATCTAGAATTTGTTTACAACTAATCCTCAGCTTACTGCGACCTTGTTGTTTTTGATGTGAAGTTTGTGGTTTCTAATACTCACGCAGTAACTGTTCTGTGGAGAATATGTGCAAAGACCGTTATTTTCCTATGCAAAAGGAGCTGAAAATTTGTCCTAGAATATCGTCACTTGTGATAACTCCTGTGAGTTCATCGAGTTGTGTTTGAACATTTTTTAAATCTTCAGACAGTAATTCCGCAGCCTGATGACTGCTGAAGTTCGTTAGTGATGTCATAAGAGTTGTTTTAGCCTCGTTCAAAGCAGTCACATGTCGATGGCGAGCACTAAACCGAGAGTTAGTCGTTGAGGATATCAATGCAGTCTCAGTAATGAGTTGCTGCAATTGATCAAGCCCCTCCCCGGTGAGCGTGGAGATAGCAACAGTCGGAATTTCCGAATCCTTCGAAATGCCAGGATCACGTCCAGAAAGATCAATTTTATTAATAACTCGGATGACGCGGCTTGGCGTTGCGATCTCGATTGGCGCGCCCGCCGCTTGAGCGGAATCGTCCTGTATTTCTAATATTAAGTCGGCGTTAGTTGCGGCATTTTTTGCTCGTTGAATGCCTTCGACTTCGATCTCGTCGGTTGTCTCTCGCAGTCCGGCAGTATCAACAAGATCAACCCCTAAACCGTTAATCATGACGCTGCGAATGACAATATCCCGCGTGGTGCCTGCTTTCCTGGTAACAATAGCGACCTCCTCTTTTGCCAGCGCATTGAGTAGGCTACTTTTACCCGCATTTGGAGCACCCATCAGCGCAATATTAATGCCCTGACTCAGCTGTTGAGCGTTTGCTACTTCTTCTGTTAATTCGCGCAGGGTGTCGAGTAGTTTTTGAAGGCGATCGACGACGTTGTGACGCGAAATGACATCGATGTCTTCTTCAGGAAAGTCGATAGATGCTTCGGTAAGGGCTCTCAGTTCTGTTAATTGCAGTGACAACTCGCTGACGATCGCAGAAAACGAACCACTGAGCGATGAAGTGGCGAGGTGCGCAGCTGTCTCAGTTTCTGCTGCGATCAAGTCAGCAATCGCTTCAGCCTGAAGTAGGTCTATTTTTTCGTTGTGAAATGCACGCTCGGAGAATTCCCCTGGATTGGCAAGTCTTGCACCTCTGTTAAGACAGTCATTTAGCACGAAGCTTAAAACATATTGACCACCGTGGCCCTGCAGTTCGACGACATCTTCACCAGTAAAGGAATTTGGCGCGGGAAAGTAAAGGGTAAGACCTGAATCTAGGACGGTTCCATTTGTCGATTTGAAAGTGGTGAGGTGCGCATATCGAGCCTGCAGCGTTTTGCCTGTTAGCGCTTCTGCAATGGATCTCGCCTTTGGCCCACTCAACCGAATGACGCCGATTGCACCATTACCACTAGCAGTGGCTATGGCCGCAATCGTGTCTGTTTCGAGCGCTCTCATCGGCGAGTTGAAAGTTACCCGGCTTGCTTCTCGATTTGTCGAGTGATGACGTATTGCTGTGCAAATGATAGGACGTTATTGCACAACCAATACAACACCAATCCAGCTGGGAACCACAACATCAAAAAGGTAAATGCTATTGGCATGTACTGCATGATTTTGGCTTGAATAGGATCCGGCGGTGCAGGATTTAACGATTGCATCAGATACATGCTGATGCCCATAAGAATCGGGAGTACAAAGTAGGGATCCATCGCTGAAAGGTCTGTAATCCAGAGTACAAACGGCGCATGCCGCAATTCAACTGACTCCATCAACACCCAATACAAAGCGAGAAACACTGGCATCTGAATTAGGAGTGGGAGACAACCTCCCATAGGGTTAATTTTTTCTTTTTTCCAGAGATCCATCATTGCTTGATTTAGCTTATTTCGGTCATCGGCATATTGGTCTCTGACTGCCTGTATTTTTGGCTGTACCGTTCGCATTTTCGCCATCGATCGGTAGCCTGCAGCTGACAACTGAAAGAAAGCCGCTTTGACCAAGATCGTCAGCAGGATGATGGCTGCACCCCAATTGACGACAAGAGCTTGTATTTGTGTGAGGAGCCAGAAAAGAGGTTTGGCGATCCACCATAAGAACCCGTAATCAATAACGAGATCTAGGTAGTCTGCAAGTTCGGCCAAAGCTGGTTGATCTTTGGGACCAATATACAGACGATTGCTTAAAACCACGGACTCACCGGGTGCAATCGAAGTCGCAGGATTTGTAAACCCGGCGACGTTATCACCGCTCGAATTTTTTCGAGTAAAAAAATAATGCGATTGGGTTTGATTTGGAATCCAAGCAGACACGAAGTAGTGTTGCATCACCGCAATCCAACCACCTTCTAGCTGTTTTGAGAACGGCTCATCTGCGATGTCATTGAAGTCAAATTTTGTGTAACGGTCCTCTGGTTGAGTGAGGGCTACACCTAGGAAAGGCTGCATGCCAAAGCCGGTGTTGCTATCGGGTGCGGGGCTGTTGTCACGTTTCAACTGAGCGAACGAGGTGACGTTTGCGGCGTTTGACCCGTTATTCGTAACCTGAAATGCGACGTCAACATAGTGGTGATTGTCGTAAGCAGTGAATATTTTTTGGACATCTAGATCAGAGCTACCAGTCCAATTTAGCGTTACTTCGGTCGAATTGTTTTCTGGGTCAATATTGGTAGCGACATAGCGGTAGTCAGCTCGCCCCGATGCACCGTCGATACCATCGGGTCCAATAAGACCGCTTTGTGCCACATATGTTCGCGTGGTGTTGTCTTCTAGCAGTAAAAACGGCTCATCAGGATTATCGAGCTGCTCCAAAAATTTTGGCAAAGATGCTCTAACGATGTCACCTCCGCGCAGGTCTATCGTTAAATCGAGAGAATCCGTTGTTAAGTCAATCAAGCTCCGACCCACTGTTCGAATCGTTGGCGTATCTGTGGATGGCTGGATTACAGTGGGTATATCGTCACTGTCATCAGCAGGGTTGGGTTCCAAGCTGTCGGTGCCAGTGATGGTGGAGTTCAAAGAAGCGGTAGAAGAGGGTTGGTCTGAGATAGCGAACCGGTCTGCTGCGTTGCTAACGCTTTGCTCAGCAGAAAACTCATTCCACTCGATAAGGAGTAGTAAGGTCAGCATTGCGCTTGTGCTCAGCAGAAGCAGTCTAGTCGGATTCATGGTTTGTCTCAGATTGGTTATTAGCCAAGTTTTGGGCCCCAGTTGATGGAACGGGATCATACCCCTCTGAACCCCAGGGATGACAGCGCAAGATGCGTTTTATGCCCAGATAACTACCTTTTATTGCCCCGAACTTCTCGACAGCTTCGAGAGTGTAATTAGAGCATGTGGGTTGAAATCGACATCGTTGTCCGATCATGGGGCTGATTACGAGTTGGTAACACCTAATGCAGATTTTGATCAGTCGCTTCATGCTATTGGCTAGTGTTCAGTGAGCGCTTCGATGCAACAAGTTTTCGCCACAAACTGTCTAGCTCGTAAGAAAACTGTTTTTTGCTTAGCCCTGTGCATGAGTGTCTGGCGAGAAAGACGTAATCAGCTGACTGTTCAAAAGATCTCAGACGAAAATCCTCTCTAACCAAGCGTTTTACTCGGTTGCGTTGAGAGGCCTGTTTTATCTGTCGTTTTGCAACGATGATTCCGATGCGCGCCTCTGGCAATGTTGTCTCTACACTGAGTAGTGTGCCAATTTTATTGGAAGCCTTCTCACTGCAGCCGTCAAACACGGCGGCATAAGAAGCTGGGTTAAGCAGACGCGACGTCTTTGAAAAAGTGTTTAGGCCGGGCACACAGTGCTCCGTTAGGCATCACGCCGATAGGCGAACTCGGCCTCGAGCGCGACGGCGGGCTAGTATTTTACGGCCATTCTTTGTTGCCATGCGGGCTCTGAACCCGTGGTTTCTTTTTCGCTTCAATACGCTGGGCTGGAATGTACGCTTCATGGCGAGACCTTGATCTCTCTTATACTAAAGGGGGCGCGATTATAGGGGCGGAGTCCCTGATAGGCAAGACTCCAAGGAAATCCATTTGTTGCGGCCGACAAGATAGATTTTGTAAGTTTTTTCCATGTGAGCAATTACTTACTCAATAACACCGGCACTAGAACCTTCATATGTGGTCTTTTACCCTTGTGTTTGCGAGTTTGGCACAACCCAATAACAAGTTATACACAGCCTATACACACCAAAGCCGTGCGCAAGGTGGTTTTCTCATTGTTTTTGTAGTAAGCGGCCATAGCTACAGTAAACTATTGATTTTTAACAACTATATATTTGTTGAAAGTTGATTAATTATGTGGATAACTATGCATCTCGACACGGTTTCGTCTTCTTAGTGAACGTTGGTGCGGTTTCAGTCGTGACGATTAAGCATAACGAAGCGAGCATAAGTCCAATAACGATCATAAAGCGGCGTCGGGCTTCGCCGCGATAAGGCCACAATACCAGCAGTGTAGGGCGGAGACTTGCATGTCCAATGGGTACAGCACAGCATCGAGTAACGTTAACAACGAAGCAGGCGACCTGCTGTGGGAGCAGTGTCTTAAACGCCTAAGATCAGCAGTACCCGAAGCACAATTCAACACCTGGATACGCCCGCTTCAAGTAGTGGCAGACCAGTCTGATTTTGTTCTGGGTGCTCCTAACCGATTTATAAGAGATTTTGTTGAAGAGAAGTTCGGTGAGTCGATAGGGTTCTGTTTGAGAGATGCCTCTAACTCACAAATTGATTCTGCTGCTTTTATCGTGCAAGACGCCGGGTCACCAAGCGCCATTATGCCGACGTTTCAGTCTTCGCCAATAGCAGGCGGGAAGGTGTCATCGGTGCCGAACCCGATTGCCGATGACGATGTCGCGGTTAGAACGTTGAGATCTGCGCCGCAAGTGATAGCGGGGACCACAGTGTCCAGCGCGCGAGACAATCGTTCCGTTGTGCCGTCCCATCAACATAACCTAGTCGATAATTATACGTTTTCAAACTTCGTGGAGGGTAAGAGTAACCAGCTGGCGCTGGCAGCGGCGCAGCAGGTAGCAAAAAGCCCAGGTGATGCATATAACCCCCTGTTTTTATACGGGGGAGTTGGTCTTGGTAAGACGCATTTGATGCACGCGGTTGGGAACGCGCTTCGTTTACAAAAGCCCGATGCGAAGATCGTATACCTGCACAGCGAGCGGTTTGTTGCTGACATGGTGAAAGCTTTGCAGCTTAATGCTATCAACGACTTCAAGCGCTACTATCGCTCTGTTGATGCGCTGTTAATTGACGACATACAGTTTTTTGCAAACAAAGACCGATCACAGGAAGAGTTTTTTCACACTTTCAATGCGTTACTAGAAGGTGGTCAACAGATGATTTTGACTTGTGATCGGTATCCGAAAGAAATAGACGGCGTAGAGGAGCGGTTAAAGAGCCGCTTTGGCTGGGGCCTCACTGTTGCGGTTGAACCCCCTGAGCTGGAAACCCGGGTCGCGATTCTCAAGAAGAAATCTGAGCAGGCTGGTATCGATTTGTCGAATGATGCAGCGTTTTTCATAGCACAACGCATTCGGTCAAATGTCAGAGAGCTAGAGGGGGCATTGAAGCGTGTCATCGCTAGCGCCAACTTTACTGGCAGGCCTTTTGACATTGATCTGATTAAAGAGAGCCTAAAAGACCTACTTGCACTTCAAGACAAGCAGGTATCGCTGGAAAACATCAAGAAAATCGTGGCTGACTATTATAAAATTAAGGTTGCTGATTTGATGTCAAAACGCCGTAATCGCTCTGTGGCGAGACCTAGGCAAATGGCTATGGCACTGGCGAAGGAGCTGACAAATCATTCATTGCCAGAGATTGGTGATTCATTTGGTGGTAGAGATCACACGACAGTGCTTCACGCATGTCGTAAGATAGTGGAATTGCGAGAGACAACATCCGATATTCGAGAAGATTATAAAAATTTGTTGCGCTCGTTAACGACCTAGTTCCTGGAGAGTATTGATGAAGTTTTCAGTTTCAAAAGACGAATTGATTAAGCCTTTGAATCTGGTAGCGGGGGTAGTTGAGCGGCGTCAGACACTGCCAATTCTATCTAATGTTTTACTGTCGTTAGATGGCCAGAATCTATCACTAACAGGCACCGATCTAGAAGTTGAATTGGTAGGCAGACTTGGTGTCACAGGAGCAGCTGATGGCGACATTACAGTGCCTGCCAGAAAGCTTGTAGATATTTGTAAATCCCTGCCCGACGGTGCTGATATCGAGTTTTCAGTCGAGGATGGTAGGGCCTTAGTGAAGGCGGGGCGCAGCCGCTTTACTTTATCGACATTACCGGCCTCTGAGTTTCCTACGGTTGAGGCAGATGTTGGTGATATTGAGCTGTCGCTGTCTCAAGCGCTGGTAAGGTCAATGATTGAGCGCACAGCGTTTGCTATGGCACAGCAAGACGTCCGCTATTATTTAAATGGTATGTACGTTGAGCTGGCTTCAGGCCGGCTTCGTTTCGTAGCTACCGATGGTCACCGACTGGCGCTCTGCACAGGGCCAGATCAGGTTGAAGTCGCAGACACGGCAGTGATTGTTCCTAGGAAAGGCATTCTGGAATTGGCGCGTCTACTCGACGGAGAGGGCTCTGTCAGTTTAGTGATGGGCAGTAATCATGTTCGTGCTGTGACCGAACAATTTACTTTCACCTCCAAGTTGGTTGATGGCAAGTTCCCTGATTACGAGAGGGTTCTGCCAAAATCGCCCGACAAATCGGTATCGGGTAATCGCTTAGAGCTGAAACAGGCATTCACGAGAACAGCGATCCTATCGAACGAAAAATACCGAGGCGTTAGATTGTCCTTGACTCCTGGCTCACTTGAGATAACCGCGAACAACCCCGAGCAGGAGCAAGCCGAGGAGTCGCTTGCAGTCGGTTATTCGGGTGACGTTCTAGAAGTAGGGTTTAACGTTAGCTATCTCTTGGATGTGT
Source organism: Halieaceae bacterium MED-G27 (assembly GCA_002456975.1). Lineage (GTDB taxonomy): Bacteria > Pseudomonadota > Gammaproteobacteria > Pseudomonadales > Halieaceae > Luminiphilus. The sequence goes on from NTKA01000012.1 coordinate 22,179, forward strand.
TGGGCGTATTGTCCGGCGAATCGATCCGCATGTCGCTATCTGACTCGGCCAACTCTGCTTTGATTGAAGAGGGTGAAAGTGCGAGCGCTGAGTCGGCCGAAGCCTTGTATGTCGTAATGCCGATGCGCTTGTAATCAGCTCGAGCCTGCTTTTTGTTATCGAGCCTTTCGATAAATCAGCTTCGAAACTTTGTGTCCTTGGAGTTGTCCCTGTCTCCGGGGATGACTGTGTTTACTGGCGCTAACGGCGCGGGGAAGACAACTATTCTCGATGCGGTACACCTCATCAGCACTGGACGACCGTTCAGTACAACCAACATCAGGTCAGTCATTCAGTCAACAAAAGACGAATGCTCGGTGGTTGCCGGGATTAGAAAGGGTGTCGCTGCGACGGTGGTTGGTGTAAGCCGCAATCGGCGCGGAGCAGGACAAGCGAAAGTTGGGGGCGTTCATGTTAAGTCGCTTTCCCAGCTGGCAATCGAGCTACCCTGCGTGTTGGTGACATCAAATGTGTTGTCTGCGTTGTGGGAAGGTCCTGAGGCGAGGAGGAGGGTGGTTGATCAACTAATGTTCCACGTGGAACAACGCCGTTTTCTTTCACACACCCAGAACTATGCGCGAGCGATAAAGCAGCGCAATGCTGCGCTGCGGCATGGTATCCTAGAGGCGAGCGATAGTTGGGTAGAGGCTATTGTTGAGTCTGGTGAGGCGGTTACCGCGATGCGGCGCGAAGGAGTGGAGGCGCTGGCTGGTGAGTTGAGGGCTTTGCTCGATGAAATGGGGGTTTGTCTCCCCGATTGGCAGTTAGCGTTTCATCAAGGCTGGCACGATGACAAAGGCCTAGAGGAGGCGCTGTCCTCAGTAAAAGAGAGAGATGTTCAGCGCGGTTTCACAAGTGTGGGCCCACATCGCGCGGATCTTGTGGTTAGCACTGTTTACGGGTTGGCATCTGATTCGTTTTCCAGAGGGCAGATGAAGGTGTTTATGGCGGCTCTAAAACTCGCACAAGGCCGCCTACAATGCCGTCAAAGCGATACAGCGCCCATCTTTTTGGTCGATGATGTGGCGGCTGAATTGGATGATATACATGCTGAGGCTGTGTTTCGGGTTTTGGATGAGAGTCAGCAGCAGGTGTTAGCAACGATGGTAGACACTCATCAGTTGAGGAAGGCGAGCCTGAATAGCTTGTCGGGTGTGTTCCACGTGGAACACTCAGGTACTGCATCACTTACTGCAGGATAAGCGCGGTTAATGCGATTAAAGGTCACCGATGGAAGACGATAAAACAATGAATGAAGACGCTAATTACGACTCTTCGAGTATTAAGGTTCTGAAAGGCCTCGATGCGGTTAGAAAGCGTCCGGGCATGTACATTGGTGACACTGATGATGGCACTGGTTTGCATCATATGGTGTTCGAGCTGGTCGACAATTCGATCGATGAAGCGTTGGCCGGGCACTGCAACCAAATTGATGTGTTGATTCACCCAGATGAGTCGGTCTCAGTTAGCGACGATGGTCGTGGTATTCCCACTGAACAGCATGAGGAGGGCGTGTCCGCGGCTGAAGTTATCATGACGGTGCTTCATGCGGGCGGCAAGTTTGATGACAACACATACAAAGTATCAGGCGGTTTGCACGGCGTTGGTGTGTCTGTTGTTAATGCCTTGTCGGAAGAGCTTAAGCTCACCATCAGGCGCCAGGGTGAGCTCCACGAGCAAGTGTATCGCCACGGTGTGCCGGACGCTCCGTTAGCTGTTGTTGGTGAAACGACAGACTCAGGGACATCGGTTCGGTTCCAACCTTCAGCTGAGACGTTTACTAATATCAGTTTTCATTACGATGTTTTAGCGAAGCGTTTACGCGAGCTCGCGTTTTTGAACTCAGGTGTTCGTATTGTTTTAACCGACGAGCGCAGTGGTCAGAGTGAAACCTATTGTTACGATGGTGGTTTGAGTGCGTTTGTCGACTTTTTAAATAAGGCGAAATCACCGATCAACAAAGTGTTTCACTTTGAAACCACCAGCGAAGACGGCGTGGGTGTTGAAGTGGCTCTGCAGTGGAACGATGGATTTCAGGAAAATATCTTCTGTTACACCAATAACATTCCACAGCGAGATGGTGGTACACACCTCGCAGGTTTCAGGTCTGCGCTAACACGAGGGCTCAACTCGTACATTGAGCGCGAGGGGCTAGCCAAAAAGGCCAAAGTTAACACTACTGGTGATGATGCAAGAGAAGGTCTTACCGCGATTGTTTCAGTAAAGGTGCCAGACCCTAAGTTTTCATCGCAAACCAAAGACAAATTAGTGTCTAGCGAAGTGAAGCCCATTGTTGAATCGGCTATGTCGGCGGCTTTCGCAGAGTTTCTGCTTGAAAGCCCTAATGACGCCAAGCTGATTGTTGGCAAAATGATCGACGCTGCACGCGCCCGTGAGGCCGCGAGAAAAGCTCGCGAAATGACCCGTCGAAAGGGTGCGCTGGACATAGCCGGCTTGCCTGGAAAGCTCGCGGACTGTCAGGAGCGAGATCCAGCCTTGTGCGAGCTTTACCTTGTAGAGGGCGATTCGGCTGGCGGTTCGGCTAAGCAAGGTCGCAATAGAAAGTTTCAAGCAATCCTGCCACTCAAGGGTAAGATCTTAAATGTCGAGAAAGCTCGGTTTGATAAGATGTTGGGCTCCGCTGAAGTTGGCACTATCGTAACGGCGCTCGGCTGTGGTATCGGGAAGGACGAGTTTGATCCGGACCAACTCCGTTACCATCGAATCATCATCATGACTGATGCGGACGTCGATGGTTCTCATATTCGTACGTTGCTGCTGACTTTTTTCTTCCGTCAGATGCGAGAGTTGGTGGAGCGTGGCCACGTTTATATCGCACAGCCACCACTGTATAAATTGACGCGAGGCAAGTCTAGCCAGTACCTCAAGGATGAGGATGCTTTTGCGAGTTATTTAACCGATGCTGCGCTAGTCGATACTGCTTTATATTCTACCCCGGACAGTGAAGGTATTGAGGGTGAGGCACTTGCCTCGATAGTCGCGCAGTACCAAGCCACTCAAAAAACGATTGATCGGCTGGAGCGAGTCTACTCTCGAGATGTACTCGATGAGTTAGTTTTTGTACCCGCGCTGACCGCCGATGTGATGCGCGACGAGGCAACGGTCGTGGCGTTTTCCGAGCTTTTGAGTGAGCGCTTACTAACCCGATCAGACAACACTGTTGCCTATGAGCCGCTAGTAAGAAGAGATCAAGAGCGCGGCCATTACTATGTTGTAGTCCGACGCACAGCGCACGGCGTCGCATCTGACATCGTCTTGGGCCAGAATTTTATCGGATCAAGTGAGTACGCTGAACTCGTCGCGATGGGGCAAACGCTCAACGAAATAATGACTGAAACCTCGGTGGTAAATCGTGGCGAAAAGCAGTTTGCATCGAGTGACTTTGCGAAAATGATGGGTTGGTTGATGGACGAAGCTCGCCGAGGTTGTTCCGTTCAGCGCTACAAGGGCCTGGGCGAAATGAACCCCGATCAGCTGTGGGAGACCACAATGGACCCTGATGTGCGGCGTATGTTGCGTGTCAAGATTGAAGATGCCATTCGAGCTGATCAGATGTTCGTGACGCTAATGGGTGACGATGTCGAGCCGCGCCGTGAGTTCATCGAAACCAACGCTCTCGCGGTGGCAAATCTCGACATTTGAGTTAGTCGTCGCCTGGCTCTTGGTTTACGGCGCTGGGCTCGTCGAGCGCCGCTCTGAGTTGTGCAGCATCAGTCGACTCAGGGAGTGTTTTAAGCGTATCGGGAAAGCTTCGGGACACCTTCGTAGAGAGTGCTTTGAAGCGGTCTACCTTTCCGTGCAGCCCCTGCCTTCCTACCAAGCTGGTGACGGTTTCGTTGTAGCGTTTATTGGTTTGTGTGAGCGCAGCACCGACGCTCTCGAGTCGCTCTGCAATCAGACACACGCTGTTGAAAATATCACCTGCGCGATCACTGATCGCCTGCGCCTCTTGGTTACTGCGTTCAACGATCCACAGGTTCGCCACGGTTCGTAAAATCGGCATCAGAGTGGTGTGCGATACTAAAATCACGTTTTTGGCGTATCCGTGGTTAAAAAGGTCGCGATGGTCACGCATTATTTCTATGAATGCGGGCTCTACAGGCATGAACATCAAGACAAAGTCGGGAGATTGCAGCCCCGGAAGGTTCGCGTAGTCCTTTGAGGATAGCTGATCGATGTGATTTTTGACGGCTTGAGCATGGCCTTTTAGTGCCGCAGTTCGCTCAAGATCATCACCGGCTGCAATTGCTCGCTCGTAGTCCACCAGTGACACCTTGCTATCGATAACAATGTGCTTGTCTTGTGGCAGGTATAGGACAAAGTCAGGCTGTAAACGATCGCCGTCGTCGACTTTAAAGGATTTTTGGCTCTCGAAATGTTCACCTCTCTGTAAGCCTGCGAGTTCGAGCGTTCGCTCTAATTGCGCCTCACCCCAGTTTCCAACCAGTTTTTTGTCACCCTTAAGCGCCTGGCTCAAACTGTTTGCCTCGGATGACATTTCTAGTCCCACATCGTGGAGCTGCTTTATTTGCGTTTTTAAGGAGGCGTTTTGTCCGGTGAGATCAGTATGAACTTGATTGACCCTCGTCTGGAAACCATCGATTTTTTCAGACAGCGGCTTCAATAACTGATCGAGCGACTCTTGGTTTTTTTGGGACAGGTTTGTTTCGCCCTGCTTCAGCAGCGCTTGCCCGGCCTGCTCAAACTCAAGCTTCAGCATTTTCTTTGCTTCATCGAGCAGTTTGAGTTGTGCCTCATGCTCTTCGGATTTGGCGGTGATAGTAGCCTTTAAGGCCGCCTCGCTGCCTCGCACATCAAGTAACTGCTGGTTGAGTCCATCAATTTGCGCTTTGAGGCTTTGAAGGTCCGCTTTTGCTATCTCGGCGGTAGTCAATTGGCCCGCTACCTGTTCTCTGTAGGTGCTGTGACGCCGCAACGATAACAACCAACCACCAGCACAGACTATCAAACCGATAATCAACAGCGCCAGAACAGTGAACGAAGTGCTTAACACGGTATGCCTTACCTTGCGAGAACTGCCAAGTCCGCAACCATCAGAAACTGTTCGCGCAACTGCTTCAGAATCGTCAGCCGATTACGTTTTAACGCAGGATCATCAGCATTCACCATAACCTGATCGAAAAAGTCATCGATAGGATCGCGCAGGCTAGCTAGTTGCTCCAGCGCACTTGCGAACCGCCCGGTTGAGCAGGCTGTTACTATGTCTTCACTCACGCTTTGTAAGGCCTGAACCAGCCGCTTTTCGGCATTCTCAGTCAATAAGCTTAAGTCAATGCTCCCAAGCTCGGCATCGGATTTAGCCAAAATGTTCGCGACTCGCTTGTTGGCTGCCGCTAGCGACTCGGCTAGCTCCGATCCCATGAAATCGACCAAGGCAAACAAGCGGTCTTCAATATCGCCAAAGGTGTCACTACCGGTTTCAAGGGCCGCTCGTAGGACATCGACTCCTATGCCCGATTCCTCGTAGTGTGCTGGCAGGCGATCCAGCAAATAGGCAGTGACATTTTCGACGGTTTCGTTGGCAATCTGGTCGGTGTCAAACTGCTCAGATCCAGCACTTAATAAAGTCCTTATTGGCATATCGCGCGCTGAATCGAGAGCCATTCGTATGACAGCCAATGACGCTCTGCGAAGGGCAAATGGATCCTTTGATCCGCTCGGTATTTCTCCGATACCGAAAATACCCACTAGGGTGTCTATCCTGTCCGCTAATGCCACGGTCATGGCCTCTGGCGTCGAGGGTAAGGTGTCACCGGAATACTTTGGCCAGTAATGTTCCTCGATTATCGAGGCGACGAGTTCAGACTCACCATCGTGTTTAGCGTAATGGGCGCCTGTAATTCCCTGTAATTCAGGAAACTCCAACACCATATCGGAAACGAGGTCACACTTAATCAGTCCACTAGCTCTGGTAACGATGTCGATATCAGCATTTAACGCCGGGGCAATTGCGCAAGCGATATTTTTGATTCGATGTTGCTTGTCGGCGAGTGAGCCAAGCTTTCCTTGAAACGTAACGCCAGTCAGTCGCTCACTCTTACTTGAGAGAGATGTCTGTTTATCGGTTGCAAAGAAAAATGCGGCGTCGGCTAGTCGAGGTCTAATGACGCGCTCATTTCCCTTGATAACCGTGTCTGGTTGACTGCTAACAATATTAGACACCGTAATAAAACTAGGGACCAAACTGCCATCCGCCTTTTCAAGGTGGAAATATTTCTGATGTTCACGCATTGACGAGATTAGCGCTTCGCGGGGCACCGACAAAAAATCCGGGTCGAAGCTTCCTCGTAGGGCAACTGGAAATTCGACCAAGCCACCGACTTCCTCTAACAACGAATCGTCGATAATGGCTGTTTCCCCTTCCTCGGCCAGTGCAGCAACCTCAGAACAAATAATCGCCTCACGCTCTGCCGCCGAGGGGATGACATGATGCGCTTTTAACACGGATTCATAATCGTCGGCGCGTTCTAAGGACACGGTGCCCTGACTGTGGAAGCGGTGGCCAGCAGTGAGCCTGTCACTATTTAAATTAAAGAGTGACAGCTCCAGTACTTCCTCACCGAACAACAGCATCAGCCATTGAACAGGGCGCAAAAACTCGTGACGTGCCCTACCCCAACGCATGCGCTTGGAAACAGGAATCTGGCCAACCGCGGTTTCGATAATCGTGGGTACAACATCCGCTGCCAACTTACCCGGCAGCGCTTTCTGTAATCCCAAGCGTTCGCCCTTTGGGGTTGATATAGCGATCAGCTTGTCGGGAGCGACCCCTTGCTTCTTAGCAAAACCGATAGCCGCAGGCGTCCATGCTCCATCATTGTCTGTTGCTGCCGCCACAGGTGGCCCCAATACTTCTGACGTGGTCGCCTCCCCCGCCTCCTGCAAACCAGAGATAACAACCGCCAAGCGTCTGGGCGTCCAAAAAGTCTTACTGTGCTCAAAGCTGAGCCCCGCCTCATTGATGCCTTTACACATTCCAGACTCAAGGCTAAGGGCCATTCCTTTTAGTTCGCCAGCCGGCAGTTCTTCCACGCCAAGTTCGAAGCATAGTGTTCGCGTACTCATGATGCAGCCTCGCTTTTTTCTCGCTGGGCGAGAGCCGCATCTGCTAAATCTTTATCTGCCATGGGAAAACCCAGTCTAGCCCGTGAATCGACATAGGCATGCGCGGCCATTCGTGCGAGCGTTCTTACGCGCAAGATGTAGCGCTGTCGTTCTGTCACGCCAATTGCATGTCTGGCGTCTAGTAGATTAAAAGCGTGTGATGCTTTCATCACAAATTCATAGGCTGGCAGTACTAACTGAAGCGATACCAACCTCTCGGCTTCAGTCTCACAGAATTCGAAATAGTTAAGGAGCTGTGGAACGTCTGCATGCTCGAAGTTGAAATGCGACATCTCTACTTCGTTTTGATGAAAAACATCGCCATAGGTCACTGTGCCTGTGGGTGTTTCTGACCAGACAAGATCATAGACCGACTCTACGCCTTGCAAGTACATCGCCAGTCGCTCAATTCCGTAGGTAATCTCGCCAGTGACGGGGAAACACTCCAGGCCACCCGCTTGCTGAAAGTAGGTAAACTGCGAAACCTCCATGCCATTCAACCAAACCTCCCAGCCAAGTCCCCAAGCACCGAGGGTCGGCGATTCCCAGTTGTCTTCAACGAATCTCACATCGTGCTCTAAGGGGTCTAAACCGAGGCTACGCAAACTGTCGAGGTAGCGATCTTGGAAGTCTGCTGGGGAAGGTTTCATCACTACCTGAAATTGATAGTAGTGCTGAAGCCGATTGGGGTTCTCGCCATAGCGCCCATCACCTGGTCGGCGACTTGGCTGCACGTAGGCTGCATTCCAGTTCTCTGGCCCCAAGGCGCGCAGAAAAGTGGCCGGATGGAAGGTGCCAGCACCAACCTCTAGATCGAGGGGCTGTAAAACGACACAGCCGTTTTCACCCCAAAATCGTTGCAGTCCGAGAATGAGTTCTTGAAAGGTTAGTGATGACACGCGAGCTACCTAGTTTGGCGTAGGGCGCAGTATACAGTGCTCAGCACTGGCATAATAAGGGGCAAGGTTTCCTATCGTGGTTCCAACTATATCTGAGGACTCATTTTTTTGCTGGTAGCGATCAAAAATTTAACAGCCGTGATGGTGGCGCGATTGGTGTTGAGAGCATCCGCTTGTGTGCCGCTGCACTGGGCGCGGTTGGTCGGTCGAGCGCTGGGCTCGATTATGCTGCGTCTCAACCTCCGAACCGTGAGAATTGCGAGGCGAAATTTTGAGATTGCTTATCCCTTATTATCTAAAGCCGAGCGCGAACAACTTGTAAGACGGACCTTGCGTGAACAAGGTGCGTTATCGGCCGAGATGGGGCATGTATGGCGACGACCTCACGACTATGTTCGGTCATTAATTTCGGTGAATGGTGGGGAGCATGTCGATCAAGCGCTGGCCGAAGATAAAGGGATTGTTGTTCTTGCCCCGCATCTGGGCAACTGGGAAGTACTGTCGCATCATCTCACCTCGCTGGGGGATTTGATGTGTCTGTTCGAGCCGCCAAAACTTTCTGCTATCGGTGATTTGGTATTGGCTGCTCGTCAGCGCGCGGGCGGCGAGTATGTTCCCACCACAGGAAGAGGTATCGCGAGGTTAGTCCGTCACTGTAAAACCGGTGGCATCACAGGTATTTTGCCCGACCAAGTCCCCGACCGAGATGTCGGTGCTGTGAATGCACCCTTTATGGGTGTGGATTGTAGTACGGCAAGTCTTGCTGTTAGCCTTATTCAGCGCTCGGGTGCGCGCGCGGTCATGGGTGTTGCTTGGCGCACTCAAAGAGGGTTTGAGATCCAGTTTTATCCGGTGTCGGATGCGGTATACAGCGACCATCTCGAGTCGGCGTTGGCGGCGATGAACAGTGATATCGAGCAGCTACTTCGCGCTGATACCACTCAGTATCAGTGGACCTACAAACGGTTCAGAACGACGCCTAGATCACTCGCGAACCATTACTTAGGCACCAAAGATTAGGCTCTAGCAGGCGGTGTGATATGAATTCAGTCGTCGCAGGCAAAATACTCGGTGTTTTTTTTGGCTACATCACCCTCGGTGTTGCTGGTGCATTAGTCGGCTTCTTCGTTGGTCACTTGTTCGATGTCGGTTTGTGGCGTGCCGTCAGGCTGAGTGGCCCCGATGGCCTGCGTGAATTACAGCAGGAGTTTTTTGACACCACGTTTGTATTGCTCGGCTATGTCGCAAAAGCAGATGGCCGGGTGTCAGAGGCCGAGGTGGCGCAGGCTGAATCGCTGTTTGTGCAGCTTCGCCTATCACCGAGGCAGCGCGAGAACGCCATCTCGCGTTTTAAACAAGGTGCGTCAGCTGATTTCGATGTGGCCCAGCAACTCCAGTTGTTTCGACGGGTGGTATTACTCAGACCCGCGACCACACAGACACTGTTGTTATTTCTGATCGGTATGGCGCTCGCCGACGGCCATTTGGATAGTCGTGAACGAGAAGCCTTAAGTGTCATATCAAGAGGCCTGGGGGTGTCAGATTCGCTACTGAGTCGTTTGATTTCCATGGTCACTGCTCAAAGCCAGTTTGGTCATAACGCTGGTGGTGGTAAGAGCTACACTCCTCCAAAACCAAGAAATCAACTAGCTGAGGCGTACCAAGCCTTGGGTATAAATTCGAGCGTTAGCGACAGCGATTTGAAGCGCGCTTATCGCAAGCTGATGAGCGAAAATCACCCTGACAAGTTATCGGCGCGCGGCGTGCCTGAAGAGATGATCCAGATGGCGACTGAGAGGTCCCAGAAAATTTCTGCGGCTTACGATGTGATTAAAGAGTCGCGAGGGATGCGATGATCAGGGGCGCCAGAAGGTCGCTGTAAACAGAATAAGAAGAGTAAAGATCTCGAGTCGACCTAATAGCATAGCGATACAAAGAATCAGCTTTCCTGAATCAGTGACACCGGCGTAATTCGATGCGACTTCGCCGAGCCCTGGTCCCAGATTATTGAGGGATGCCATGACAGCGCTAACGGCCGATAGGAAATCAAGCCCAGTGGTGAGCATTGCCAACACCAGTACGATAAAAGAGAACATATATACCGCGAAGAAGCTCCAAACAGCACTCACTACCTCGGGTCTAACGCGCCGATGATCGAGTTTCAGAGGGATCACGGCGTTGGGGTGAAGTAACTGACGCAGCTCGCGCATTCCCTGGCGAAAAATGAGCAGTATGCGCATTGCCTTCATACCGCCTCCGGTGGAGCCGACACAAGCACCCATCACGCTGAGCATCAATAGAAAAATAGGTAGAAACGAGGGCCAAAGACTGAAGTCCCCACTGGTAAATCCCGTGGTTGTGGCGATTGAGACTGTCTGAAATAGGCCGTGAACCAATGAGTAATCAGTTGAGAACTGACCGCTAAACCCTAGCGTGACGCAGCTAATTAAAACCGCCGTCGTGATCACCCAGGCGAAGAACTTGGTCTCCGAATCCTGCTTGTAAATGGTGACGTCGTGCTTCTGTAGCGCGATAAAGTGAAGGCCAAAGTTAACCGCGCTGATCAGCATAAAGCCGGATGCAATCAATAAGATTGGGTCGCTATTGAAGTAGCCCATGCTGGTGTCGTGGGTTGAAAATCCGCCAATCGCTATGGTGGAAAAAGCATGGCTAATCGCATCAAAGGTTGTCATTCCGGCAAGCTTATAGGCGACCGCACAGGCCGCGGTAAGTCCCAGATAGATCGAGAAGAGCGCCTTGGCGGTACTGGTAATTCTGGGGGTGAGTTTGCTGTCTTTTGAAGGGCCAGTGCTCTCCGCCCGATACAGCTGCACACCACCAATTCCCAGCATAGGGAGGACTGCCACTGCCAGTACAATGATTCCTATGCCCCCAAGCCACTGCAATAATTGACGATAGAGCAGCAGTGATTGCGGCAGATCATCCAGCCCTACCAATACAGTGGCACCGGTGGTCGTAAGCCCAGACACCGACTCGAAGATTGCATCGGTTACTGACACCGAAATCGCTTCGGAAAAAATAAAGGGTAGAGCCCCGTAGCCACCCAGCACAATCCAGAACGCTGCGGTGATTAAAAAACCGTCGCGAATCTGCAGCTCGGTGTCGGTTTGGCGGGTGCTTAGCCAGAGAATGATCCCCGAGACCGCGGTGGTCACAAACGCTTTGCCAAATATTGCAGCAGTGCCGTCGTCGGCATTCAGACCCATCAACAGTGATGGCAAGGTGCCAAGGCTGAAAAGCATGAGGAGCAGTCCGACGACACGGATACACAACCCTATGTTCATTAGACGAGGTTAGTCCCGGGTGCGAAGAGTTTCTCGACCATGCTGATCTTTGAGGGATCGGTTAAAAACAGAATGACATGGTCATCTTCTTCCACCACGATGTGTCGGTGAGCAATCAGAACCTCTTCTCCTCTAAGCAACGCACCCACTGTTGCTCCAGGCGGAAGATCAAGTTCATCGAGCCGCCGGCCTACAACCTTTGAGGTTTTTGGATCGCCGTGGGCGGTGATCTCCAGCGCCTCTGCCGCTCCGCGCCGCAGTGAATGCACTGCGCTGATATCGCCTTTTCGTACATGGGTGAGTAGGCTGCTAATGGTGATTTGCTGAGGTGAGATCGCGATATCGATCTCCTGCCCGACTAACTCGGCGTAGGCGGGGTTGGTAATCAGCGTTATGACTTTTTTCGCGCCCAAACGCTTGGCTAGCATCGACATCATGATATTGGACTCGCCATTGTTGGTGAGTGCGCAAAATACGTCGGTGTTGGCGATATTTTCGCGGAGTAAAAGCTGCGTGTCGTTAGCGGTGCCGTTGAGAACAATGCTCTCTTCTAAGAGTTCAGACAGTGCACGACAACGGTCGTAGTTAAGCTCGAGCACTTTGACCTGATAATCACGTTCAAGTCTCAGCGCTAATGATGCACCAATTTTTCCTCCTCCTGCGATCATCACCCTTTTATAAGGCCTATCAAGCTCACGAAGCTCAGAAGTCACTGCTCTAATATTGTCCCTTGCAGCAATAAAGAAGGCCTCGTCATCAGGTTCAACAACGGTGTTTGCCTCGGGGATAATTGCGCTCTCAGAACGCCTAAAGATGGCCGCAACACGCGTATCCACGGCGGGCATGTGCTGTCGGATTTCTTGTAGTTCGCGCCCTACAATCGGCCCACCCTCGACAGCTCTCACCGCAACCAGACGAATTTTTCCTTGGGCGAAATCGAGTACCTGTAAGGACCCAGGGTTCAGAATGAGTTGGTGCAACGCGTCGGTGACAAGCTGTTCGGGGCTGATCACTACATCGACTGGAATCGCCGCCGACTGAAATAGCGCCGCTTCTTCCTTCAAGTAGTCGACGTCTCTCACCCGGCAAATCTTGGTTTTGGTTCCATAGAGCGTATAGGCAATGCTGCAGGCCAGCATATTGACCTCATCGCTGTCGGTGACGGCAATCAGCATGTCCGCGTCTGCGGCACCTGCATTGGCGAGAGTTGTTGGTTTGGCGGCATCGCCGACTAGGGTCCGGATATCTAGCCGTTCTTGAAGACGCCGTAACGCGGGCTCGGCATTATCCACGACAGTAACGTCGTTTTTTTCGTCGGCAAGATGCTCGGTCAATGTGCCACCGACCTGCCCAGCACCCAAGATAATGATTTTCACGACGTTGACATTCCTTAAAACGCAGCGCGTCAAACCGAGTCGTTGCTTAAGTGTATCCCTATTACCGGCTCGCGTCAGATCCTTTAGGTTTTTTGAGGAGAGAATAGTAAAGCCCATCGCCGCCATCGCTATTTGGTATCAACTGCACCCCATAGGATGTTGCTTCGCCCGGGACCGATGACAGTGTCTCAAGGGTAACGTCTGAGGTATTGGCCAAAAACTGTCCTATGACATCGTCATTTTCGCCGCGGAGAATTGAGCAAGTGACGTACAGCAAATGCCCGCCCGGTTTAAGCCGCGGCCATAATGCTGTCAGTAACTCCTGTTGTAAGGCTGAAAACTGAACAATGTCCTCGGGTGTTCTAATCAGCTTTACGTCAGGGTTACGACGTACAACGCCGGTGGCGGAACAAGGTACATCGAGCAGAATGCCATCGAACTCAGCTCCTTCGTGTTCGCCGCTTCGCGCATCATGGGCCTCGATATCGATCTTGAGTTTTAGTCGATCGCGGTTGGCGGTAACTTTCTCTAATCTCTCCTGCGAAATGTCCATCGCAACTACTGAGGCCCCGAGCTCGGCAAGGTGGCAGGCTTTGCCGCCCGGTGCTGCGCAGGCGTCTAGTACCCTTATGCCCTCCTCATGATTCAAAGCATTGTTTAAGGATGGCGCCGCCCATTGTGCAGATTCATCTTGAATACTGCAGTAACCCTCGAAAAACCTCGGTAATTCTTCAACATTGCACGCGGTCTCAAGGGTGACGCCAAATGCCCCACCCCGCCGGACTGGGATTTCTGCGACCGTCAGTTGTTCCTTGTATTCCTCAAGCGAGACCTGCTGGCGGTTAATTCTGAGGCTCATCGGCGGTTTTTGGCGTGATGCCTCGACAATTGTCTCGCAATGCTCTGGCCACTCGGCGCGGATTTTGTCGTAAAGCCACAGGGGGTACGCCGCTTTCTCGGCACTATTAAGCGACTCTTGCAGTCGAGCTCCTTCGCGCTGATAACGTCGTAAACAGCCGTTAACCAGGCCTTTGGCCCATTTCTTTTTTAGCGCGTTGACCGAATTAACCGCGGCTGAAACCGACGCGTAGTCTGGGGTGTCTCCGTGATCAAGTTCATAAAGTCCGAGAATCAAAAGCGCCTCGATATCGCTATCTTTGGTTTTCATCGGCTTGTTGACTAGTTGCCGATAAATTCCTCGATAGTAAGGCCACCAGCGAAGCGAGCCGTAGATGAGTTCTCTGAAAAAAGCGCGTTGATTGGTCTCGAGCTGATCAGCAGCTTGCTCGTAGTGTGTATTTAGCGACGCCCCGGCAGTGACCTTGGCAAGTAGTTGGGCTGCAGAGGCTCTTACGTCACGCGACATCAGTCAGTGCTTGACCCAAAGTGATTACCGATCGCTAGGAGCTCAGCATTGCCATTCAATGCGTCGGCCGCAGATACCGGACTTTTTCCCGGCAATTGCAATGACTGGATGACTAGCCGTGAGTCATCGCCACAATTAACTACTATGCCGCGCTTGCTTGATTCGACGATCTCGCCGGCTGTCGATGGAGGGTTGCTAGTGATACGTGAGCTTTCATCTACCTGAGCTAGCCAAAGCTTTACCCTTTGCCCGTTGAGAAAGCTGAAACAAACGGGCGCTGGGTTGAAGGCAGCGATTCGTCTGCAAATCACGTTGGCGGGTTCTGACCAATCGATTTCAGCTTCTGCTTTGCTGATTTTATGAGCATAGCTGACGCCGGAGTCAGGTTGTTGAACAGCCCTCGCTTGGTGGTGTTTAAGCGCCGACAATACCGTGTCCAGCGCATCGCTACCTAACACCGCTAATTCATCGGTTAGGGAACCGGTCGTATGGTCGTCTCTGATCGCGACACTGCTGGTTAACAGCATGTCTCCGGTATCGAGTCCTGCATCCATCTGCATAATGGTGACGCCTGTCGTTGCATCACCCGAGGCAATCGCTCGGTGAATCGGTGCCGCTCCCCGCCAGGCCGGTAACAGTGAAGCGTGGACATTAAGACAACCAAATCGAGGAAGCTCTAACACTCGCTCGGGTAATATCAAGCCATAGGCGACCACTACCATGACGTCAGGGGTAAGTGCCCGAAGCGCCTCCACTGCCTCGTCGTCTTTCAGCGAGTGAGGTTGCATAACCGGAATCTCGTGAACCTCAGCAAGGCTTTTGACCGCTGAAGCCTGCAGTCGTTTGCCTCGACCCGCCGGTCTATCTGGTTGTGTCATGACACCGACAACGTTGTAGTCGCGCTCTACCAGCGATTGCAAATGGTTGGCGGCGAACGCTGGGGTGCCAGCGAAAATGATGCGCAACGGATTCGTCACGTATCAGGCCCGACGTCGCTGTTCTTTTTCCAGCCGTTGTCTAATGCGCTGTCGCTTCGCTGGGCTCAAATAGTCGACAAAGAGCTTGCCTGCGAGATGGTCCATTTCGTGTTGCAAGCAAATTGCCAATAACCCCTTGAGGGTCTCAGTAAACTCGTTACCCTCGCGATCGAGGGCGCTCACTTTGACTATTTTTGGCCGCTCCACCGATTCATTAAAGCCCGGTACCGAGAGGCAGCCCTCTTCAAACCCATCCAACTCGGGATCGATGACCTCGATTTTAGGATTGATAAAGACCCGAGGGTTTTCTTTATTGTTGGAAAGGTCGATAACAATAACCTGCTCGTGCACATCCACTTGCGTAGCGGCAAGACCGATGCCATTTGCCTCATACATGGTTTCAAACATGTCATCGATCAGTTTGGTAATCCGCGAGTCCACAACATCGACCGCCGCAGCTCGTGTACGAAGGCGAGGATCGGGGAATTCAAGTATTTGTCTGATGGCCATAGCGATTGCGTCTTATTGGTCGGCAGTTACCCGCAAGTGATTGGTATTGCCCTATGTCGACTCTTGTCAGCAGAGCCAGCCGGGCGCACACTGCTATTATAACGACAGACGCCCGTCCGCCAATTTTGTCGTTTATTTGCTGGGTCAGATTGTCTAACTGGGATTTAAGGGGGTAAATAGTGGCGCGATAAAGCATTCGATTGGTTCGAATCTTATGTGCTGCCGCAGTGTTAGCGTTCACGATGCCCGCAAGCGCAGATGATGCCCTGCCGGGTTTAGCGGCTAATGCGCCTGAAACCTATGTGGTAGAAGAAGGGGATACGCTGTGGGATATCTCGTCAGTTTTTCTCAATGAACCTTGGCGTTGGCCTGAATTGTGGCGCGTTAATCCGTCGGTGAGGGATCCTAATCTCATCTTTCCGGGGGATACCTTGGTTCTGCGCTGGGAGAATGGTCGGCCCGGTGTTTACCTCGGTCGACCGACGGGCCCTGACGTCGTGCGCTTGTCGCCAGCAATGCGCAGCGAAGCATTGGGAATGGCAATCCCCCAGATTCCCAGGGATAAAATAGACCCGTTTATCAAGCGCCATCGCTTTGAAGCACCATCGGTTATCAAAAGTGCGCCCCGAATTCTATCGGGTGACGGTGGCCGCTTGATTTCTGGTATCGGAGACATTGTATTTGTTGGCGGTAACCTCGATAACAGTAGTGAGGCGTTTGAGGTGTTTCGGTCTGCCGGAGAGCTGGAAGACCCAGAGACTCGCGAGTCATTGGGTGTTCTGCTGTATTCAGTAGGTCGTGTATCCCCCTCCGGTGCGATTCAAGCGGGGACCGCTAATAGAATGTCGGTGACGCGCGCTAACTCCGAGATGAGATCTGGTGATATTTTATTTCCAGTCAGTGAGGGTCGTGTCGATGCGTTTTTTCGGCCTAAAACGCCTGCTACCAAGGTAGGTGGCGCGGTCCTGGCGGTGGACGGCGGCGTCTCGCAAATTGGCAGTTTGGATATCGTAGCCACCAATGTTGGGGCACTCGATGGCGTTGAGGCTGGTGACCTATTATCGGTTTTGCAGCGAGGTCAGAGAATTCGTGATGAACAAGCGCGAAGGTGGCTAGAGCTGCCAGATACCCGAGCAGATCTTTTGATGCTCTTTGCGGTCTACGAGCAAGCTAGTTTTGGTTTGGTATTGAGCGCAAACCGTCCGCTTTCTGTGGGTGATAAGCTCGAAAACCCTTAATTAAGTTTTCTATTTGTCGCCAAGGATGGCGACTGCCGAGTTCAAGGATGAGCAAATGGCTATTTTTCTGGGTATCGATCCACTGGTGGATGCGCGCTGAATCGCATACGCGAGATTTCTGTCGACTCAGGGTCTAGAGTCCCGGCGGCAGTTGTTGATGCAATTTCCAGACCCTGAGTCAATCTTGGTTGCTGGCCACAACCCTGAGCATCAGCCCTGGTTTCCTTCGTTGCAGACGACACTTACCAATGTCGAACCCGAGTCGATTGAGACGGCATTCGCTGAGGATCACCAACCCTTTTTAATCAGGTTAACCGATGATGACTATCCGCCTTTACTCGCGGAATGCCACGATGCCCCCCCGATTTTGTTTTGGGGTGGGTGATCCCGTCTGTTTATTGAGGCCCTCGATTGCCATGGTTGACAGCCGACGTCCTTCGGTCCACGGGGAGAGGGCCGCGCGGTGGTTCAGCCAAGAGTTGTCGGAGGCTGGTTTCACCATTGTCAGCGGGCTTGCAATGGGGATAGATGCTGAATCGCATCGCAGTTGCCTTGATTCGGGCGCTACAACAATCGCCGTCGTTGCCACAGGCCTTGATCGCATTTATCCAGCTCAACATAGGGAGCTAGCGCAGGCTATTGCGGCCAGCGGCGTGGTGCTCACTCAGTTTTTCCCAGCGTCTGTGCCCCACCGATCCCACTTTCCGCGCCGCAATCGTACGATTTCTGGGCTCGCGGCAGCGACAGTTGTGGTTGAGGCCTCTGATCCCAGTGGCAGTCTTATCACCGCCACTGCCGCCAATGATCAGGGTAGGGATGTCTTTGTCGTGCCTTGGTCACCCTGGCACAGGCAGGGGCGGGGCTGCTTGCGTTTGCTCAAAGAGGGGGCATTAATAGCGACCTGTCCCGGCGATGTCATTTTACAGTCTCAGTTCTCCTCCGCTGTGAGGCTAGCCGCAACGCCGCCCACAATGGATGCAGACTTTGAACCTATTTCTCGCGAGGGGAGATTATTGCGTGCTATCGGCGATGGACAGCACAGCCTAGACGCCTTAGCGTTAGCAGTGCGCGGCTCTCCTCAAGAAATCGCTACTGATTTGCTAAAGCTGGAGCTCGAGGGATTCATTCAACACCAAGATGGCGCTTACTTTGCTATTTGAAAGGCCTAATACGTGACCTCGATCAGTGATCTCGATAGAATCACCCCCCTCTATTTATTCACCATATTTTTCCTGGGAGCTAAGCACTATGTCTAAAGCATTTGTTGCTATTTTAATGGGGTCAGATTCTGATTTGCCCGTCGTAGAGGCGGCGTTTGACATCCTGAAGAAATTTGATATTCGCTTCGAAGCTAAAATTACGTCTGCACACCGTACACCAGAGGGTACCAAAGCCTACGTCAAGGATGCTGAAGCAAGAGGTTGTGGCGCGTTTATTTGTGCTGCAGGCATGGCTGCTCACCTCGCCGGTGCTGTCTCTGCGACTACCCTGCGGCCAGTGATTGGCTTGCCCATGAATGCGTCAATGGATGGGTTGGATGCTCTGCTCTCTACCGTTCAAATGCCGGCTGGCATCCCCGTCGCTACCGTTGCAATTGGTAAGGCTGGTGCGAAAAATGCGGCCTATTTGGCAGCGCAGATTTTAGCGACGGCCGACGATGACTTATTTACTAAGCTACAAGCAGAGCGCGCAGATAACGCAACAGCGGTTGAAGCCAAAGACGCTGCGCTTCAGGCTCAGCTAAACGGCTAGCCAAAAACACTAGCCAGCGGGTGAACAGCAAAGCTACCGCTTTTCAGACACGGCGGGTCGCAGCGGCACTGTCCTCAGGTGACGTTGTGGCTGTGCCTGCAGAAGCTGTCTGGGGTTTGTCTTGTGATCCGTGGTGCCTTGATGCGGTAGAGTCGCTCTGCGCAATGAAGCGAAGGGCGCTCGATAAGGGCCTAATCGTCGTTTCTTGGACGCCCCACCACTTTGAGCCGCTATTGCAGGCGTTGCCTGCAGAAGCAAGGCAGGAATGCCTCGACAGTTGGCCTGCCCCCATTACCTGGATTGTGCCGAATCATGGTTATTTCCCGCCTTGGGTTACCGGCGATAGCAACGAGGTTGCTATCCGTGTGACGGCGGCGCCCGCATTGGTGGCGCTATCGAGAGCGCTTGATGGACCAGTGGTCAGCACGAGTGCCAATGCCGCGGGTGCCCTGCCCGCTCGGCATGGGTTTCAAGTCACCCGCTATTTCGGTGAAAAATTAAAAAAGCTTCCGGGCACGGTTGACCTGATGGCGAAACCGTCAACAATTAAGCGAGTAACAACAGGCGACGTCTTGCGCTAATAACAGCGCCCGTCGGGGGAACGCTATGGATTTGCCAGCAGTACAGAATTACTTGCAGCAGTTGCAAGCCCGCATTTGCAAGGAGCTCAGTGCCATTGACGGTAGTGCTGATTTTGAAACCGAAACCTGGGACCGGCCTGAAGGCGGCGGTGGTATCACGCGCGTTTTGGCTGACGGTGCGGTATTCGAAAAAGGCGGTGTGAATTTCTCGTATGTAGAAGGCGGGAAAATGCCTGGCTCTGCGACCCAGCATCGCCCTGAGCTGGCAGGACGAAGCTTTAAGGCGATGGGTGTCTCGCTGGTAATGCACCCTGTTAATCCTTACGTCCCGACATCGCATGCCAACGTACGTTGTTTCGCAGCAGAAAAGCCCGGTGAAGATCCGGTTTGGTGGATGGGTGGTGGCTTTGACTTGACGCCCTATTACGGCAATAAAGAGGATGTTGTTCACTGGCATAGCACTGCCAAGGCTGCCTGCGATCCTTTTGGCGAGGATGTCTACGACCGCTACAAGCAGTGGTGCGATGAATACTTTTTTCTGCCCCACCGAAACGAGCCTCGCGGAGTTGGCGGTCTGTTTTACGATGATTTGAACGAGTGGGGCTTTGAGAAGTCCTTCGGTTTTATGCAGTCGGTGGGCAATGCCTATTTAGATGCCTACATGCCCATCGTTCAGAACAACAAAGATCGCAGCTACGGTCAAAGAGAGCGCGATTGGCAACTGTATCGACGAGGCCGTTACGTGGAGTTCAATCTGGTTTTTGATCGCGGCACTTTGTTTGGACTTCAGTCCAATGGGCGCACCGAGGCGATATTGATGTCTTTGCCGCCATTGGTTCGTTGGGAGTACGGATTAACACCTGATGCAGGCACTCCAGAGGCTGAATTGCTTGATGTTTATTTGAAGCCCACCGACTGGCTGGCAGCCTAGAGCGTCGCGCATAAGCTGGCGAGATGACTACTATGTCCGAGACAAGCCCATCGCAGGGGCGCTTCGCGGTCTTGGGAAACCCGATTGCTCATAGTATCTCCCCGCAAATTCACCACTCGTTTGCTCAACAATTTGAGCACGAAATCGACTATCAGCGCTTGCTGGTGACGCAAGGCCAATTTGAGTCGATAGCCAAGAGCTTTTTTGACCACGGTGGCCGCGGTTTGAATGTCACGGCTCCTTGTAAGGCAGACGCTTTTGCACTCGCTAAGTGGCCAACGCAGCGAGCCGCTGATGCGGGTGCGGCCAACTTACTCTGGGTCGATAGCACTGGCGATATACATGCCGACAATGTCGACGGATTGGGATTGGTGCGCGACATCGAGACGAACTTGGAGTGGCCGGTGCGTGACTCCAAGATTCTGTTGCTCGGTGCGGGCGGCGCGATGCGAGGCATATTGGGGCAATTGATCGAGGCGGGTCCCGCTAGTGTTCATGTTGCCAATAGAACGGTAGCGAATGCTCAGAGTCTGTGTGAGCTCTTCGGTGGGCGAGTCACGATGAGCGCTGGTGATTTGGCATCGCTGCCAGATGATGGCTGGGACCTTGTCATCAATGGACTCAGTAGTGGCTGGAGTTCGACGCAGCCTGAGCTTCCGACGATTGTGCCAAGCAGCCGAGCGCTGGCCTACGATATGCTCTATGGCAAAGCGTCGACACCCTTTCTGCTGCAGATGCAAGATGCTGGCTTTTCACAGTCGAGCGACGGATTGGGCATGCTGGTTGAGCAAGCCGCTGACAGTTATGAGCGCTGGCAGGGTGTCAGACCTGACACTAGGTCGGTAATACAGCAGTTTCGATAGCAGCTGGAAGGCGATCCATGCGTGAATAGTGACCGCAGACCGCAGACCGCAGACCGCAGACCTTTAGTCGTCCAAAAACGAGTCTTTTAAGCGAACGTAATTTGCTGCGCTGTAGGAGAGGAATTCGCGTTCCTTTCCTGTGATTTCGCGCAGAGGC
>NTKA01000013.1 GCA_002456975.1 Halieaceae bacterium MED-G27
GCCAAGCTAATTGCTTACTCATGTCGTGCTTAAAATCTTACGCTGCTGTCACCGTCCAGAGTATTCAGCAAAGCGTCACCACATGGCGACCGGGTTAATAATCATTTGCACTGCGCCTTTCAAACGCGCCTGACCCAATACAAACATGAACTCGCTGACACCCTCATCAACCAATGGTCCGGTATTCATGGTTTCAAGAATATAAATGCCATGCTTCATGATCAGTGTTAGATGATCGTGATAGACCCGGTCACCCTCAATCGGGGGCACGGCCCCTAACCCCCAAGTATCAGCACCGACGGCCACCGGCTTGAAGTCCGCTAGATACTCGGCTGCCGAATTGGTTATGCCGGGAATCGTGGAATTCCAGAGTTGCGGATCGGATTTTAAATGCGCATCAGTCCATCCGGTATGGATTAAAATCACATCGCCTTCGCGAAGCTCAACCGCTTGCGCCTTCATTGCGGCCTCTAGATCCGCTGAGGTAATGGGCTGGCCAGCATCTAGCGAATCGACATCGAAGTGGCCCGCCATATCGATCATCACCCCCCTGGCCACCAAGGGCGGTACATTTTCGATACCCAATCGCTTTAAACCAGTGATATCGGATATCTCAGCACCGGGGTTACAGTTGTAATAGAGCCCTTTATGGCCAACATGGCCTAAGCCATCGAGTTGCGGACCCACTCCTAGCCACATCTGCACAACATCATCGTTGTATTGCAGGTCCCAACCGTAAACTGGGGTCAAATCGTTGTTGTATTGCTGTCCCGGCTGAACGACTTGTAGCGACGTGTAACGCGGCGGAAATGCCGGCATTCCGGGCTCCAGCACAATACCCAGCGGATGCGTCCGACCTTGTTGGACTAAATCAGCGGCAGCAACAACGCGGCTCGGAGTGATGCGATTGGCAGCACCAATTTGGTCATCGCTGCCCCAAGGTGACGGCAAGCATTCTTCTGCGCCAACAGCAGGTGCTATCCACAGAAAACCGACTAAACATCCTACTAATCCTAAACGACTGACACCTTGACTCATTGCTTCTCTCCTTTTGCTGCCGCATGGCTACTGAGTGCTTCTGTTCAGTAAAGTCCAAGAAGTAGAGAAGCGCCAGTATTAATCAGCGAAAGCGGTCGAAGTATCCGACTTGTAAAGCGACTGCTTGGGTTTCTCGAAGACGCGCTGGATCATGGGCTCAAAAAATGACAGCGGATAAGTCTCAGCATCTGGATCGAAAGCGGGCGCATCGTACTTCTCGATGAACTCTAGGGTCTGCTCATACACGGGATGATCCCGATACTGCTCGCGCATATTTTTATCGAGTCCCAAATACTCAAAGAAATAGTAACCTTGGAACACTGCGTGGTGCTTCACCATCCAGTGGTTCTCCTCGCTGACATAGGGCTGAAGCATGACAGCGGCAATATCGGCATGGTTCGCAGGACCCAACGTGTCACCGATATCGTGCAACAGTGCGCACACAACATACTCCTCGTCCTTGCCGTCTTTGTGTGCGAGCGTCGCGGTCTGGAGACAGTGAGTCAACCGATCGACAGGGAAGCCCCCACAGTCACCTTCGAGCAACAGAAGGTGGTCGATCACTCGTTGATACAAGGTTTTGGAGTGCGCCTGAACCTCAGCACCGATAATGGTCCAGTCTTCCTGAGTGCCATCCTTCATATGATGAAATTTTGCGCGAGGGCTTACTGCTTCATTCATTGTTATTGTTTCCTTGTTGGTCACTGAACCTAGTAGGTCACAGAAAACTTTTCCCTGACACGTTTCGTTGCCCGAAGACGACCACTCGACCGCGAGCACCTCAGTACTACGCCGCAGTGGGAAGCGCGTCTATCTCGGCTTTGAATCGCTCAAGCGCCCGATAATACCGCTCGGGCGCTTCGAAACCTAGCTCTTTGCGCACCTCGCTCAGGGGCTCGTGCAATCGATCTTCCCAGTGCGTCAGTAACATCCAGTCAGCGGTCTCGCCGATGCGTCGACCCTCGGCAACAAGGTCTTTGATTGGCAGGCCGGGCATATCTTTTTGACTCTTCTTGCGACCCATAAAAATAATGAAGTCGATGCCGCGCGAGGGTGTCTGGGCCGTCATGAACGACAGCAGACAGATCTCACCTAGGGTGTCCCGGCCATAGCCGGTCATTACATGCTGTAGGTCGTGAATATCCCTAAGCCGATCGCCGAGCCAACGCTCGTGATAGCCAACCGAATTGACTCTGGGAGCTTCTTCGCTGGAAGCAATCAATCCATCAGCGGATAAGCCTTCTCGATGCACGAAATCGTAGTAGGCGCGGCCAATAGAGCCCTCGGGCATCGCCAGCAGTGCATCGCGATCGTTTAGCTTCTCAATAATCGATGGGCGACTCTTAAGCAGCGCCGCTCCTTGTTCATCGGCTCGCATCCGCAGAAGTGCTCGCCCTAAGGAGTCCCCACGTAGGGCCTCTAGAATCTTAAAGACCTGCCCCGTGTCATCGGGGTCACGCAATAGACGCGAAATCGCGAGCCCCGCTTTCACAGGCTTGATGCGATTCTTTTGATACCAACGGCCTACGGCACTCAACATCGGACGTCTCCTCACTCTCCACGCTCCCGAGAATAACAAACTATTTGCACCCTCGCCCAGATGATGAAGCTTTCCCATAAGTTATTGATCAACTCCGTAGCGCTGTAACTCAGCAGGGTTGCCTGGGATCAGCTAAACACCGCCGGCACTGCCAGCATTGCTAAGATGGTCAATACCAGCATTGCAATGACATTCATGATGAATCCAGCTCTGATCATTTGAGGGATAGTCAAAATCCCTGATGAGAAAACAATCGCATTGGGAGGCGTTGCCACTGGCAACATAAAGGCGCAACTCGCAGCCAAGGTGACCGGTACGCAAAGTACAAGTGGATCAATACCCGATGAAGCTGCCATCGCTGCAATCACTGGTAACAGGGTCGCGGTTGTCGCTAAATTGCTGGTGAGTTCTGTCAAAAATACAACAAGTCCCGCGGCGGCGATGACAAGCACTAACATGCCCATGTTTGTTAGCGGTGTTAGGCTTTCACCGAGCCAAAAAGCAAGACCCGAATTTGAGACCTGCGCAGCCAGTGCAAGTCCGCCACCGAATAGAACCAAAACACCCCACGGTAGCCGCGTCAGATCCTCCCACTGCATCAATGCTCCCTCGTTTCTCGCTCCCGCAGGAATAACGAAGAGCAATAGCGCAGCTGCCATAACAATCCCTGCATCGCTCAACCCAGACAGCATTGGCAGGTCACTCAGCCAAGATCGGGTCATCCATAGAAATATGACGGATAGAAAAATCAGTGCAACCCGTTGTTCTGATGGTGACATCTGACCAAGCTGATCTTTCATTGCCACAATAGCTGAGGCGCCCGCACTGGAAGACGGAATATCAACTTGAAATGCTATCCGTGTCAGCACAAACCAACCAGTCGGTAACAACACAATGGCCAGCGGGAGCCCAATCAAAAACCAATCCAAAAAGGCAATTTGAATTCCGTAGGTTTCTTCCATGAAGCCTGCTAGGAAGGCATTAGGTGGCGTACCAATCAGAGTAGACATACCGCCAATAGTTGTTGAGTACGCTAACGCTAACAACAAAGCCACCTGAAACTGGCGCTTTTGAGTCTCCGATGCAGTCACAGCTTTTTCAATCACGAGGGCCGATACCGATACAGCTATTGGCAACAGCATCATGGTCGTTGAGGTGTTGGTCATCCACATCGAGAGCAAAGCACCAGCGACCATAAAACCTAAAATAAGCGCGCGCGCATCTGTTCCTGTCCTAGACAACACCCAGAGCGCAATACGACGGTGCAAACCCCACTTTTCAACTGAAAGCGCAAGGATAAAGGCACCTAGAAATAAATAGATTGTGGGATGCGAATAACTTTGCGCAACGGCCCTAATCGGCGCCACCTCGATCATCGGAAAGAGCACAAGTGGTAGGAACGCCGTGGCAGGGACGGGTATAGCCTCAGTCGACCACCAAACAGCCATCCAGATAGCCACACCGGCAACTAACCAAGCGTCAGTCGCCATAATCGACTGGATATCGGTCACTGTAGCCATAGCAAGGAAAAGCAAGGGCCCTAACCACAAACCCGCCTTTTGACTCGAAGTTCTTCCTGATGTGGTCACGATCGAGGCGCCCTATCCATTAGAAACAAGCGATAACCGATTCTCAGATTTTCATCTGCTACTGGGATTCTCGCCGCGTTGTTTTGTATACGCAGCAAAACACACGAAGTATCAGCCACCTACGTAGGACCGAAAATATTAGCGGTCGATCTGATGGATACCGACGCAGCCATCAAGCCAAGCCGCGTACAAATATATCTGTAAAACTAATCTCTCCCGAAACGCGTGACTGCCTCGGGGTTGGTCCAGAAACCACTGAGTAGGTCCGAATAAGCGATAACGTACAACGCATCGGTGTCGATGACTACCCGGGTATCGCCGCTTACCGACCCGGGACGCAACTCGATCTCACCGACTAGATTGAGCGCGGCCTCTTCAGGGACAGCCTTATCGGTGAGCTCGAAGAGGGCAATACGGTCAACATACTCGTAGACCTCCTCCACCCTGCCGCCAGCCGAATAGGGCACCGTGAAACGATCGGTCTCATCACCGGCGAGGTAGGTAAAGGCATAACGATTGTACTGCGCGGGGCTGTAGCTCCACTCCCATTCGGGTGGGATCGATACGTCGCAACCATTCGGCGCCATGGCACCTGCTGCCCTAACGGTACCGATCTCGATACAGCTGCGCGATTGGGGGCTTGTTATAGCTGAGACATCATAAAGCTCGAGTTTAGGGAATCGCCGCTCGCTCGAGCCTAAGCCAAGCAACAGATTGTCGTTTACTTCGTGCAAGAGATCCGAAAAGCCCGGCACCTCAAGTTCACCGACAATCTCGGGGGCTGTGGGGTCGGATAGATCAACCACATACAAGGGATCGATGCGCTCGAAGGTCACTAGATAAGCCCGCGAGCCCATAAATCGAACGCCGTACAGATCCTCGTTCACTTTGCCGATGCGAGCTGACTCGTCTTCACCCAATACTGCCAACACCTCGAGCTCTGGTGCGTCTGCTTCGGGTTGCAGGGTCATCAAGCGGTGCTTGAGCTGGTCCTCTGGATTACCGGTCCACTCGGTGGTGACCATGCGCAGTACACCGTCAAATTCGCTGATACGGAAGTCATTATTGCCACCCGAGTAAAGCGCACCGGCCACCTGCTCTGAACCCAGATACTCATACGTCTCGCGATCGAGTAGATGCACCAAAGTCATTTCAGAGACGGCATCCCAACGCACATAGGTCAGTGCGATTCTGTCGTTACTGACATAGACACCACCTAAAGGCTCCATGACGCAAGCGGATCGAACGATTTCACCGGTTGTCGCTGATACTGTCAGCAGTGTCGTAAGCACCGAGTCAGCGGGAAGGTCGGCTCCCAGTGGATGCTCGGGATCGACGCGGTAACAGTCGTCGAGTGAAAGAGGAGTGACCGGTGTACCATCGATCAGAATTTCGGGTAGGACATCGGCCTCGGATGCATCCGCTAGGATCGCTTCGTTATTCGCAATATCCTCAGCTGTCTGCGGATAGGGAATCAGTCCCTCAATATTGGGGGTGTGTCGGGTTATCAAATAGACCTCGTCACCTGCCTTCCGCGAGGTCACCAAGCCACCTTCAACACTCAACTCACTGACCAAGCTGGGTGAAGCTGGGTCGCTGATATCATAGGAATGGAGACTCACCGACTGATCTTCCCAATAAAAGGGATCGACAAACGGCTCGCCGAAGGCGCCCCACCAGGACGTCGATAACAGGGCTTGTAGCGAGCTTCCGTCGAGATAGAGGCCCTCTGCAGAGATACCCTCTGGCAAGGTAATTGTGCCGGATTGACTGGCCGTTCCAGCGACGGGGTCGGTAGCAAACAGCCGAATCTGCGACTCTAACGGTGCAGGCTCTTCCATCGCCGCATCGGCTTCAAGCGGGAAAGCATCGACTACAAAGCAACAACCACTTCGACTGGGCGCGATCGCTAGGGTCGCGCCATCGTATTTCACGATATCGTGCTCATCGACGCCGGATTCGAGCGTGTAAGTCCCCGAGAAGGAACCACCACCAGCATCGGCTGCAGGCGCCGCTTCAACTGCGACCGGGGCGCCAAACGCAATTCTAGCAGTGGATTCTCGACTCAGCTTAGCGCTGTACTCGGTTAATCCCTCGCCCTCGCTACTGGTGACCAGCAGGCCGGTGGGATCAGGTGTCGGCGGTGTCACTACCGGTGGCGGTGCCGAGGCAGATGGTGAGCCTCCGCCGCCACCGCAGGCCACGAGTAGAGAAGCCATCAACACACACAGTAGAGGGCTTTTATTTGTCATGACATATTCCTTGTGTTGTCTCTCACGAACCATGCAACCTGCCGGCTCAGGTAACTCGGTTTACGTTGCCGCCTCGATAATCCGTCGATCGACCTATGATACTGAGCCATCCTGTCTAGGTCATGTCGCGAAACTGGGCGCATCGCGGAGTCAATGACAACCAGCGTGGCTCAATCCCTGCGTTAAGGTATTGTCCCTACTCACATAAGATGACAACTGTCTGACTACTAGTTTACTTTCTGGTTACTTCTCCGAAAACTAAAGAAGGCGAGCGCAGACAATCGAGGCACCGTGGATGCCCAGCCCCGAGAATTAACCAGCCCTAACAATTAAAAAGACGCGATAAAGAAAAAGATGGCGGCAAAGCTCGCAGCCAGCACTGCATAGGGTAGCTGGGTCAGGGCGTGTTCATAAGTCTGACAACCCGCACCTTGAGCCGACAGCACGGTAGAGTCTGAATAGAAGCAGGCGTGACTGCCAAAACCGCTGGCTGATAACAACGCACCAATGACTAAGGGCATGCTGACGTCGTAGATTTCTGCGAGCGGAAAAGCGACGGGCATCGCGATCGCGATCACCCCCCAGTTCGAGCCTGTGGCAAACGATACCGCTGACATCGTGATGAAAATGATGACCGGCAACCACAAGGCAGTCATAAATGGTTGCACGCTTTCAATCACGAATTCAGTCAGGCCGATTCGGTTGTTGGCCTCCACAAAAATAAAGAGTGCCAGCAGCATGGCTAGCACCGGCAGCATGGTTTTCAAGCCTTCAATACAAGTATCGAAAAGCTCGGAAAGGGGCATCAACCGAAGGCTAGCAAAATACACGAGCGTGGCGAGTACCCCGGCGATCACCCCTCGAAGTAGATCGACGCTAGGAAAAATCGTAAAAAATAAAAGCGCCACGATCGGCAAGAAAAAGGTCATTGGGCCGCCTGCGCCGATCTCTTGCTCATCCGCGACTTTTGCCTCGAACACACCGAGATCACCGGTGCTCTCTGCCTTAAGCTCTGCCTGCTTCATAGCGCCCACCAAGGGCACCCATCCAAGTATGACAAAAGGAACGATCAACAATGCCAAAAACGGATAAAACATGTAGGGGATCGACTCGATAAACAGGGCTAAACCCTGACCATCGGCCGCCGCACCGTTCTTCTCGAGAAGCCCAGCAAAATAAGCGCCCCAACTCGATATCGGGATCAACAAACACATCGGTGCGGCGGTGGAATCCACCACATACGCAAGCATTGCGCGAGAGGTCTTAAATCGATCGGTAACCGCTTTCATTGTCGCGCCGACCGTTAGAGAGTTGAGGTAGTCATCAAGAAAGATCACCAAGCCCAACGACCACGTGGCCAGCAAACTCTGGCGCTTGCTGCGCAATTGACCGAGCAGAAGATCACCAAAGGCCATCGAGCCACCGCTGCGAACCAGAAGCTGAATAAAAACACCGTATAAGCCGCAGACCAAAATAATCCAGGCAATGTCTTCATCCATTAACTGGCTAAGCGTTACCTCGGCGAGCGTATCGACAAAGCCAATCCCGTCCATGATCAGAAAAGCGAAAATAGCGCCCGCCAGTACTGACTCGAGAGTTCGCTGACTCCAGACAGCAAGCACCAGCACTAAAGCAGTAGGCAACAAGCTGACAATGCCGTAGTCCATAGATGCACTCGCTTTTTTGTTCTACCCAGAGGACTCCGAGTCTAACCTTCATCATGATACGAATTCATCTGAACTTGCGATTTTTGAGCTGAACCGCCATTCTCGCGCCGCAACTTGAGAATTTGGACTTCGGCTTAGGTCATGGGCGACTCAAAAAAATGGACACATATTGCAGTTATCGGCGGTGGCTCATGGGGCACTACGCTTGCGTCGCTGTTATGTCGCAATGCCAGAGTCACGCTGTGGGCGCGCGATACGGCCGTCGTCGATGAAATCAACCAGGCGCATCGGCATTCCCGCTATCTTGGCGACTTACCTCTCAATAAGAAGCTCAAAGCAACCAATGACCTTGAGACAGCGCTGGTAGAGGCAGATGCTGTATTAGTTGCGATTCCGTCACATAACTTCCGAGCGGTTCTAGAGTCAGTGGCCCCGCATATCGCCGAGACGACTCCAATCATCAGTATGACCAAGGGTCTTGAGGCAACTAGTCAAAAACGGATGTCTGAAATCATCCGAGAGCTCTGCCCCAACCAACCTGCTGGCGTATTAACCGGACCCAACCTCGCTAAAGAAATTCTGGCGGGAAAGGCTGCGGCAAGCGTCTTAGCGCTCGATCATCCATCTGCGACTTGGTTACAACCCTTGCTCAATGTTGGACTGTTTCGCGTCTATCACAACGATGATGTGATCGGCTGTGAGCTGGGCGGCGTGCTTAAAAATATTATCGCAATTGCAGTCGGTCTCGGAGATGGGTTAGGTGCCGGCGACAATACCCGCGCTGCATTGATCACGCGTGGACTCGCCGAGGTCACTCGTCTTGGTCATGCGCTAGGAGGTCGGCCGGAAACCTTTGCTGGTCTCACCGGTATGGGCGATATGATCGCCACCTGTACCAGCCCCCAGAGCCGTAATCGGCATGTAGGTCTGGAGCTTGCTACCGGCAAAGGCGTAGAGCAAATCACCAGCGACATGCATATGGTGGCCGAGGGTGTTAAAAGCGCGCCGACAGTGGTGGCACTCGCCAAACAACACAGTATCAAAGTACCTATCTGCCGTGAGATTCACCGAATCCTTGAAGGAAAAGCAGACGCCACTTTGGTCTATCGAGGCTTGTTGCGTGTCGTGGCCGGCGCCGAATCGGAACCCGGCTAGTTCGTCGTCAGACCATCGAATCATTGTTTACCGGTTGACGATCGTCAGCGCACCCGTATCGTAAAGACTGAGCCAATAAACAGAGTCATCTATTAAGAGCCACCTATGTCGCTTCAACTTTTTTGTCGCCTCTGCCTCGCCATCGGATTTTTCTCTATTACCGGGTGTGCGACCAGCCCCACCGGGCGCAGTCAATTCTTGATCGTATCACCAGAATCGGCGATCCAACAGTCTCGCGGTGCCTATCGAAGTGCCGTTGAGGTACTGCGCGAACAGGAAAAGCTATCGGAAGACCCGTTGCTGCAGGCGCGAGTGCGACGCGTGACGGGTCGAGTTGTCACTGCGGCTATTCAAGAGTTCCCGCAATCTCGAAACTGGGATTGGAGTGTCGCTGTTGTCGATGATGACGATACCGTCAACGCCTGGTGCATGGCTGGCGGAAAAATGGCGGTCTACACGGGGCTCTTTGAGCAACTCGAGCTAACCGATGCCGAGTTCGCGCAAATCATGGGCCACGAAATTTCACATGCCTTGGCGAATCACACGGCGGAGCGAATGTCGCAAGCACTGGCGGTCGAGCTTGGAGTGGTCGCGGTCAATGCTGCTTCCAATAGTCAGGGCGTTACCGATAGCTCTCGACTGCTTGCTCAGGTCGCGCTCGAGCTGCCCAATAGCAGAACCGCGGAGCGTGAGGCGGACCGACTGGGAATGCGCCTAGCCACGCTGGCAGGATTTGACCCCGAGGCCGCTGTGACCTTGTGGCAAAAAATGGCTAGCCTGGGTGATGAGCGCCCGCCCGAGTTTCTGAGTACGCACCCGGCACCAAACGATCGACAGATGCGGCTCAATCATATGATCCCCAATATGCGGCTCTTAAATCCACGGCAAACTAAATTGCCGGCAACGCCCATAACTATTATCCCCTGAGTGGAAAATCAGTTAGCTCGGGGACACCGCGTCTATCGCTGTGGCGGGCCTAGGATGGCGGAGTGATTCAGCCGCGCTTTCCAGCGCGGCTATTAATAAGCCGATGTAAGGTTAGCGAGTTCAGGTACGGCGATGTAGTTCGTATTGTGCCAGGATATCGCCGACGATCTGCGGCTGGGTTAAACCCCAGATGCAATAGCTTGCGGAACCTGCCAACAACTGCACATCGGTAACCGATGTCGAGCCCTCGACCGGGAGTGCGGCAGGATCTGCGTCAATCTCTGCAAAATCGCCAGTCGCTTGCGGCGCTAGGGCGACCGCATAACGAAACTCGAGCTCACCATCCTGGGCAATTTCGAGTGACACAGAACCATCGCCAGAAATTTGATCGACCACCGTCGATTGCACGCCATTTTTCTCAAGCTCTGCAGAAAACTCGACCATGGCCGCTTTTACTGAGTCGCGCTGAAACGTCGTAACCTTGTTGTCGGACGGCTCTTGTAGCAATGCCTTCAAGCGAGACCGCCAATCGGTATCCGTATCGGTATCAAAACTTGTAGGACTGTTCTGAAGGTTAGCCACGCTCTCGTCGCGCAGCGAGCGGAATAGACCCCAAATCGCCCCAAGGATAATCAATGAGAACGGCAAAGCACTTGCAATGGTCGCTGTCTGAAGCGCCACCAAGCCATTCGTAAGCATCAACGACGACGATATGAGTGCTATCACCACAGTCCACAACACCCGCTGAAAAACGGGTGAGTCGTCAGCGCCACCCGCCGACATCATATTAAGCACCAGCGCACCGCTGTCGGCCGAGGTCACAAAAAAAATGACGATCATGGTCAAGCAAATAATGGAGACGAGCTGTGTAAACGGTAAGTAGTCTAAGAACCGAAACAAGCCAATCGCCGGGGTATTCACAACCGCTTCACCCAATGCGGCCTCGCCACCGGCAATGAGTTCTATGGCGCTGACCCCAAAAACACCCATCCAAATGGCGATAAAAATCGTGGGCACCACCGTCACGCCAATCAAAAACTCACGGATTGTGCGGCCGCGTGAGACCCGCGCGATAAAAATACCAACGAAAGGCGCCCAGCTAATCCACCAACCCCAATAGAAGATCGTCCAGCTCCCCAGCCAGTCGGTGGGCTGATAGACGTAAAGATTGAAAGACGTGGTGATCAGCCCGCTGACGTAACCCGCAAAGTTTTGTAACACACCGCCCAAAAGCAAAGCAGTAGGGCCCACGATTAGAACAAAGCACAGCAATGTGATCGCAAGGTATGAGTTAATCTCAGAGAGACGTTTAATACCACTGTCGAGCCCGAGCGCCACAGAGACCGCAGCCATCGACATAATCCCAAACGTGAGCAGGAGCTGAATACTCGAGATCATGGGAACACCGAAAAGATAATTCAGGCCAGCGCTTAACTGCTGCACGCCGAGACCAAGGCTGGTTGAAATCCCGAACGTAGTACATACCACCGCAAAAACATCGATCGCAGCGCCGATAGGGCCGTGTATACGATCACCGATAAGCGGGTAAAATGCGGAGCGGAGTGTCAATGGCAACCCGCGACGATACGAAAAGTACGCCAAGATTAACGCCATAATGGCGTAAATAGCCCAAGCGTTAAAACCCCAATGCAGCATTGTCAGACGAATCGCACCGCGGGCGCTTTCGGAGGTACCCGACTCTCCTACAGGAGGCGCCAAGTAGTGTTGCACCGGCTCAGCGACACCGTAGAACATGAGGCCGATCCCCACGCCCGCAGCGAATAGCATCGACAGCCACGCGAACATACTGTAATCGGGCAGTGCGTTATCGGGGCCTAATCGTATTTCGCCGTAACGAGAAAACGCTAAAACGCAGCACACGAACAAGATCAAGCCGATCATCAAGATATAAAACCAGCTTGCACTATCGACAATCGCAGCTTGCACAACGCTGAATAGCTGCTGACTTTGATCCGGTGCAATCAACACCAGCGCCACCGCGCTCATTAAAATGGTAAGTGAGGGCACAAACACAGCCGTATCGACGGCTAACCGAGGTGTAATGAAGTTCATGGTTGTTTTTATTAATTCCTGTGTCACTTCAGTGTAACAGCTCTACAGCGATGTGCTTAGTGATGGCGCGAGTGCTTCGATGCGCTTACCAATTACTCGCCATTGAACTGTTTCATTACAATCGAGAAGTCCTCAAGCCCTAGCCCGTCGGCTTGTAGTGCTTGATAGATACTGAGGGCCTGATGCCCAAAGGTAGCCGCCACCGACGACTGCTCAGCTAGGCTAGTCGCCAACCCCAAGTCTTTAGCCATGAGATCGACCATAAAGCCAGGGCGGTAGTCATTGCTCGCCGGCGCCGTAGGCATCACACCTGGCCACGGGTTGTAGACCTGCAGCGGCCAGTTATTCCCCGAGCTCGCTTTCATGATCTCCGATTGAATAGCGGGATCAAGCCCGTTGGCAGCACCCAGCGCCAATGCCTCGCAGGTACCAATCATCTGAATAGCCAACAACATATTATTGGCCGCCTTTGCCACCTGACCGGCGCCATCACCACCGGCATGGAAAATCTTCTCGCGATTGCCCATGGCCTCAAGAACAGAGACTGCTCTCGCAAACGCCTCGCTGGCACCACCGCACATAAAGGCGAGGGTTCCGGCTTGCGCAGCAGCCACCCCACCAGAGACGGGTGTATCCATAAAGGCGATCAAATGTTCGCGCGCAGCGGTATGAAGTTCACGGGCATCGGCGGTGTCGATCGTGCTGGCATCGAGTACGAGGGTATCGGCAGGCAATCTTGAGAACAGCCCATCGGATCCCATCATGACCGACTTGACGTGTTTACCGGCGGGCAACATCGAAATCACGACATCGCAGGATTCGCAGGCCTCTGCTGCTGACTTGGCGCCATGAGCTCCAGCCACAGTGACATCATCCAAGGCAGCCTGAGATAGATCGAACGCAGCTACCGACCAACCTGCTGCCAGTAGATTTTTCGCCATCGGACCACCCATATTGCCGAGGCCGATAAATGCCACCTGTTTCATCTAAGAGTCCTTGCTGCCGGTGATAGCAATTCGCCTACCAGGGGTACTCCATATCCGGTGCACCCGCGGGTTCTTCGAAAAATCTTTGTATCAAGCTATCGGGTACGTCGTGGACTGAGTCGAATTGCCACTTGGGTTGTCGATCCTTATCCACCAGCAGGGCTCGAACACCCTCGGCAAACTCGGGATGGCGCATGATATTGGCACCCAACCGCAATTCGGTATCGAAAACCTCTTTTAATGAGTAATCGACGGATTCGTTGAGCTGTCTGAAGATCCAACAGGCAGCGAGTTTCGAGCCATGGGCAAAGCCATCGCGCGCCTTGGCAAGCCAAGCATTGTCACCATCGTAAGCCAACAGTCGGTCGGATATGGCGCCGAGGTCATCGCCCGCCATCAAGGCATCGATCTCTCCCATCAACGCCTCGACAATGCCCTCGGGCAATTCGACTTCGGGAGGCATCGCGAGAATCTCATCAATGATTTTGCCGTTTTCACCCGAGTCATCTGACCAATCAGCGGTGGCCAAGGCGTCAATGACCGCATGTCGCTGCTCGTGGGCTAAAAAGACGTCGCCTAAATTGGCGTAGAGCGCGTCAGCCGCATTAATATGCGCAGAAGTCAGCGATAGGAATCGACCAATAGCACCGGGGGTCCGATTCAGAAACCAGCTGCCGCCCACATCGGGGAACAGGGCAATGGTGATCTCGGGCATACCAATGCGGGTTCGCTCACTCACCACGCGATGGCTGCAACCTGCCATCACGCCCATGCCACCGCCCATCACAACGCCATGACCCCAGCAGATGACCGGCTTGGGGTAGGTGAAGAGGACATAGTTCATCTGATATTCGCGGGCAAAGAAGTTTTCTGCGTATGTGCAGGGTCCGCCGGGATTCTCGATCGAGGAGCGACGCAATTCGTGCACATCGCCACCCGCACAAAAGGCTTTTTCACCGGTACCATCAATGTAGATCGCCGCTATCGAGTCGTCTTGGGCCCACTCGACGAGCTTGGTAAGCATAATTTCGATCATCTCGGCATCGAGAGAGTTCAAAATTCTGGGCACATTGAGCGTGAGGCGGCCAACGCGTTTGTCGCCCTCTCCAATGGTGGAGACAATTACTACGCTTTCTGCTACTTCTGTCATTGATTTTTCCATTCAGGTAAACGCTTCTCCAAAAAAGCGTTAACACCCTCTTTCTGATCCTCGGTTGAAAAGAGCGCCACAAACTCCTCGCGCTCGGCTGCCAGCCCGGACGCTATCGCAAGGTCGCGTGCTGAATGAATGAGTCTTTTACAGGCCGCAATCGATGTTGGACTTTGTTCAACCGACTGACGGGCCAATTTTGTCGCCACCGCGAGCGATTCACCCTCAGTGACGACCTCTTCAACCAGACCGATCGATAGCGCGCGCTCAGCGGTGATGCGCTCACCACAGAGAATGAGGCGCTTTGCCCAGCCCTCACCTACCAGTTGAGCCAAACGCTGGGTGCCGCCAGCACAGGGTAGGAGACCCACCTTTGCTTCTGGCAAGGCCATTGCCGCCTGCGCCTCGGCAATGCGGATATCGCAAGCCAACGCAACCTCCAAACCACCACCCATGGCGTAGCCGTTGATAGCGGCAATCGACACCCCCCGATAGTCGGCCAAGGTTTCAAAAGCCTGGCCAAAAGCACGCGCCATAGCACCGGCAGCCTCTGGGTCACCCGACGCGAACTGCTTAAGATCGGCACCAGCCGAGAAAAACTTATCGCCCTGCCCGGTAATCACCAGCGCTCTGACGTCTGTCATTTCGTTGAGCGTTGTTACGGTCTCCGCCAATGCAGGAAGGCTCTCGAGATCCCAGGTGTTTGCCGCGGGATTATCAATCGTGAGGATAGCAGCACCGGCCTCCACCACTACTTTGAGCTTGTCACTCGGACTTATCATCACTGAATAACCTCCAGCGCATCATCCATTAGTGCTTGGCGCGAGATGATGACACGCATGATTTCATTGGTTCCCTCAAGAATTTGGTGGACACGGGTATCCCGGACATAACGCTCCATCGGGTATTCCTTGATGTAGCCATAGCCTCCGAAAAGCTGAAGCGCATCGTTACAAATGCGAAAACCCGCATCGGTGGCGAAACGTTTTGCCATAGCGCAATAGGTGGATGCAGATGCTTGCCCACCATCGAGCTTGCTCGCCGCAAGACGAATCATCTGCCGAGCGGCTACCAGCTCGGTGAGCATATCGGCGATCTGAAATTGGGTGTGCTGAAAGTCGGCAACCGCCGATCCAAACTGCTCGCGCTGCGTGATGTAATCGACGGCATCGTTAAGCGCCTGTTGTGCCGTACCCACAGAGCAAGTGGCTATATTGATTCTGCCGCCATCCAAGCCTTCCATGGCAATCGAAAAGCCCTGCCCCTCCTCACCGAGACGATTCGCTGCCGGCACTAGAACATTGTCAAAGCTAATCTGGCGGGTGGGCTGGGCGTTCCAACCCATTTTGGGCTCGGGCTTTCCATAGCTGATGCCATCGAGATCAGCGGGCACCAAAAACGCGGTGATGCCACGTGCACCGGTATCACCGGTTCTCGCCATCAAAACCAATACATCGGTATCACCGGCGCCTGAAATGAACACCTTGCTACCCGTGACTCGATAATAGTCACCATCGCGCTCGGCTTTTGTTTTTAAGGATGCGGCATCCGAACCGGCGCCTGGCTCGGTTAAGCAATACGAGGCTAGGCGCTGGCCCGCCACGAGATCAGGACACCACTCATCGATA
Source organism: Halieaceae bacterium MED-G27 (assembly GCA_002456975.1). Classification (GTDB taxonomy): domain Bacteria; phylum Pseudomonadota; class Gammaproteobacteria; order Pseudomonadales; family Halieaceae; genus Luminiphilus. Next base: position 16,006 of record NTKA01000013.1, read on the forward strand.
ACCGGCTGCTGACAATATTTTCCGATCATGGCAGTCGCCATATTGTGAATCGTGAGAAAAGCCGCGGTGGTGGTGCAGCCCTTTGCGAGCTCTTCCACGATTAGACTGGCATCAAGCCGTGACATCCCCAGCCCACCCGCGGACTCCGGGGTATACATCCCCATAAAACCAAGATCGCCTGCAGACCCAAGGGCATCCTTTGGGAAAATATGCTCACGATCCCAACGCGCGGCATGCGGCTTGAATTCGCTCTCAGAAAACTCACGGGCGCTCGCTATATAAGCGCGCTGATCTTCACTCAGCTCAAACTGCATTGGTCTCTCTCCGTCAGGTCTCACCGTCTCCGCTAACGGAGATTGATACTCATATTGGGTTCAGCGGTTTGATCGAGATCGCCGTCATATATCCAGCGCGAAGTAACCGTTTTGGTCTCGGTGTAGAACCTCACGGCCTGCTTGCCGTAGGCGTGAAGATCACCTCTAAAAGACCCGCGCCAGCCGGTAAAACTGAAGAACGGCAAGGGTACCGGAATTGGTACATTAACACCGACCTGACCCACCAACACTTCGTGCTGAAACTTACGGGCTGCACCACCGTGATTGGTAAAAATCGACGTTCCATTCCCGACGGGAAGCGAATTAATCATGGTGAGTGCGTCATCGAGCGAGTCAACATTCATACAACACAGCACTGGACCGAAGATTTCCTCCTGATAGATCGACATGTCGGGAGAGACATCGGTAAATACGGTGGGTCCCACCCAATTGCCGTCGGGCAGGCCATCAACAGTGGCCTGCGATCCATCGAGTAAACAAGTGGCGCCTTCGTTCTGCCCCTGTTCAATCAGCGATAGCACTCGCGCCTTCGCTGCTTGAGAAATTTGCGGGCCATAAGCGGCCGAGGCGTCATCCCAGGCACCCGGACCTACCTTCCGTAGTTCAGCCACAACATCCCCAATCAGTGCTTTTGCGTCACCGACAAAAACGGCCACGCTAATAGCCATACAGCGCTGCCCTGCCGCACCGACAGAAGCACCGACTAGCGCATTTACTACCGAGCGACGATCGGCATCCGGCATAATGACCATGTGATTTTTCGCGCCCATCATGCACTGCATACGCTTACCGTGGCGGGTTCCCGTGGTGTAAATATGCTCCCCGACACGACTGGAGCCCACAAATGACACGGCTTTAATTGTGGGATGCTCGAGCAGATAATTCACTTCATCCGCACCACCGTGGATAAGCTGAACCACATTTTTGGGTGCGCCTGCCTCTATAAAAAGCTCTATCAGTCTGACGGGTGTCAGCGGCACCTGCTCAGATGGCTTAAGGATAAATGTATTACCCGCGGCAATCGCGAGGGGAAACATCCACAGTGGAATCATGGCTGGAAAATTAAACGGGGTGATACCCAGGCAGACACCCAAAGGCTGATGATAGCTCACGGTATCGATGCCATTAGCAACATTCTCGGACGACTCACCCATCATATTACTTGCGATATTAGCCGCCTGCTCAACCACCTCGATGCCGCGCCAGACATCACCTTTGGCATCCTCAAATACCTTGCCTGTATCCATCGCCAAGAGCTCGCCGAGCTCATCGTGATGCTCCTTGAGAAGGGCCTGATAACGGAGCATCAAGCGAGCACGCTCGGGCGCGGGGACATCGCGCCATGTTTGGAAGGCATCCGCCGCAGCAGTAATCGCGGTATCGATCTGCGCCCTCGATGCGAAGGTTAACTGCGCGAGCTCACCTTGTGTTGCTGGATTGGTGATCGCCAAGCGGTGCTGCCCCTGTCCATCGCTGAACTCCCCCGCTATAAAGTGCTTGACTGTCTGCCCCATTAATTTTTCCTTTTTTTGTTGCCGCCCAGTGTAGGTGTTATTGTGCGTCAGCGAGTCTCACTCGGCAAAAGAATGCGACTGATTTGAATAACTTTATTAACGATGGTCATGCCGACATTATCTGACATTTCAACACGTCTCGCAGGCTTGGTAGACACGCTCGGGAGCGACCAATTTCTTAATCAACTTGTTGACACTCTCTGCTGGCAAACCCAAGCCGATGACGCCACGATTATTATTTACGAGCAGGGCGAATTACCCGGCATTGCCTACGCCAAGCCCCTAGAGGGTGCCGCCGAAACCGCTCTTAATACCTACCTAACGGGGCCCTTCCTGTTGGACCCATTTTACCGAGCGGCACAACACGACAACCAATTTGGTGTGTTCCGATTGGTGGATCTGGCGCCCTCGGGGTTTAGAGCCAGCGAATACTACAAGACCTGGTACAAAAGCTGTGGTTATCAAGACGAATGTGGCTTGCTGATTGACCTTGGCGAGCGCTCGTTCATCAATATATCGATGGGCCTTCTCGCGCCTCAAGCACGTTTTAGCCGCAAGCAGGCAAGGGATCTGCAGGACCTTTTCCCGGTGATAGACGCGATGTGTAAAAAACATTGGGGCGGACAACTCAAATCAGATGACACGATCTCAATGCGAGACCGGCTCCACAGTTCCCTCGGTGCCTTTGGCAGCAGCGTACTAACCAAGCGCGAGCGGCAGGTGATAGAGCTCGTACTGCTCGGTCACAACACGCGCTTGATCGCGGAGAAGCTTGGCATTTCGATAGAAACAGTAAAGCTTCACCGAAAACATGCCTACGCTAAGCTCGATATCAACTCGCAAGCCGAGCTGTTTTACCTTTTCATGGAGGCGCTCGCCCACTCCTCGGGTGACGCCAGCGTCGACCCGCTTATCGCTTACCAGGGCGTTGGATGAGCAAATCGGCGCCGAGTCTTAAAGACGGTTTTCTCGAGTTAAACCGCGGTGATCTCGCAGCCGCCGGTGAGTCTTGCAAACAGGCGCTCAGTGACCATCCGGAATAGGTACAAGCGCCTTTGGTATGCGTATCGCAATGAGCTGGGATTAAGCACTGGGAACTACTGCTCGCCTAGTAATTGAGCTCGATGTTTAGGCTGAGAAGTATTGGGTGACAACCAAATCGCCGCGAATAGCGGACCAAAATCGGGGTCAGTAATGACCCCGATTTCGTACTGGTTATAAAAAAAGCGGCTAGTACCTTGAGCGTCGACATCGAGAGTGATGCTGTCGCCCTTATTGATATCGGGCCACATCGTGGCGAGTTCAGACATCCAGCTATTAAGACGATTATCGGTGATGCCCAAGTGCTCCCACTCCTCACCGGTGGATCGCACAAGCCAACGTGCCTTCAGGTTGCGCTTATAGGTCAACGTCAAGCGGAACGATTTGTCTGGCTCATTCCATTGACCCGTGTCGGTATAAAGCGCCGAATCAAAGACATTGAACAGCATGACTTTGAGTGTCGATGTACCCACGAGCGATAGCGGGCGATCAGCCACGAGCTCATCGAGGGTTTGACCAAAAACCGATGTCGGTAGCAACATCATCGCGAGCAAAGTCGCTCGTATCCACTGAACCCTCACTGGGCTGGCACCAGGCGAGCGTCAGACACACGAACCATGATGTAGAGTAAAACCATCCAAATCGGCGCTAGTATCAAAAACGTGGTCAGCTCGCCATAGGGTAAATCCACCGCACCCACGCGAGCACCCACCAGATAATTGGTCGGCACTGTTGCTCCCAAGACGATGGGTCGCCACCAAGAAGCCGATAGGAACCCAAAGGCTCTAGGCAAGGCGGCTGGAAATACCCACCAGAGACAAACCATCCACATGGGCAACAGCGCATCGCCAAAATCAAATACGCCAATTAGCGACAAGGTAAGGTCAGTGACAATGCCTATTAAGGCGCAGGGCCAAACACGGTTGAACTCGGCATTAAGATTGGTAACCGCCGCATAGTGGAACGCGATCATGACCGCGGTAAGTAGCATCCAATCGTCGCGCCCAAACACGCAACTAAACCAGGTTAACTGAAACCAGACCCCACTAAAGATTTTGTTATCGATCACTGCCATGGCCTCGATACGACTCGGGCCATGGAGTGGATTCGAAGTGTTTACCAGCCGTGAACGCCGTAGTGCGACGCGGTTTTGTCGAGCGCATCTGCGAGGTTGTTAACCAAGGCATCAACCTCTTCAAGCGTGGTGACAAAAGGCGGCGAGAAGATCATGGCATCGCCGGTTTGGCGAACCATCAAACCACTCTCAATGGCGCGATCGCGGCAATAGACTGCAGCCTCCGACTCCGGTGCCAAGCGCTCGCGCGAGCCCTTGTCTCGCACCAACTCGACTGCAGCAACTAAGCCCTTCGCCCTCACCTCTCCGACAATAGGGTGATCCCCAAGGCCCGACAGCTTATCCGTAAAGTACGGCGCTAGTGTTTTAGTAGCTGTCTCCAAAATCGGGGTGTGCTCCATCACATCGAGCGTAGCCAGTCCCGCCGCGCAGGATGCTGGATGTCCCGAGTAGGTCAAACCATGGGCAAATTCACCGCCTGACGCCAACAACACATCCGAAACCTTATCGCTGACCAAGCACCCACCAAGCGGCATATAGCCATTCGTCACCGCCTTGGCAAAGGTCACAAGATCGGGCTCGGTGTCGTAGGTTTGGAAGCCAAACCACTCACCGGTTCGACCGAAGCCACAAATCACCTCATCCGATATAAACAAAATATCTCGTTCATTAAGGATCTCTTTAACTGCGGGCCAGTAGGTATCGGGTGGAATAATGACACCGCCGGCACCTTGAATGGGCTCCGCGATAAACGCCGCCACATTGTACTCGCCTAGTTCATCGATTTTCTTGGCTAACTCGTTTGCCGCCCACAAGCCAAACTCATCCCGACTCATGTCACCACCCAATTCGAACCAATGGGGTTGTTCGATGTGATGAATATAATTAAGGCCCTGAGTCTGCTGGTGCATGGCATTCATACCACCAAGAGAGCTCGCTCCTATCGTACTGCCGTGATACGCATTTTTCCGGCTAATAATCAGCCGCTTCTGGGGCTTGCCAAGAAGCTGATAATAGCGGTGCACAAACTTGATCTGTGTATCGTTGGCTTCCGACCCCGAGTTCGTAAAGAAAACGCGATTGAAACGATCTGGTGCAACACCCGTTAGCCGAGTCGCTAGCTCTACGGCGGGCTGGTTCGAGCACCTAAAGAAGTTGTTGTAGAACGGAAGTTCCATCAACTGCTCAGCGACAGCGCGCTTAATTCCGTCTTGCGAGTAACCCAAGCTGCAACACCAGAGACCGGACATAGCATCCTGAATGCGGTTACCGTCGGAGTCGTAGATATAAACATGTTCCGCACGACTGACGATTCGACCGCCGTGCTCGGCGTAATCACGAAAATCGGTAAACGGGTGCAGATGATGGTTTTGATCAAGCTGCTTAAGTTGTGTCGTCCCTAGCGTCGCATTCACGGTACAATCTCCTTTTAGCCAACGTATTGTCTACGAGCCTACCCAGCGATGCCTTACCCCGAACGGGTAGCCTGCGACGACTCATGACGGGAATGAAATGCCCATGATCAACGAAGAGTATAGAGGTCTTACCTACCCTTGGGGGCGAAAAGATGCCATTAAAGTAGGCGAGCCCAAAGAAGTTGCCCCCGGTGTTTGGTGGGTCCGATTTGCGATGCCCGGCGGTCTCGATCACATCAATATTTGGCTCTTGGAAGATGAGGGTGGGTGGACTGTTGTCGACACCTGTATGAAGCTCGACAGCGCCAAGGATCAGTGGGAGGCGCTTTTTTCCGGTTTCATGCAAGGCAAGCCTATTGTGAGGGTAATTTGCACTCATCTGCACCCCGACCACATTGGCCTCGCAGGTTGGCTTTGTGAGCGCTTTGACTGCGATGTATGGATGACGCGAAGCGAATACCTGAATGCGAGCCTTTTGCTAAGTTACACCGACGAAGGTATTCCCGACACCGCACTGCAATTCTACAAGCGCGCGGGCTTCACTGATGAGATGTTAAGTACTTACCGCCGTCGTTTCGGAACGTTCGGAAAAATGTCTGAGCCACTGCCACACAGTTATCGCCGCATTGTGGACTTAGAGACAATTAACATCGGCAGTCACTACTGGCAGGTGGTCATCGGTCAGGGGCATTCCCCCGAGCACGCCTGCCTTTATTGTCCGGGGCTAAAGCTTATAATTTCTGGTGACCAAATCCTGCCGCGAATCACGCCGAATGTGTCGGTTTTTCCAACCGAACCCGATGGCAACCCATTGGAGTACTGGCTGTCATCAAACACCCGGCTACTCGATATCCTTCCCGAGGATCTGCTCGTTTTGCCCGCGCATCAAACGCCTTTTAAAGGTGCGCGAACTCGCCTTAATCAGATTATTGATGGCCACCGACAATCGCTTGCTAGGTTGTATGACTTCTTGGCAACACCGCGAACGGTTCCCGAGTGTTTCGATGTCATGTTCAATCGCCAGATCTCTGATGGGGAGATCCAGTTCGCAACGGGTGAGACCCTCGCACACCTGAACTACCTCGTTCAAAACGGAAACATCACTCGTTCGGTCGACGAGGCAGGTTTACACAGCTATCGGGCAAACCCGCATGCTCATTACATCCACTTAGATGAAGCCGCTGCTTAATCAATTACTGGCGCAGCTCGGTCGACGCTACTACCGACACCGACACTTTAGAGAATGGGGTGACACGCCACTCTTAACCGTCGCGGTCAGCAATCTCTGCATCGATGTCGACCGCGTCCCGATACAACTGCGCATGTACCATGGCACACCCGAACGTCCACTGGTGGTCTTTTATCACGGGGGTGGTTGGGTATTGGGTGACCTCGACACCCATGATCGTTTTTGCCGAGGGATCAGCAACGAAAGCGGCTGCAGTGTCATTTCGGTCAATTATCGATTGGCACCAGAGTTCACTTTTCCCGCCGCACATGACGACTGCCTCGGCGCTACCAAATGGATCGCCCGTAACATCGACAATTTAGCGCCCAATAACGGTAACTACGTCGTCTCGGGGGATAGCGCCGGCGGTAATATAGCGATCGCAACTGCTATCAACTGCCAAACAGATCCCCGTCTTGCGGGTTGCCTCGCTGTTTATCCCGCAACTCAACACTACATCAGCGACCTACCCTCCTATACCGAGCATGCCAAAACCGGTCATTTGAGAGCGAGAACCATGCGCTGGTTTTGCGATACCTATTTGGGCGGCCTAATGCCAGCAGACCCGAAACTCGAGCGGATGTTCCCAGGACGCCGAACAAGCCTGAGTGGATTCCCTCGCGCGATGATTATCACCGCTGAACGTGATCCCCTGCGCGACGACGGAGCGCGCTTTGCAGTGAGACTGCATCGCGCGGGAGTCACGGTAGCGTACAAGCACTTAGAAAAAGCCGCTCACGGCTTGGTCTGCTCAGAGGGCGACTCGAGGGATTTCAATCTCGCGGTTATGCACGCGAGTCAATGGCTGCGAGCTATTCCGATTCAGAAATAGCGTCTAGTACCCCGAGTACTTCGGCCTTCTCCAATAAGCGAGGACAGAAGTAGCCATCGCCCTCGTCAAGTGCTGCCTCGGCAATCGTATCGAAGGCGTGGCGCTTCACTCGAGGGTCAGTCGTTGCGATTCCAACGTCAGCGATCAGCTTCTCAACCGCATCGACGAAAGCCCGCGCTCGTGTCTCTGGGTGCCCCGAATCAGAAACCCCGGTAGCCACCGCAAGCTCCGCCAAACGGTCCACTGCGGTCATGCCGTAGAGCGTGAGGACATGAGGCAAGACCAAGGCGTTGGCGTGACCGTGAGGAATTCCAAAGTTGGCGCCTAGTTGGTGCGCGATCGCGTGCACGTTGCCGACGTTGACTTGGTTTATCGCAACGCCGGCATGGTAAGCCGCCAACGCCATTCCCTCTCGAGCCTCCATATTACCAGGCTCCTCAACGGCGAGGCGCAACCAGCGAAAGACTCCCTGAACCGCCGTGCGGCCCATATCGCTGCGGTTGCCTCGCTCCCAGGTAGAGATATAAGCCTCGATACCGTGGGTCAGGGCATCAATGCCTGTGGCGGCGGTGACTGGCTTAGGCAATCCAACCATCAAACAGGCATCGAGTGCCACGCATGTCGGCAATAGGCCACCGCCAGAAATAATTTCCTTTTTTTGAATCGCTTTATTGGTGATGACAGCGCCCATGGTGGCTTCACTGCCGGTACCCGATGTTGTCGGTATCACGAATAACGGTGCAACTTCTTCGGGAGCTTTACCAAATCCTGCCCACTTACTGGGGTCCTCGTCATTGTGCTTGGTAATTGCGATCACCTTCGCGCAGTCAATTGACGAACCTCCACCCACTGCCAAGACAGCAGTAGCGCCTGAATCTCTAAGTAACTGAGCGCCTTCCTTCACATGCTCGTAACTGGGGTCTGGGTCGACCTTGTCGTACCAGGTGAGCTTGACACCGTCTCGATTCAAGCCGGCGACCGCCTCATCGGCAAGACCAAGGTCACGCAGGGCTTTATCCGTTACCACCAGAATCGAGGTGTGTCCCAGTTCGACAATGCGATCGCAAAGTCGGGCACAGCTGGCCTTGCCGACAAATGCCATGTACTGCCCCTTGGGCGCTCCGGCAATTGCTTTGGCCATACCAAAGAACATCTGGTTTTTGAGCTTGCGCAGAAACATCGGTTTCGCCATAACGAGCATCTCCCCCAACTAGGCCGTTTTATGGCCTAATAATAATTGGCTTTACCCGCTCAGTGTCAGAGAATTCAGTGACCTGAGCATCCTCTCACAAAGTAACCCAGCCCCCATGTCCAGACAATACATTGATATCGAATCGCCCCAGCATCTCGGCCTGAAGAAAGACTGCTCCCTGAACCCGGGCGCTGACGAGGTCGTCATAGCCGTGGCCTATGCAGGAATCAACCGCGCTGATTTGCTGCAGCGCGCCGGGCTTTATCCACCCCCAGAAGATGCGAGTCCCATAATGGGTCTCGAGGTAGCTGGGGTTGTATCGGCCGTCGGTCCGGGGTCTCAGCTTCGAATAGGTGACCGCGTTTGTGCTCTGGTACACGGCGGTGGCTATGCCACCGAGGCGATTGCTCGATCAGATTTTTGCTTGAAGCTCGCAGATAACATCAGCTTTGAGCAGGGCGCTGCGCTGCCAGAGGCGTTGCTTACTGTTTGGTACAACCTTGTCGAACGGGCACAGCTCAAGTCAGGTGAACGGCTGCTAGTGCATGGCGGCGTCAGCGGTATCGGCAGTGTGGCGATTCAAATCGCCAAATACCTTGGCTGTGAAGTCGTTGCCACAGCGGGCAGTAGCGAAAAAATGGCGCTGTGCCAAAAACTGGGTGCCGACCACGCGCTCAATTATAAGTCACCGCTGGCAGAGCAATTAGAGGCGGTCTCGCTGATGGGATCCGTTGATGTTGTACTCGATATGGTTGGTGGCGATTTGGCGCAGTTTAATCTCGATGCACTGGCGATCGATGGCCGAATCGCATGTATCGGCTTTATGAGAGGTAGTCAGTGCCAACTCGATCTCATCCAGCTGCTCATGAAGCGCGCGACCATGACGGGAAGCACATTGAGGCGACTGACGGTGACTGAAAAATCGAATTGTTTTGTGGCAGTTAACGAGCAAGTCATGCCAGCCATCGCCGCCGGTACGATCCAACCCGTTATCGATAGTATTTTCCCGCTGAAAGACGCGCTCGCTGCACAAGACCACATGGCATCGGGGGCGCACGCTGGGAAAATCTTACTCGACTGCCAGCTTCAGGGCTGAAATACCCGAGGGCTCAGGGTCAATCAGATGTTGACGTAGACAGGCTCAGTCTAGATAACAATGCGCTAAAACAGAGACCCGTTAAAGCTGCACAACCAAACTGAACGACCAGACCGCTAAGCTGCCGCGTCGACGCCAGTAGTGCACCCTCAACACCCATCACCTGCTCAAAAATCAGGATGAATACGACAAGCCCCAAACCCGATACCCCACCGTAAACGCAATGGGTCATCAGTGGAGGCCAAGGCTGTCCGCGCAATAACCTTCGAAATAGCGACAACAAACAAGTCATCAAGACAAAGTAGATCGGTAGGTAGGTAGCTCCGAGACCCAGCCACTCGCTTCTGATCATGCCAAGGCGATCAGCGAGGGTCACCTCAACGCCGAAGCTCACCAACGTTGTAGCCGAAGCGGTCGAATTAGCAGCGATGCTGGCGGAATAACCCACCAATATGGACAAACAAAGTGCAATCGCAACTCGCATAAATCTCGCTCGACTTTTCGACGTATCTTGAGGTCTAGCTTGCGCTATAGTAGCGAAAGGTTCCAGCGGAGACTCCCTATGTACAACTTCATTACTAGATTAATTGACTCGCCAGCGGATCTTTTTTCTGAGACCTCGTGGACACAAAAAAATAAAACCAAACCGCGACTGGCAGGGTGGCTAATCGGGTCGACAATTATATTGTCGATGGGGCATGCAACCGCTCAAAACTACACACTGGAAACAATTGCCGAGGGGCTCGACACGCCGTGGTCAATTGCTGAGCTGCCCAACGGCGGCTTCCTGATCACCGAACGAACAGGCGGTCTAAAGTTCGTCGATGCTAATGGTTTAGTTAATGACATAGCAGGCGTACCACCTGTGTTTGCTCAGCGTCAGGGTGGTTTGTTCGACGTCATATTGCATCCGAACTACGCCGACAATTCGATGATTTACCTGGCCTATGCCGCTGGTGACGAAGACAGCAACCGCACCACAATCGCAAGGGCAAGACTGGGGGACAACGCACTCGAGAATCTCGAGGTTATATACGGGGTCACCCCGACAAAGCGTGGTGGTGGTCACTTTGGTGGACGAATGGCTTTCCTGAGTGACGGCACGCTACTCCTAAGCTCGGGGGAGGGTTATGCCTACCGCGAGGAAGCACAGAGTATCGAGAACGAACTAGGCAAGCTGCTGCGAATGACGGAGTCGGGAGCGGCACCCACCGACAATCCCTACCCCAAGGAATCCCCCTATGTTTACAGCTACGGGCATCGCAATCCACAAGGGCTGGTCGTGGATCCCGAGACCCAAGCCATCTGGTTAACCGAGCACGGACCTAAGGGTGGAGACGAGCTCAATTTTGTTGAGAAAGGCAAGAATTATGGCTGGCCGGCAATCACCTACGGTGTCGATTACTCCGGCGCGATTATCTCTCCCTACACCGAGTTGCCCGGTATGGAGCAGCCGGTAAATTATTGGGTACCCAGCATCGCGACGTCTGGTTTGGCACTGTATCAAAGCGATGCAATCCCGGGCCTCAAAGGCCGGTTTTTGGTGGGCGGACTCAAAGCCAAAAAAATTGTGGCCGTTGATGTCTCAGGGGCAACGCCTATTGAGACTGAGCCATTCCCTGACGTCTCCGGGCGAGTTCGTGATGTGCGCGCGCTTAGCGATGGCAGTATTGCGGTGCTATTTGAGGCGGAGGGAAGGGCTATCCGCATCATTCCAAATATCTAGGGCGCTAACTATGGGTAATGGGTTCGAGCCGGCGCTCTCGCTCGTTGACTAGTAGCCGCCCCACCGGGGCTGCTCTCCGCTTGATCCCAGGCGTCGGCGACAAATAAAAGAGATCGCCATTCGCTCCCGTTAATGTCACCGGCACCCCCATTTTTCGGGCAATCTCTGCATTGGCCGACATGTGGCGTGCCTCACCATGAACCGGCACCGCCACCTTTGGTTTTAAGACCGAGTACAAATCAGCGAGCTCATCCGCACAGGGGTGACCAGAGGCATGCAACGTCGCCTGCGATTGATCAGCGTGCAAAACGTCAACACCTCGGTCCTCTAGTCCCTCAATTAGCCTAGCAACCGCTTGCTCATTACCCGGAATTGTCTTTGAAGAGAAGATCACTGTGTCGCCCTCGCCCAGCGACAAATGCGGATGGGTATCCATCATCAGTCGATGGAGTGCCGCTCCAATCTCTCCCTGGGTACCGGTCGCAATGGCCAACACCTCGTCCTCAGGCAGATACCCCAGATGCTCAGCTTCCACCAACGGCTTCGAAGGTAAGAAAACACCCGCGCTCATGGCAGCGCGAACCATGATGTCCAGCGATCGACCCAACAGACCAACGCGCCGATCCGATACCTCAGCCGCTCGAAAAATACTGGCTACCCTAGCGACATTGCTCGCAAAGCAGGCCACAACAACCCGACCTTTTAGAGTAGCTACCCGTTTAACCAGCGCATCACCAACCTCTCCTTCGGACGGAGATCGGCCAGGCTTGGTTGCATTGGTCGAGTCACAGATCACGGCATCGATACCAGCGCGGCTAAGCTCTGCCCACTGATCAGGCGCCCAAGCGTCGCCCAACACAGGTCTATCATCGATTTTCCAATCCGCGGTGTGTAATACACGGCTCGTTGCTGTCTCGATGAGCAGTGCACAGGTCTCTGGCGTGGAGTGGGTGATAGGTAGCCAGGTCACTTGAAACTCGCCGATACAATGAGTCTCACCGGGCGCAACCTCGATCAAGGGTGTTGGAGCCACCGACCGGCGCCATGCAGACTTCTTTCGCAACACCGATGCTGCGAACGGTGTGGCGTAAACAGGACATTGCAACTGAGGCCAAAGATAGGGAATCGCGCCAAAGTGATCCTCATGAGCATGAGTCACGATCAAAGCGTCTAGCGAGTTGAGCTGACCCAATATGAAGCTGGGATCTGGGGTGACCACGCTCGGTCTGCCGCGCTGGTCGAGGCGTTGATCGTCAAATGTGACGCCACAATCGACCATCAACCATCGATCGCGATGCGAAAACAAATTGAGATTCATACCAATCTCGCCGCAACCTCCTAAGGGTAGGAAGGCGGTTCGATCATCTTGATGGGCCATGTAAGAGCTCCGAGCGGGGCTACCAACTATAGCCAACTCTCAAGTTATAAGACTGATCCACCGACTCTTTTCCGACAGCCGCAGCACCATCGTAGTCGACCTTAAATTCAGCGGCCGCATCGAGCCCGAATACGAACGGGAAGCCAAAACCCAGTGTCGTATTTAACAACAGACTATTATCGTCGCTGAGGTTCACAATGCCCACATGGGTGAGGTAGACCCGAGACCCACCACCCAAAGCCTTCGATTCGCCGGTAAAGTTCCAGTTTGCACCCAAATAATCGGTGTCCTCAGCGTTTAAAAAGTCAGTCGCAACGCGCACCAGCCCCAATTCTGCGTCGAGCTTCCCCCACCCGCCGTCAAAAAGCTTACGACCGTAGTAAGGCCCCAGATAGCTACGTAAATTGATATCCGCAAACTTGTCAGCTTCTACCGACGCGTTGATACCCAGATAGTGAGTCGCCCAATCCTCGAGGTAGTAGTCGTACTTGGCCACCACTCGCCAATTATCAGCCGCGGGCTCGCGCGACTGCACAGTCCTCGTCTCCCCATCCACATCGGTTTGTACCGATACAATTGCCGTATCCTGTTCGACGTTGGTCCGCAGTGTGATTCGATCTCGGGTGCTGTCAAACTGAGTATTTACTGCCAGATCGAGCTGGTCTTTATCGGAGTTACCCCGATTGACCGTAAATGCGGCCGACGCCAAACCCTCCCAGGCATAACCCTGGCCTATCTCCCAGGGCTCCGGGTTTAGAACATCAATCTGAGCTAGCTTGATGACCTCACCCGAAGACAGCGCCAACGCCCCAGATGACACTAGCAGAGGGGAGGCCTCGACACGACGTCCATCGTCAAGCAATAAAACGGATGTCTCCTGCACCTCTTGATCGACATCGATGTCAGAAATTAAATGACTGGCAATCGATAAGTTACTGGCAAAACTGGTTGAGACTGTTACCTTCCCAGCCCTTATTTCTTTAATAGTGGCCCGCAGCATGGAGCCGTCGGTCAATGTAATCATCGCATCCGCTTGCGCGAGGTGACTTAAGCCACACATTAAGACCAGCGTTATTAGCCACCTGGGTCGCCACAAATTTACGCTATCGCCAATCCATGTCGCGATTGGCGATACAATAGAAGTTAACATTAACCGAGTAGTGATCACGCGCTTATCGAGCCTTAGGTAGATGATGAGCCATTGATTGAAATACCAACGGAAAAAGAACAATGTCTGAGACGCGTAAGGATACCAGTTGCGATCTATTTGTCATCGGCGCCGGGTCGGGCGGTGTGCGGGCTGCACGCGTTGCGGCGAGCCTTGGGGCAAAGGTGATTATCGCCGAAAACCTGTATCTAGGCGGTACCTGCGTTAACGTCGGCTGTGTACCCAAAAAGCTCTACGTGTATGGCAGTGAGTTTGGCAAAGCCTTCGGCGATGCAGCGGGGTTCGGCTGGACTGTCAACGAATCGAGCTTAGACTGGGCGACACTGCGTGACAATAAAACGAGGGAAATCAGCCGTCTTAATTCTATCTACAATGGTTTGCTTGAGACCTCTGGCGCCCAAGTAATCCACGGGACCGCAACCCTTGTTGACCCAAAAACGGTCGAGGTCAACGGCAGCTATTACCGCGCCGATAAAATTTTACTGGCCACCGGATCATGGCCTACTGTTCCAGATTTTCCAGGCAACGAATTGAGCATCACCTCCAACGAAATATTCGATCTGGATACCTTCCCCTCGCGTTTGCTCGTTGTCGGGGGCGGCTATATCGCGACCGAGTTCGCCGGTATTTTCAATGGCTTGGGCAGCCAAGTAACACAGCTCTATCGAGGCGATTTGTTCATGCGTGGGTTCGATGACGATATTCGACGCTTTGCCGCAGACGAAATTAGTAAGACAGGCGTGGACCTCAGATTCAACGCAAACATCGCGCGACTTGAGCAAGCGGCCGATGGCTTACTGGCGACCCTGACCGACGGTAGCACCGTGACGGTAGATACCGTGCTGTGCGCAACGGGTCGCCACCCCAACATAGACTCATTGAACCTGGGATGCACTCAGGTATCGCTGTCCGCTCAGGGCACCATTGAAATTGACCCCAACTATCAAACCAAAGAGCCCAGTATTTTCGCCTTGGGAGATATGACAGGCGGGCTTCAGTTGACCCCTGTCGCAATAGCCGAGGCGATGGCATTCGCTTACGAGCAATTTAGTGATACGCCAAAGCCTGTTGATTACAACATGATCCCAACCGCTGTTTTTTCGCAGCCAAATATTGGAACGGTTGGTCTCACCGAGGCTGAAGCGCGGGCAAAAGGACTATCACTCCAGATTTTTAAATCGGAATTTAAACCGATGAAACATACGTTGAGCGGTCGAAACGAGCGCACATTGATGAAGCTCATCGTTGACGCTGAGACAGATCGCGTCGTTGGTTTACATATGGTGGGTCCCGATGCAGGAGAAATCTGCCAGGGTATGGCTGTCGCCATGAAAGCGGGCGCAACCAAGCAGCACTTCGATGACACGATCGGTATCCATCCAACGGCAGCCGAGGAGTTTGTCACTATGCGGACGCCTGCAGCTTGATCGACTTAGTGTGGTGGGAAATCGGTGTCCTGGTTGTCGCGGGCTTTGCTGCAGGACTTGTGAATGTGATGGCGGGCGGCGGTTCGATCATCACTGTCCCGATAATGATGTTTCTGGGGGTCCCCGGTCCCGTTGCCAATGGCACTAATCGCATCACCATTGTCGCGCATAACGCAGCAGCAATAGCCACCTATCTTAAGCACGGCGTGCCTCACGCAAAGCTCTGTTTCACGCTAACACTGGTGTCCATTCCACCCGCTGTTATTGGCGCTTACCTCAGCACCATGCTGAATAACGAACAGTTCGAGTGGATGCTCGCCGGGGTTATGATTGCGGTTTTATTGCTAATGCAAGGTCAAGGCTCAGGTAGTAATGGGAGCGAATCGCCTGCCGAACCTCAAAATATAGTGACTGGTCATTTACTGATGGCGGTAGCGGGATTCTGGGGAGGCTTTATCCAGATCGGTATGGGCTTTATTGTTTTACCCATCATGCATCGAGTAATGGGCTTGTCGCTGGTCGACACCAATATCCTTAAGGTATTCATTATTTTCGTTTACACCCTGCTGACCGTTGCGGTGTTCGCTACTACGAGTGAGGTGCTGTGGCTGATCGGCTTAATAGCTGCACTTGGAAATATTGTCGGGGGTTACGCGGGTGCTAAGTTGACTCTGTCACACGGCGATAAACTAATTCGCCACTTTCTAACCGGCGCGATTATCGCGATGGTCATCAAGCTAATCTTCTTTTAATGGAAGGCCAGTCATTCAGCTTGATCTCAAAACAAGCTCAGCCGGTAAATCGCGCTCTTTAATACCGGCGATTAGATTGCGAATTGCCAACTCAAACATAGCGCGTCGCGTCCTTTTGGTAGCGCTTCCAAGGTGAGGGACCAATACCGCGTTAGGCACTCCAATCAGCGGATGGTTGCTTGGAAGCGGCTCTTCTGAGTAGACGTCGAGTCCCGCCGATAAGCGACCCGAGGCTAGCTCCTCCGATAACGCAAGTTCATCGACAAGCCGCCCGCGCGCGGTGTTGATAAGAGTGGCTCCATCGTGCATCGCAGCAAGTCGGCTGCGAGACATCAATCCAGCGGTATCATCTGTCAGTGCAACATGGAGACTGACAATATCACTATCAGCAATCAGCGCGTCCAAGGGCATCATCTCGATATCAGGTAACTCTTTAGGTGTTCGGTTCCAGCCGAGAATTCGAACACCAGAAAAAGCCTTTAGACGAGAGGCGACAGCCTGCGCAATAGGCCCCAATCCAATCAATCCGACCGTGGCATGACTAAGGTCCTGACCAAGCATAAAATTGGTTTTCCATTCGCTACCCCAAGCTCCGCCACTGACCAGTTCATGTCCCTCGGCAATACGTCGACGCACGGCCAGCATGAGCCCAAGCGCGAGGTCCGCTGTGCTATCGGTGAGCACTCCCGGCGTATGGCCTACCGTGATACCGCGGCTGGCTGCCGCTTCAACATCGATGTGATCGACACCGACAGAAACCGTTGAGATCACCTTAAGCAGTGGTGCGGCTTCCAGAACGTCGAGATCAACGGGATTAGTGAGCGTCGTGAGTAAACCCCTCGCCCCCTCGAGCCACTCGAGTAAAGTCGCCTTTGGCATCGGGCCCTCCTCGCGCCAGACCCGAACTTCACCGTGCTTTGAAAGCTCGGCCTCAATCGCCGTAGGTATTGGGAAAGCGACAACAATAGCCATCTCTGAGACCTCTTAGCTATCTGAAATTCATAGTGCTGTAGCGGTTGGCAGCAGTGAATGACCACAGCACGAGTACAGCTACCAACACTGCGCAGCCTAACCACGCGGCAGAATAATCGATTTCAGAAAGCAACACCGCAGCAACTAATGGTCCCAAAATTCGCCCAATCGACGCCGACGTCGTGGTCGCACCCATCATCCGGCCCCGCTGTGACGTGTTGACAAGTTCCGTGGCAATGGTATTGAGCAGTGGCAAACAAACGGTAGAACCCGTAAACGCCACCAAAATGATCGCGGGCATCCAGCGATAATCTGCGCTCAACGCCACAAAGGCGATAGACAGCGCAAACAGCGCCGCTCCTGCTCGCAGTACCGTCAAGAGACCTAATCTTCTCGCCAACCACGACAACAGGCCACCCTGAAAAAGAATCATGACCACGCCAACGGCACCAAAGAAATAACCAACGGCTTTCGGACCCCAGGCGTAGGTATTACCGACCCAGAGCGGAAAAATATAAATCAATGCACTTACTGCGGCGGTGTGAACAATGTATTGCGACAGTAACAACCAGTGACGCTGCACGTGGTCGACAAACGAGCCGGTACCCATTTCTTTGACAGCAGTATCGGCGACATAAAAACGATTAGGTAGCAACGCCCAGGCGAGGATGGCGGCTAGCAGTGATAACACCGCCGCCGAATAAAATGGCAGTGCAAACGGGCTCGCTCCCCCGGTGAGTACTCCCCCTAAAACTGGTCCTGCAATCAATCCAAGTCCGAATGCAGTACCAACCAGACCCATTGCTTTGGCTCGGCGTTCGGGGGTACTCAAATCTGCCATCAGCGCGGATGCCACCGGCAGACTACCCGCCGCCAGCCCCGATAGCGCGCGACCTAAATAGACCTGCCACAACACCTCTGCGCCGGCCGTCACCCAGTAGGCTAGCGCGCTGGCCAACAGCGCCAGCATTAACGCATTCCGCCGACCCCATTGATCTGACAACCGACCCCAGAACGGTGCAACGATGGCAGCACCCAAACTGTAGGTGATCATTATCAGAGCCACATCGGTTGAATCACCTCCCATACTTGGTGCCATAAACGGGAGTAATGGAATCACAATGCCGAAGCCAATCAGGTCGATAACAATGACGAAGAAGACAAGCCAAATCAGGGGCGACTGACGCCCTGACGACTTGGAATCGGTCACGATTCAGTCCAGCGATGCGTAATTGTGGAGTCTAGGTCGAAAAGATCGAGTACACGACCGACGCTTTGATCCACAATGTCGTCGATAGAGTCGGGTTTGGAATAAAAGGCGGGCAAGGGCGGCGCGACAATGGCTCCCATCTCGGTGACTGCGGCCATGTTGCGTAAATGTCCAAGATGAAATGGGGTTTCTCGCACCATTAAAACCAACGGTCTGCGCTCTTTGAGAGCGACGTCTGCCGCTCGCGTCAGCAACGATGACGTGACCCCAGACGCAATTTCACCCAGCGTTCGCATCGAGCATGGCGCGATTAACATGCCCATACCACGAAACGACCCGCTGGCGATTGACGCCCCAACATCACGAATTGGATGCACCACACTGGCCATGGCCTTGACCTCTTTCGTCGAGAGGTCCAGCTCGTGATGAACGGTAAGCTCTGCTGACTTTGACATCACCAGGTGTGTTTCAACATCGAGTTCCGCTAAGGCTTGGAGCGCTCTAACACCGTAGATCACGCCCGAGGCACCGCTAATTCCGATAACTATTCTTCGCATACCGCACAAGTGTACTCGCCCTTACCACTGAAAACGCTCTGATTTGCTAAATTTATTGGGACAAGCCGCGACAACATATTGCCGCTATGCAGACACGAGATCGCGATAGTAGCCGCAAACCACGACATTAGTGTAAAATCTGCTTCGGTTATTCTCGGAGACGAGCGTGAAACATCAGCGCTTTCTGACATTGCTGGCTACTGTAGCGCTACTGCTATCCTCAGTATCGCATTCGGTCACGCACGATATTATCGAATCGGCTTCTGACCCCACCGAATGTCATTACTGCATCAACGAGACAACCTCGGTTGAAGTAACGACCGAAGCACAGCCGATCTTTCAGGGTCGGTGTCTATTTCTAAACCCAACTACCAACGGCCCAATTGGGTCCACGCCATCAGGATTTTCTGCCCGAGCTCCACCTGCCGTCTGATCACTACTCAAACCACTTGATCACACAGCAACTAGGAGACTCGACATGTCGAGAAGAATTCTATTGGGTATAGCGCTCGGCGCAGTTAGCCCACTCGTTTTGAGCGACGACACGCTTGAAGAAATTATTATCACTGCGGCATTGACCGCTAATGAATCATCTATAACAGAACGACCTGTTCACGTTATCACTGCCAATGAGCTGACGAAGCAAGGCACACAATCGATCGGTGAAGCACTTGATGCCCTTGCCGGCGTATCATCGACCGACTTTGGTGGCGCGGTAGGGCAGCCCGTTATACGGGGCCTTACCGGCAACCGGGTTAAAGTGCTTCAGAACAGCATGGTGGTCAGAGACGTCTCGGCGCTGGGGCCTGATCACGCCAACGATATCGATCTCCACAACGTCCAACAAATTGAGGTCGTTCGTGGACCTTCGGCACTGCTCTACGCCAACGGGACCAGTGGCGGCATTGTGAACGTAGTTGACAATACGATTGCGCGATCACCGATATCTGAGTCGTCGCTGGAAATTGGCGCTGAAGCCCAATCAGTCAACGATGGCTCAGCATTTTCTGCCATTTGGCAGGGCAATGTTGCAGGCCTAAACACCAGCTATGCGTTTAAAACCTTCGATGCCAACCCTTATGACGTCCCCATGGGAGCCATTCTTCATTCTGAGGAGGAGCACCATGAAGAAGAGCATGAAGAAGAACACGAGATGGAGCACGAAGAGCATGAAGAGCACGGCATGGATATGCTGGCGAACTCCGACCAGAAATCAGAGTCACACCGCTTTGGTGTCTCCAAAACTGGTGACTGGGGCTATGTAGGCGCCTCGTTTCAGCAGCTTACTTCTACTTATGGCGTGCCATTTCACAGCGAAGCCGCGCACTCTTACCACGAAGGCGAACATGGGGAAGAGCATGATGAAGGTCATGAGGAGGGTCATGAGGAAAGTCACGAAGCGGGCCATGAAGAACATGGTGAAGAACGTATTTTCTCATCCACTGAATCCGATGTCTTTACTATCGAAGGAAGCTACAACGTAGGTGGTGGGCTACTTAACAGTATTAACTACAGCCTGAGAAACACCGACTATATGCTCACCGAGCAACATGCCGAAGAAGCCCATGAAGAAGAGGAGCATGAGGGAGAGGAGCATGAAGGCGAACACGCGGGGCATTCGGAAGAACCTACGATTTTCAGCAACGAGGCAACTGAATTATCGGTGATTTTCGACCTCGGAGGGGATGACAGCGCTAGCCGAGTCGTGCTTAATCATGTTGTAGAAGACATCTCTATCCTGGGAGAAGAAGTCTTTATGCAGCCGGTCGAATCTACCGAAACCACTGTGGGCTTCTTTACTGGCCTCGAACTTAGCAACTGGCATCTCGATGTTGGAGCTCGTTGGGATTCTGTCGAAAGACAGGGCTTCGCGGCTGAACATCATGAAGAAGAGGAGCACGAGGAAGAGCATGAGGGAGATCACGAAGAAGAGCATGAGTCTATGCCCTTCACTTTCGATGACGACAGCCTCAGCCTTGCTGG
Source organism: Halieaceae bacterium MED-G27 (assembly GCA_002456975.1). Lineage (GTDB taxonomy): Bacteria > Pseudomonadota > Gammaproteobacteria > Pseudomonadales > Halieaceae > Luminiphilus. Next base: position 36,907 of record NTKA01000013.1, read on the forward strand.
AACTCTAAGCACTGACCTAAACGATAGTACTGAGTTAGCGCTTGGCCTTGCATCGGTGGCAAAGATGCCCTCATCGGTTGAGCTATTTATGAATGGCGCGCACTTAGCATCGGCACGGTTTGAAGTTGGTGATGCCGACTTGAAAACCGAGCGCTCCAATAATTTGGATCTCTCGATCAACTATGAAGGTGATGATTGGTATGCGCGTGCAGCGATTTATCGCAACAGCATAGATAACTACATCTATCTCCGTGACGAGCTAGAAGAAGAACATGAAGAGTACGACGGTGAAGAAGAGGAAGGTCATGAAGAGGAACACCATGATGATCATGGCGGCCTCATTCTGGCTGAATTTACACAAGCTGACGCTGTATTCACCGGTTACGAACTTGAAGTTGGGCGTTCATTCACTGTGGCATCCGGCATCCTGGACTTTCGTCTACAGCGAGATGCTGTAAGCGCCGAGTTCTCAAGCGGAGGTAATGTGCCCAGGGTCGTACCCGCGAGGAATGTGATTGCACTCGATTACTCGGCAAACAACGGGCTTGGAGCGTCATTAGAGGTTGTCGACGTTGAGAGTCAGTCCGATGTGGCTTTGGGTGAAACCACCACGCAGGGATTTACACTTATCAATGCCAGCCTTTCAAAGTCATTCATGCTCGATAGTGAATCAGTGCTCACGATCACAGCCTTCGGACGGAACCTCAACGATGAAGTGGCCAGAAACCACTCTTCCTTCGTTAAGGATGCGATCCCACTACCTGGCCGCAATATCGGGATCAGAGCAACGATAAGCTTCTAGTAGGAAAGTCGGCTCACTGACACTTAGGTGACAATGTGGGCGGCACATGCCGCCCACTATTAATGTGTGGCGCTAGCCGCCTTCAGCTTTTCGAGCATTTCGCCCATCTGGCCATGCACAGCATTGATTGCTTTTAGTGGCCGGACCATAACTTTGAACTCGAGAATTTTGTTATCGCTGAAGGTGATGATGTCTACACCGTTGACAAAGATACCATCCACTGTGGTGGTGAATTCAAGAACAGCGTGATCCCCTGAAATAATTTCGCGCGTGTACTCGAAACCCTCAGATAACACATCCGTGGCCGCACTAAGGTAGGCAAAGGTAATGTCCCTTCCCACCTGAGGCGTGTGAACAACAGGCGACCAAAACACGCAGTCCGGGTGTATCAGGTCAAATAATGCCTTGGTATCACTGGAGCGCATGATTTCATGCCACTGTGCCAGACCTTTGTTCATGATCTCCCATCCAATCTTTCTCGTTACCGGCCACTATCGGCTGTTAATTCGTAATCTCTTTCAGCGGCCTTTCTAATTTCATAAGCCGCTTGACCTCGAAGTTTCTCGGCTGATCTCACCCGCGCGTCGCGCCGGCTGCGTTGCGCTACCGCTAACCAACGCTGAAACAACGCTGCCTGGTACTCGCCCGCTACCAAGCTGTCTACAAGTGCGATATCAATCCCGAGTCGGTATGCAATCCGACTGGGCCTAATCCGGTGCGCGTGAAACTCCGCAACCAAACGGATTTGTTGTGCCTCCGGTAAGTGACACTCAACGGCATACCCAAGCGGCGGATTAGGAGATCGTAGTTGGTCTGACAATGGTTCTTCGGCCTTTAATTCATCGAATCATGGTATCGCAAGCCTAGCGCAGCTCCTAGATTGTCGGAAATTGAGTAAAAAGTGGAACTATTTTTCGCGCTGACCTACATAGCGACCTGATAAGATACACAAGCTAGAAGATCGCGAGTCATGCGATCGCTGGGGGTCGGCTGGGGGGCCGATGCAATGAGAGCTCTGGGTCAAGGCTTGGTACAGATCTGGACGCCCTCGGAATCAATTATCAGGAGTGATGAGTGTCCTCATCTGAAATCCGAAGTCACAGAAGAACAAAAATAGTAGCAACCGTTGGTCCCGGTAGTGACAGTGAGGACATGATCGGCAAACTAATTGGTGCCGGCGTCAATGTCTTTCGACTCAATTTCAGCCATGGTGCTGGTAGCCATCATCAAAAAATCGCCGACCGAATTCGCCGGCAAGCGAGACATCAGGGAAAGTACGTAGGCATCCTAGCCGATTTGCAAGGACCTAAAATCCGGGTTGCTAGCTTTGCCGACGGCGGGGTTCGCTTGTTTGCCGGCGATAGCTTTTTACTGAGCCTTGATATTGACCCTGAGCAAGGCACGAGTGCCGGGGTCGGCATCGAGTTTGAAGACTTGCCCAACAGTGTCGAGGTCGACGATATCCTGTTATTGGATGATGGAAAACTTCGGTTACGCGTAGAAGCGGTAGCGCCAAGGGCAATTGAGTGCACGGTGCTAGTAGGGGGGCGCTTAAGCTCTAGGAAAGGAGTCAACAAACTCGGAGGCGGGATTGCTGCGCCGGCTCTAACCGACAAAGATAAGACCGACATCGCGCTGATGTCAGGTATTAAACCGGATTTTGTTGCTGTCTCTTTTGTGGCCTCCGCCGCGGACATTTTAGAGGCGCGGCAATTACTGCACGCGCAAGGCGTAAACGCTGCCATCATTGCAAAGATCGAGCGAGCCGAGGTAGTGGCGGATGACAGCCTTTTAAATGAGATTATCGACGCCTGCGAAAGTGTCATGGTTGCCAGAGGCGACCTCGGTATCGAAGTCGGCGATGCAGAGCTAATTGGTATTCAGAAAGACCTTATATCTCGAACCAGAAAACGCGATCGCATGGTCATTACGGCGACGCAAATGATGGAATCGATGATTAGCAATTCGATGCCAACACGCGCCGAAGTTTTTGACGTGGCTAACGCTGTGTTGGATGGTACCGACGCTGTCATGCTATCTGCGGAAACAGCGGTGGGTGAATATCCCGTAGAAGTTGTGCGAGCCATGGCAAACGCCGCACTCGGAGCAGAACGTCATCCGGTGGCGCGCACCTCAAAATTCAGAGCGGATCGCGAGTTTAGCTCACCACACGAGACCGTCGCGCTTGCAACTATGTACGGGGCGAATCACTTCCCCGGCGTTCGGGGCATCGCCACCCACACGGAAACTGGTGGAACTCCGATGCTCATGTCGCGACTGAGCTCCGGCCTTCCAATCTTTGCCTTGAGTCGGAATGCGGAGACCCTGCAAAAATTAGCGCTATGCCGAGGCGTCATACCGGTCTTTTTTGACATGACTGCGTTCGACCCGTCTGATATTGAAGCACGCACCCTAGAGTATTTGAGCGACGCAGGATTTGTGGGAAAAGGTGACTTCATTATGATGACAATGGGTAGTCAAGTAGGACTAGCTGGGGGCACCAACAGCGTCAGAGTGTTAGCTGTTGGCCAATAAATGAGTTAAATCGCGCTAAACCGCCATAAAAGGTTCATTAGACATAGCCGAGATCTGTGTATACTAGTCGAGTTCGCATTGCGAGGCGTCACTGTAACCACTGGTTTCCAAACGTTTTCACATCGCAGCTTGCTGCAACGAGCATTACAAAGTAAACAAAAAAGGTAAATCAGTATGTCTACAGTTACAGGAACCGTTAAGTGGTTCAACGAGACCAAGGGTTATGGTTTCATCGAGCAAGAGGGCGGTCCCGACGTCTTCGTTCACTTTAGCGCCATTCAAGGCGACGGCTTCAAAACACTTTCTGACGGTCAGAAAGTTGAGTTCACCGTAACCGACGGTCAAAAGGGCCCACAAGCGGAGAACGTAGTGCCTTCTTAAGGCACGAAATCAGTTTTTCCAAAAAAAGCCGCTGTTTACAGCGGCTTTTTCTTTTCTACTGGGCGCATCAACCCATTTCCTTGGCCAGTTCTTCTAAGCGATTTTCTTCGCTAGAAATGTAACGTAGCCACTGCTGTGCATATGTCTTCGAGCGCTCATCCTTGGCGGCCTCTCGAAAGGCGCGGCGAGCCGCGTTGAATTCCCCAAGATTAAACAAAGCCATACCCAGCGCCAGCCTAGCCTGATCTGGACGCTTAACACCGCCTCTGTCCAAGCCCTTGCGAATAGCATCAACTGCTTTCTGGTTCTGATCCAAATCTAAGTAAACGCTCCCCAAACGAGAAAATAAATCGCCGTTCTCTGATTTAGACGCCGCGGTTTCAAGCATGGGCAGACTCTTTTGCACTTCCTGTGCTTGACGCCAAGCATTACCCGTCAGTTCGTAGTTCTTTGAGGTTGCCTCAAGGGTCTCACTGTCCAAGCCCTCCGCCAGCACTTTGGCTGCAGGATAAGGCGCTTCCGCATTCAAATAGTAGTAA